>NZ_CP095740.1:3215000-3533125 GCF_023078455.1 Luteibacter aegosomatis | reverse complement strand
GGTACCGTGCCCGACCCGACCTTGCTCGACGGGGCGTCGTTCGTGCTCGCGGCCAAGGCCGATATCCCGGCGGCGGACATGCGCCGGCGCCTGCCGACGCAGTCGAAGATCGGGCCGGTGGAGAAGATCCGCGACCTGGTCAACCTGCAACTGCCGGGTATCGCCGTGGCGTCGCTGCCCGTGGCGCCGCGACAGATCCCGTACCAGTCCGGTTACCAGTATTTCGAGCTCGATACCCGCTCACCCATGTGGAAGACGCTGCGCACGTCGGGCGGCGTGGCCCTGCACTTCGGCAACGGCTTCGACGGGCTCGCGCTGGAACTGTGGGCGGTGAGGAACTGACCGATGCCCATCGAACCCAGGCTTCCTCGCGACGACGACGCCACGGTGGTGCGCGCGGCCATGCCGCCACCCGGCGACAGCGTACCGCGCGCGACGCGCGAAACCGCGCCATCGATCCCCGAATCCGCGCGCGAGTTGCCGGCCGCCGGCGGCAATCCGCTGGTGCGTGCCGCCAATCCGTTGCTGCTGCTGGCCGCGCAGTTGCGCACCAGCGCGGAGATGCCGGACATGGCGCTGCTACGCGAGCGTGCCGTCGCCGGCATCCGGCGTTTCGATGCCATGGCGTCGCAGGCCGGCTTCGACGCGCAGACGGGCGTCGCCGCACGCTACGTGCTGTGCACCATGCTCGACGAGGCGGTGCTCGATTCGCCGTGGGGCGAACACACCGGCTGGCAACGGCAGACGCTTTTGGTGACCTTTCACGACGAGACCTACGGCGGCGAGAAATTCTTCGTGATCCTCGATCGCCTGTGCCAGGACATGGTCCGGCACATCGACCTTGTCGAGATGATGTACCTGTGCCTCGCGCTGGGTTTCGGCGGCCGTTACCTGGTGGAGTCGGGTGGGCTGGCCAGGCTGGCCGACCGTCGCGAAGACCTTTACCGTCGCATCGCCGCGTATCGTTCGGCCGCGCCGGCGGAGCTGTCGCCCCGCTGGCGCGGACTCGACCGGCCGCTGCGGCCGCGCCGTGGCCTGCCGGTATGGATCGCGGGACTTGCCGCCGCCGTGATCCTGCTCGGCACCTGGATCTACCTGCACGAAAGGCTCAACGGCATCGGCGAGCCGGTGAATGCGCGCCTTGCCGCCATCGGCTTGCGTGGCGTGCCGCTGCCCGCGGCGGCGGTCGTGGCGAAGCCGGCCCCGGTGAGCCTGCGCGACCTGCTCGGCGACGATGCGCGCAACGGCGCGTTGGCCATCGACGAGAGGCCCGATGGCCAGACGGTGCTGCGACTGGCGGCCACCGAGATGTTCCCCTCCGGAGGTGCCGACGTGGCGCCCGTGCAGGCGGCGCTGATCGGTCGCGTTGGCAAGGCGTTGAACCAGGTGCGCGGCCGCATCGTGGTGGTGGGGCATACCGACGACCAGCCGATCCGTTCGTTGCGCTTCAAGGACAACTTCGAGCTGTCCACGGCGCGTGCGCGCAACGTCGGCGCGATCCTGGTGAAGCAGCTCGACGATCCGCGACGCGTCGAGACCAGCGGTGCCGGCGATTCGCAACCGGTGGCGACGCCCGCGGAGCTTCCCGCGAACCGCGCGCGCAACCGCCGCGTGGACATCCTGTTCGTTCCGGAGGCGGGATGAAGAACGTGTTTCGCAATCCCTGGTTCCATGCGGCGCTGGGCATCGTGCTGTGCGGCCTGATCGTCTGGTTCGGCGGCCCCTGGCTCGGCTTCGGCGACAGCCAGCCGTTGGCGGGTGTCGCCGCGCGCATCGGCGTGATCGTGTTCGTTGCCGTCGTCTGGCTGGGCGTGCTCGCCTTGCGCCACGCGCTGGCCCGCCGCCGCGCGCGTCGCATGGAACAGGAACTGGCATCGCAGGCCGATCCGGTGCGCACTGATGCGGATGCGCGGGCCCATGCCGAGCGCGAGGCGTTGCGCAAGCGCTTCGCCGAGGCGCTGGCCCTGTTGCGCAAGCGTCGCGACGGCGGCGGCACCCTTGAAGACCTGCCGTGGTATCTCGTCATCGGTGCGCCGGGGTCGGGCAAGAGCACGTTGCTGGAACATTCCGGTTTCGACTTTCCGCTGATGCAGGGCACCGGCAAGCGCTCGGTGGGCGGCATCGGTGGTACGCGCCACTGCGACTGGTGGTTCACCGACCAGGCCGTGTTCCTCGACACCGCGGGGCGTTACGCGACGCAGGATTCCGATCCCCTGGCCGACGCGAAGGCCTGGGACGCCTTTCTCGACCTGCTGCGCCGACATCGCCGCCGTCGGCCGGTCAACGGCGTGCTGTTGACGATGAGCGTGGCCGAGCTGCTGGCGATGGACGACCCTGAACGCGACCGGCATGCTCGCACACTACGCGAGCGGCTCGACGAGATCGGTACCCGGCTGGGCATCGCGGTGCCGGTCTACCTCGTGTTGACCAAGGTCGATCTCGCCTCGGGGTTCGGCGAATTCTTCGATGCGTTGGACCCCTCGTCGCGCTCGCAGGTGTGGGGCATGACCTTCGACGCGTCGCAGAGCGTCGACGGCAGCGCGCCGTCGCGTTTCGGCGCCGAGTTCGACGCGCTGCTGGAGCGTGTCGATGCCCGGCTCATCGAACGCATGCACGCCGAGCGCGACGTGCGCCGGCGCACGCGCATCCTGTCGTTTCCGCAGCAATTGCGCGCCTTGCGCGATGCGACGCAGCCGCTCGTCGGCGGCGTGTTCGCCCGTCACGCCTATGGCCGTTCGCCGGTGCTGCGCGGCGTATACCTCACCTCGGGCACGCAGGAGGGCACGCCCATCGACCGCGTGCTGTCGGTGGTGGGCCGCGCCTTCGGCGTGCGTCCCGGCGTCCCGGCCGCCGAACGCACGCCGCGCCGCACGTATTTCGTGGAGCGCCTGTTCCGCGAAACGATCCTGCCCGAAGCCGGGTTCGTCGGTGCCGATCCAGGAGCCCTTCGTCGTCGCCGGGTGCTGGAGGCGGCGGCCATTGCCGGCGTCGGCACGCTGACGGCCGCGTTGCTCGTGGGCATGGCGACCAGCTACGGGCGCAACGCGGATTTCATCGCCCGCGTGGACCAGGTGCTCCGCGATTTTCCCGGCGAGCCGGGCCAGCCCGCGGCGTTGCGCCCGTACTACGCCCAGGCCTTGCAGCGCCTGGACGTGCTGGCTCGCGCGGACCAGGCGGCGGCCGGCGTGCGTGACGAGCGGCCGCTGTCGATGCGTTTCGGTCTGTTCCAGGGCGATGCCGTGGAAGCGCAGGTGCGCGGCGCCTACGAACGCGAGATCAACGCGAGCGTGATACCGGGCCTGTCCATGCAGTTCCGCGACGGCCTGCGTGCATCGGCCGACGAACCGCAGCGCCTCTACGACGTACTCAAGGGCTACCTGATGCTCGGCGAGCCGGAACACCGCGACGTGGACGAGCTCGTGCTGCTGGCCGCCGAACGCTGGCGCGAGGTGTTTCCCAACGAGGACGCGCTGGTCGATGCGTTGCAGGGTCACTTCCGCGTGCTGTTCGAAAGTGGTGACCACCTGCGCGCGTTGCCGATGGACGCGTCGCTGGTGGATGCCGCCCGGGCCTCGCTGCGCGCGGCGGACCTGGCCACGTTGATCTACGGTGGATTGAAGCTCACCGCCGAAACCCGGCAGGACGCAGCCGTGCGCCTGGATCGCACGCTGGGCCTGCTCGGCGACGTGTTTCGCCGTCGTAGCGGCGCGCCGCTGTCGCGCCCGTTGCCGGCCCTTTACACGCGTCCGGTGTTCGCCGAGATGGTCAGCGATGCGCCGGTGTCGGGCATCGGCAACGGTGGCGGGATCGCCGCGGCCGTGTCGCGCTTCGTCAAGGAAGACTGGGTGTTCGGCGCGAAAGCGGACGACCCGTTGCGTCGCGCCTCGCTGGCGGCGCAGGTACGTACGCTTTACGCGGCCGATTACATCCGCGCGTGGGACGACCTCATCGGCGACCTGGCCCTGCAGCCGGTGGCGAACGTGCAGCAGGCCAGCGGCGTGGCGTCACGCCTGTCCGGGCCCGGCTCGCCGCTGAAGGCGTTGCTGATGCTCATCCGCGACAACACCACCGACCTGCTTCGGCAGAACGCGCCCGACGTGGGCGATCGCGTGGCGGCGAACGCGGAAAAACGCGCCATCGACGACGTGAAGCGGCGCAGCGAAGTCGCGCGCATCGTCGCCGAAGCCGCGGGGCCGACGACGAAGCGTCCATCGACCGATCGGCCGGATGCGCCGATCGTCGAGCACTTCGCGCCGATCAACCAGCTCACCGACGGCGCGCCCGGCGCCACGCCGCTGGATCGCGTGCTCGCATCGCTGGACCAGGTCAGCAAGGCGCTGCTCGCCCAGCGACCGGGCACCGACGGGCCCGGGCAGGGCGATCCGTCGCTCCTGTCGGCCCGGCAGGAAACGGCGCAATTGCCGGCGCCGTTCTCGGACTGGCTCGGCGGCCTGGTCGGCAGCAGTCAGTCGCTGGTGGACAAGGACGCCAGCGGCGCGCTCAACGACGGCTTCCGCCAGGCGGCGGGCAACGATTGCGCGATGGTCGTGCAGGGGCGCTATCCCTTCACGGCGGGAAGCCGCAACGACGTGCCCTTGCAGGATTTCAGCCGTCTGTTCGGCCCTGGCGGCCGCTTCGACGCGTTCTTCCGGCAGACGCTCGCGAAGTCCGTGGACACCGGCGGTGCGAACTGGACCTTCCGCGACGGCGCCCATGGAAGCGCCACGTTGCTGGCGCAGGCGCAACTGGCCGACACGATCCGGCAGGTGTGGTTCCGCGACGGACCGCAGCCGGACGTGGCGTTCACGCTGTCGATCGGCACGCCGCCGTCCGGCATCGGCCGGTTGACCGTGGAAGTCGATGGCCAGTCGTTCGAGTACAAGGCCGGCGACGCCTCCGCCCCCATGCCGATGCACTGGCCGGGCCCGAAGCCGGGCCTGACCCGGATCAGCGCATGGGATACCGAGGGCAAGGCACTGCCGGTACTCGAGTACCCGGGGGAGTGGGGCCTGTTCCACGCGTTGGACGCCGCCTCCTTGCAACGTCGCACGGAAACGCGCTTCGGCGCGGGATTCGACTTCGGTACCGTGCATGCCGCGATCGACGTCGAGGCGGCGAGCCTGCGCAATCCGTTCGGCGATACCAGCGTGCATCGCTTCCGGTGTCCGGCATGAGGACGCCCGTCGCGGGCTGGTACGGCAAGTTGCCTGCCGCGGGCGACTTCGTGCAGCGGCGTTTGCCCGCCGCCTTCGTCGAACCCTGGGACGCGGCCTGCCGCGAATCGCTGATCGCGAACGCGTCGCGACTCGGCGACGCGTGGCCCGAGGCCTTCCTCGCCATGCGGCCCTTGCGTTTCGTGATCGCCGCGGGTCCCTGCGGCGAGGCATCGTGGGTCGGCGTGGTGGGGCCGTCACGCGATCGCGTCGGGCGGGTGTTTCCGTTGACCGTCGCCGCACCCCTGTCCCACGGCGTCACCGACGAGGTGTGGTTCGCCGCGGCCGAGGTGGCACTGCACCTGGCGGTCGCGGGTGCGAGCGTGCACGAGGTGGACGACGCGGTGGCATCGCTGCCCGTGCCCCGCGTGGCCGGCGCGCCTTCGTTGCCCACGGCGTCGGGCAATGACGCGAGCGCGTTGTTCTGGCACGACGCCGACCCTTTCCGAGGCCTGGCGGTGGCGGGCTTGTCGGAGGGCCTTCGCCACCTGTGCCGCTCCGAGGACATCGCATGAGCTTTCCCTATGTTTCCGCCGGTCGTACCGACACCGGCCACGTACGCCGGCATAACGAGGACGCGATCCTCGTCGCCGACCGGATCGGCCTGTGGATGGTGGCCGATGGGCTCGGCGGCCATGCCGCCGGCGATTATGCGAGCGGCCTGATCGCGCAACGGCTCGGTGCGCTGTCCGCGCGGGCCGATCTCAGCGACCTGATCGAGGCGATCGAGGACGAGCTGATGGATATCAATCGCCTGTTGCGCCATGCCGCGCGCGAACGCCGCGTGGACGCGATCGCCTCCACGGTGGTGGTGCTGGTGCATTCCCGCGACATGGTGGCGTGCGGCTGGGTGGGCGACAGCCGCGCCTACTGCTTCGAAGACGGACGCCTTCGACTGCTCACCCGCGACCACGTGCATGGCGACCGTACCGACGTGACGCGTTTCGCCGGACAGGCCGCGCCGGCGGTCGCGCCCGGGGTGCTGACCCGCGCGGTGGGTGCCGAAGAACGGCTGTACGTCGACTGGGTGGTGAGTCCGCGCCGGCCGGGCATGTGTTTCGTGCTGTGTTCCGACGGCATCAACAAGGAATTGAGCGATGCCGAGATCGAAGCCTGTTGCCGGCGGGATGCCGCCCCGCAGGCGCTGTTGCAGGGGCTGGTCGGCGGCGCGCTGTCACGCGCGGGCCGGGACAACGTGTCGGCCGTGGTGGTACGGCTCGACGAGATGGAGGAATGAGCATGCATCCGAACGACCCCACGCGCCTCGCGCCCTTGCAGGACGACGGCGATCGCACGGTGGTGAAGCCGCTGCATCACCAGGGCGAGCGCACCGGCACGGGTACCCATTCGTCGTCGCAGGGTTCCAGCGAGGGCTGGCACCGCATCGCCGACCTGGCCCAGGGCGAGAGCCCGGCGGTCGGCAACGTGCTGAAGGGCCGCTTCTTCCTGGAGCGCGAGCTGGGCCGCGGCGGGATGGGCGTGGTCTATCTCGCCCGCGACGAGCGCAAGGTGGAAGCGCGCGACCGCGATCCGTACGTGGCGGTGAAGGTGCTCAACGACGAATTCCGCAAGCACCCCGACGCGCTCGTGGCCTTGCAGCGCGAGGCGCGGCGGGCGCAGCAGCTGGCCAACGACCACATCGTGCGCGTCTACGATTTCGACAAGGACGGCACGAACGTCTTCATGACGATGGAATACGTGGAAGGCAGCGACCTGCGCGCGCTCATCCGTTCTCGCGCCCGCGATGGCCTGCCGTTCGCGGAAGCCTGGCCGCTGATCGAAGGCATGGGTGATGCCCTTCGCCGCGCGCACGACGCGGGCGTGGTGCACTCGGATTTCAAACCGGGCAACGTGATGGTCACGGGCGCCGGCGTCGCGAAGGTGTTCGATTTCGGCATCGCGCGTGCCGGCAAGCTGGGGCATGCGCACGACGACGATCGCACCGTGTTCGACGCGGCGAGCCTGGGTGCGATGACCCCGGCGTACGCCAGCCTGGAAATGCTCCGGGGCGAACCGCCCACCCCCGCCGACGACGTGTACGCGTTCGGCTGCGTGGTGACCGAGCTGCTGACGGGACGCCATCCGTTCGACAAGGAGAACGCCGAGGAGGCGCTGGCCAACGGCCGACGGCCACCCTCCGTACCGGGCCTGGACAAGCGCCAGTACAAGGCGTTGTGCGAGGCGCTGGCGTTCACCGCCGCCAAGCGCACGCCCGACATCGGCGGCGTGCTCGCCGGATTGCGCAAGCGCCGCTGGCGCGAGCGGGCCACGCCTTGGCTGGCTTCGGCGGCCGTGCTGGCCGTGCTGGTCGCGGGCGGCGCGTGGTTCGCCGGGATGCAGGCGGAGCAACGCCATGTCGCCGATACCCTGCGGCGATTCTCGCCCGGACAGGCCGACGGCTTCCGCGACGCGGACCAGGTACGCGGCGCGCTGGCGGCGCTCGACGGCGATGAACGCCGCCGCGTCGTGGTCGACGGCGCCGATGCCATCGACGGGTTTCTCGTGCGGCAGGTCGCCATGCATTGGGACCCGGCCCAGGGGCGCTTCGATTACGCCGGCGCGCAGGGGGTATTCCGGTTACGCGCCGAACTGAAGACGTTCGCGCCGAGGCTGGACCGGCGTCGCGAGGAAGTGGCGCACGAGCGCGACGACCAGCTCAACCGACTCGATACCGCGCTGAGCCGGGCCATTCTTGCCGGGCGCCTGTTCGGCGACGGCACCGACGACGTGCCGGCGGTGCTCGGCCGCATCCGGCAGATCGACCCGAACAGCCGCCTGCTCGCCAACCCCGAACTCGAACTGAAGTTCGACATGGCGATCGGCGACACGCTGAAGGCCGGCGACAAGGAGGCGGCGGCGAAACAGCTCGCCATCGCGCGCACGTGGTATCCCGCATCGCAGCGGCTGGCGGCACGCCTGGGCGATACGGCGCCCGCCGCATCCACGCCCGCGCCAGCGTCGACGGAGACGCCCGACCTGAAGGACGCCGAACACGCGTCCCGCCTGGAATCGTTGCGTCAGGCCGTGGCCGCGAATGACCTCGACAAGGCCACGGAGAACTTCCGCCAGCTTCGCCAGATCGAGGGCGGCACGCCGAATGCGAACGACGAGGAGGGCGGCCTGTACGCGCAAGCCGTGCTCGACGCGGCACAGGCCGCCTGTGCGTCGGGCCACTGGAAGGAAGCGGCCGATCGCGTGGCGGCGGGCCTCGACGCGGTCGGCGAGCGCGACGACCTGCGTCGCGCGAAGACGCGTTACGACCTCGCGGTGGCCGTGATGACGGCGGCGAAGGCTCCCCAGGTCGCGGCGGCCGACCAGGACGACCTGCGCAAGCGCATCGAGGCGGTGAAGGCACAGGATCCGGACGGCCTGAAGCACATGGAGGAGGCGATGGTCGCGTCGAAGGGCTTGCCCGAGGGTTCGCTGGAAAACGTGGTGAAGAAGCTGCGTTCGACGCCGGCCGCACCCACGCCCAAGGCCGATGCCTGCGCGCGCCGCGGCTTGGCCGGCACGGCGCGTGAATGCTTCGACACCTTCGCGGTGGGATCGTATGGACCGGCGATGGTCGTGATTCCCCATGGACGCAAGCCGTTCGCGATGACGCGCACCACGATCACGGTGGGCAACCTCGACCAGTTCTGCAAAGCGACGCGCACGTGCGCCGTGTCGAAGGGCTTCAACGCGTCCGATCCCGCGCGGTCGATTCCGGTCGATTTCGCCCGCCGCTACGCGGCCTGGCTGACCCAGTCGAGCGGCTACACCTATCGCCTGCCGACGGACGAGGAATGGCTGCTGGCCGCGCGCGCCGGCACGGACTGGGACGGCAAGCACGACAACTGCGGCGATGCCTCTTCGGCCCTGGGGCGGTTGCTCCGCTCGCCCAACCTGGGAGACAACCCGGCGACGACCAACCCGTGGGGGCTGGTGGGCCTGACCGGCGGCGTCTGGGAATGGGTGACCCGGGGCGGTTCGCTGGCGATGCGTGGCGGCAGTTACCGCAGTGGTCCCGACGCGTGTTCGGTGACCACGGTAAAGGCCACCGACGGCTCGCCCGACCGTGACGTCGGCTTCCGCCTGGTGAGGGAGATCCGCTGATGGACTGGACCCATGCGCTGAATCGCGACCTGATGGCGTTGAACGATGCGCATAGCGGCGCGCGCATCGACACGGCGGAATATCGCCGCCGCCGCCGCGAACTGCTCGGCGCGGCGGTGCGGGCCCAGGGCGCTGCGCTGCATACGCTGCGCCGCCCCGCGACCGGCATGCGTCCGATCGTGGCGCCGGTGCGGCGTCGGGTGGAGCCGCGCGCTTCGATAGGACCGTGGGTCGTCGCCACGCTCGTAGTGGTGGTTGCCGTCGCGTCGGGCGTTGCGTTGCTTTGGTGGTTTCGACGGGTGCGTTGGTGAAGTGCCGCGATGGGCAACGGCGAGGTGCCCGGGCGGTGATCGGCTTACAGGCTATTCCGCCCCATCTCCCGCCAACTGCTGGAACTCCGAATACCCGCCCGGTGCGATCGCACGCAGCAATTCGCCGAAGCCGAGCCCGACCAGTCCACGCGCACGGCGCAACATCGGCCGCACCGGACTGGATGGTTCGTGCTGCGCATACCAGGCGCAGATCTCGTCGAGCATGCGGCACACGTCGTCGGTGCCGCGAATGGGTCCGCGACCCGGGGCGTTGAGCGCCTCGGGGGCGGTATCGTCGACGACGGCTTCCGGTTCGGCCTGCGCCATCTGCGGCATGCGTACCGTCACCTGCGCATGCAGGAACCCGTGCAGTTCGCGAAGCTCCCGGCGCAAGGCCTCGAAGTCGGGTCCCATGCCCGGCGTGCGTTCGTCGAACAGGCGGCCGATCGCATCGAGGTATTCGATCGCGCGAGCCACGGCGGTATCGACCTCGAGCAGGCTCGCGTCGTCGACGTTCTGCATCACCGCCTCGATCGTCTCGGGCGAGGCGTCGGCGCGAACCACGGCGTCGTCGTTGCCGCGCAGGCTGCCGTTCATCGCGCGCACGTCGCGCAGGCTGAAACTGCCCACGCGTTCGGCGCGCAACACCGGCACGTGGCGCAGGTAACCGAACATGCCGTCGGTGGCGGAAATCGCCGCCAGCGCGTTGATGCGCTCGACGGGGTCGCCGTCTTCCAGCCTCGGATGCACCTCGTCCCAATACCGTTCGAGCAGGTCGTGGACCAGGCCGATGCCCCGGGACCAGGCCGGTATCCCGGCGGTCTTCATCCAGGCCGTGGCCAGGTGGGTGGCGATGCGCACGTCGCGCGTGCGCGTGGCGAGTGCGTCGGCCTGTGCCAGCACCTCACGCCATTCCGGCTCTTCGGCCTGTTTGACCGCATCGCCGACGGCGCGCTCGGGACGCGGCGCGGCGAGGGCGTCGAGCTTCAGGAAGTCGGCGTCGTATTCCAGGTTGGGACCGCAGGGCACGTCGTCGGCCAGCGGTGCGAGCAGGTGTTCAGTTGTATCCACTGGAAGGCACTCTCGATGCGGTCGGACGGAAGTCGTCGTCGTGTCGGGCGGGATGCAGTCCGCGGCTGATGGCGACCATCTGCTCGCGCAGCCAGCGATGCGCCGGATGCTTGTCCAGGCGGCTGTGCCAGGCCATGGAAAGCGATACGTCGGGCAGGTCGAACGGGATGGCGTGCGCCTCCACGTCGGCACCCACGGCTTCCACCATGCTCTCGGGAAGGATGCAGACGAGGTCGGTGCTGGCGAGGGTGCCGCCGATGGCGTCGCCATGAGGGGCGGACACCAGCACGTCACGCGACAGGTCCAGTTCCTTCAGGCGCTGGTCCATCAGCCGGTCCAGGCGACCCAGCGGGGAGGCCACCATGTGGCCCAGGCGGCAGAACTGTTCGACGGTGACGGGGCCGTCGCCGCGGGGATGGCCCTTGCGCTGCACCAGCACGAGCCGATCGGCCATGAGCTGGCGCATCTTCAGCGACGGCGGCACTTGTTCGGCGGGGACTAGCAACAGGTCGATGTCGCCGCTCTCGAAACGGGGGAGCACGTCCTGGTCTTCGGTGAGCGTGTCGAACGCCACGCGCAGGCTGCGATTGCGGTGCGCGTGGATGGCCTGGATGAGCGGTCGCGCGAACGTGCCCACGGCGCTGAACGAGCCGCTTACGCGGAAAGTGGCGGCATCGCTCGCCGGATCGAAGATGTCGACCGAATCGCCCAGTGCGCCCAACTGGGTCAGGGCGCCGCGGAGGGCGGTGGCCATGTCCTCCGCCTTGGGGGTAGCCACCATGCCGCGCCCGGTTTCCGAGGGTACGAGCAGGGGATCGTTGAATAGCCGGCGCAGCCGCGCGAGCTGCGCGGACAGGGCGGGTTGGCTCACGTGCAGCCTGGATGCGGCGCGCGTCACGTTGCGCTCTTCGAGCAACATGTCGAGCGACACCAACAGGGGGAGATCGCTGGGCTTGATGTTCATCGACGGCCGGCCATGCCCACCGCGCGGGGAAACGCGGTTGGCTGAAACACGCGCGTTCGCTTTCCTGTACGAACACGCCACTGCGTTCAATCGAACGCCGTTTTCGTGACGTGGTGCACGACATGCGTCGCGCCCATGGAAAAGCCGTCGTCCAGGCGGCACGTTCACGGTTGAACGTCTATCTGCACGCACGGCGTCCCGGGGGTCAATCACTCGAAAGAGTATTCGGCGCGATCGATCGCCGGGATTGTGATGCCAGTCATGCGTCGTCGACGTGGCGGCTTCGGGAGCAGGAACAGGCAAGCAATCGGCATCGATCCCATCGGCGCGCCTTATCGCTGCCATATCGACGAACGATTTCCCCTGCCGGTGACGCGTCGCCGATGATCGACGCACGGCCCACCGGCCACTGACACCTCGCGTCGAGCAACCCCTACGGAACGCCAAGGAACCTGCCATGGATAGCAGTCAGAAACTCATCGCACGCCATCGTGCGCCCCGGGTACAGATCGAATACGACGTCGAGCTGAACGGCGCACGGAAGAAGGTGTCGATCCCCTTCACCATGGGCGTGATGGCCGACCTCTCCGGTGCCGCCGCCGACGAACTGCCTCCCATCGACGAGCGCAAGGCGATCGAGTTCGACGTCGACCATTTCAACGACCGCATGGAGGCGATCGCGCCGTCCCTGGCCTTCGAGGTGCCCAATGCGTTGACCGGCGAGGGCCAGCTGCGCGTCGACATGTCGTTTCGCCACATGGACGATTTCTTGCCGGAGGCCGTGGCGCGAAGGGTAGCTCCCCTGGCCAGGCTCCTCGAGGCCCGTACGCGGCTAGCCAACCTCGATGCCTACCTCGACGGCAAGGCCGGCGCGGAACGGTTGCTGGCCCAGGCGCTGCGCGATCCGGCGCTGCTGGCCGGCCTGACGTCGTCCACGACGGACGGGGAGGGTTGAGCGATGGCGACCGACATGCAGGCTACCGACGCCGCCATCCCCGTTGTCGGGGAAACGACCAGCGACTTCGCCGCCTTGCTTGCCAGGGAATTCCGCCCCCGGAACGACCGGGCGCGGGAGGAAGTGGAATCGGCCGTGCGTACGCTGGCCGAGCAGGTACTCGAGCGCGGCGATACCGTGTCCGACGACGTCGCGGAGACGATCAAGGCCTGTATCGCCGAGATCGACCGGAAGCTGTCCGAGCAGATCAACCTGGTGCTTCACCACCCGGCATTCCAGCAACTGGAAGGCACCTGGCGCGGCCTGTACCACCTGGTGAGCCAGACCGACACGGGCGCCGAGCTGAAGATCCGGGTGATGAACCTCTCCAAGGCCGAGCTGGGCCGCACGTTGAAGCGTTACAAGGGCGCCGCGTGGGACCAGAGCCCGATCTTCAAGAAGATCTACGAAGAGGAATACGGCCAGCTCGGCGGCGAACCCTACGGCTGCCTGATCGGCGACTACTACTTCGACCATGGGCCGCAGGACGTGGAACTGCTGCGCGGCATGGCGCAGATCGCCGCCACCGCGCACGCGCCCTTCATCGCCGCCGCGGCGCCGGCCCTGCTCGGCATGGAAGGCTGGAACGAGCTGGCGAACCCGCGCGACCTGGCGAAGATCTTCTCGACCCCCGATTACGCCGGCTGGCGTGCGCTGCGCGACAGCGAAGACGCCAAATACGTGGCCCTCGTGATGCCGCGCACGCTCGCCCGCCTGCCTTACGGCGCGAAGACCGATCCCGTGGACGGATTCGACTTCGAGGAAGACACGGCCGCCGGCGATTCGTCACGCTATACCTGGCAGAACGCCGCCTATGCCCTGGGCGTGAACATCAACCGCTCGTTCGCGACCCACGGCTGGTGCACGCGCATCCGCGGCGTGGAGTCGGGTGGGGCGGTCGTCAACCTGCCGGCGCACACGTTCCCCACCGACGACGGCGGCGTGGACATGAAGTGCCCGACGGAAATCGCCATCACGGATCGCCGCTCGGCCGAGCTGGACAAGATGGGATTGATGCCGCTGGTGCATCGGAAGCATTCGGGCATGGCCGCGTTCATCGGCGCGCAGTCGCTGGCCCGGCCCGAGGAATACGACGATGCGGACGCCACGGCCAATGCCGCGTTGAGCGCACGGCTTCCCTACATGTTCGCCTGCTCGCGCTTCGCGCACTACCTCAAGTGCATCGTTCGAGACAAGGTCGGTTCGTTTGGCACGCGGCAACAGCTCGAGCGCTGGTTGAGCGACTGGATACTCCAGTACGTCGACGGCGACCCGGTGAATTCCAGCGAGGAAAGCAAGGCCCGCAAGCCGCTCGCCGACGCGCGTGTCGTCGTCGAGGAGGTGGAAGGCCGTGCCGGTTACTACAGCTCCAAGTTCTACCTCAAACCGCATTACCAGCTCGAAGGCCTGACCGTTTCCCTTCGCCTCGTGGCGCGCCTGCCTTCGGGCAAGGGCGCCTGAAGGCCCCCCCACGCCGGTGGCGGACCGCCGGCGAACATCCCCAACGTCATAAGGAAAGACATCCATGGCATACGACATGCACCTGAAGTTCGGCAACGGCGGCGTGAAGATCGAAGGCGATTCTCAGCACGCCAAGCACAAGGGTGAGGTACCCATCCTCGCGTGGGCGTGGGGCGCCAGCAACACCGCCGACCTGCACCATGGCCAGGGCCACACCTCCGGCGGCAAGGCCAACGTGCAGGACATCACCGTCACCAAGTACGTCGACGCGGCCTCCAACGCCTTGCTCAACGCCTGCTGCACCGGCGCGCGCATCGACAACGTCACCCTGTACGTCACCAACGCGACGGGCGAGCAGACCGACTTCGTGACCATCGAACTGAGCGAAGGCGTGATGATCACCTCGGTGAGCACGGGCGGCAGCGGCATGGACGATCGACTCACCGAGAGCGTCACCCTGCATTTCGGCAAGTTCAAGTATGGCTTCCAGCCGCAGGACAACGCGGGCAAGAAGGTCGGCGGCGCGAAGGAATTCACCTTCAACATGCAGCAGGTCGCGGCGTCCTGAGCCGTTTGAGCGATGGCCGGACTGACCCCCCGGGAGCGGCTCCAGCCATCGCTGCTCGACCGCCTTCGTGACGATCCGCCCGACGGGCCTCACGGGATGCGCGGTGTCACCGCCGCGCAGCTCCGCGAAAGCGTCCGACGCGACCTGGGCTGGTTGCTCAATTGCGTGCGCGTGGAGCCGCCATGCGGCGGCCGCCGCGTCGAGGATTCGGTGCTGTGCTTCGGTATCCCCGACCTGGCCGGCATGAGCGCGGAGGGCCTGGATGCGGACGCGCTGCGGCGTGCCCTGCATGCGGCGATCCTGCGTTTCGAGCCCCGCCTGATGGGCGGCACCCTCAGCGTCGAGGTCGAGCGCGGCGGTACCGGCGCGGCGAGTCGAACGCTGTCGTTCCGGATCGAATCCGTCCTGTGGGCGCAGCCGCTGCCGTTGCGCATTCGCCTCGACACCGAAGCCGATCTGGAGACGTTTCGCTTCGCGACACCCGATGAGCCGGAATGAATCGCATGGACCCGACATTCGTTCGCTATTACGACCAGGAACTCAGGCACGTGAGGGACATGGGCGCGGAATTCGCCGCGGCATATCCCGGCATCGCCTCGCGCCTCGGCATGCAGGGCATCGAGTGCGCGGACCCGTACGTCGAGCGCTTGCTGGAGGGCTTCGCGTTCATGGCCGCACGCGTGCAGATGAAGATCGACGCCCAGTATCCGGTTTTCACCCGGCACCTGGTGGAAATGCTCTATCCCGGTCTTCTCGCACCGTTGCCCTCGATGGCGGTGGTGGCCATGCGCGCCGACGCGGGCAAGGGCCTGCCTGCCTCGGGTACCCGCGTACCGCGGGGATCGATGCTGCGCGCCAGGCCAGCCCATGACGGCGGTACGCCATGCCGCTACCGCACCGCGCACGACGTGCACCTGCTGCCGCTGACCCTCGAGGACGCGCGCTACCTCGGGTCACCCGCCGCTATCGCCTCGGCGGGCCTCGTGCCGCCGGACGGCACCGACGCGAGGGCGGCGTTGCGGCTGGACTTCGAATGCACGGGCGGGCAGGGCGCCCGTACGCTCGAAGTAGATTCGCTCGACCTGTTCCTTGCCGGTCCCGGCGACGTCGCCGCCCACCTCTACGAAGCGATGCTCGCCCGCGGCCAGGGCTTTTCGGTGCTGGCCGCCGGCGTCGACGTGCGTCGCGACCGTCTGAGCATCCGGCCCATGGGCTTCGACGATGACGAAGCGTTGCTGCCGCAGGACGAGCGATCGTTTTCCGGGTATCGCTTGCTCAGGGAGTACTTCGCCTGTCCGCAGCGCTACATGTTCGCCTCGCTGCGCAACCTGCGCGACGCCCTGGCGTCCGTCGAGGCCGCACGTTTCTCGATCGTCGTGTGGCTGGACCGCGCGGACATGCGCCTGGATGGCGCCGTGGACGCATCGGGCATCCGCCTGTTCTGCACGCCGGCGATCAACCTGTTCCATCGCGAAGCCGATCGCATCCACTTGCTTGCGGATGCCCATGAATTCCACGTGCTGGCCGACCGCACCCGCCCCATGGACTTCGAGGTGCACGGCGTCGATCGCGTGCGCGGCTACGGCGATGCACGCGCCCCGGTGCGCACCTTCCAGCCGTTCCATGGCGCGGCCGAAGCGGCCTGGCACGTGCCGGACATGGCCTACTACTCGCTGCGCCGGGACATGCGCATCGCCTCGACGCCGGCCCGGCGCGACGGACCGCGATCGGGCTATGCGGGCAGCGAGGTCTATCTATCCCTCGTCGACGGACGGCAGGCGCCCTACGCCGGCGACCTGCGCCAACTCGGCATGCGCCTGCTCTGCACCAATCGCGACCTGCCGCTGCACATGCCGGTGGGGCAGGGTGAGAGCGACTTCGTCCTCGAGGGCGATGCGCCGGTGGCCTCCGTGCGTTGCCTGGTCGGGCCGACGTGGCCGCGCGCCGGCTTGGCCGAGGAGGCGTCGGCGTGGAAGCTGCTCACCCACCTGCAACTGGATCACCTGTCGTTGCTGGGCGACGCCGGCGACGCCGATGCCCTGCGTGAGTTGCTGTCGTTGTATGGCGGCGATACCGACATGGCCGCGCGTCGCATGGTGGAGGGATTGAACGAAGCCCGCGCGCGTTCTGTGGTGCGTCGCCTGCCGTTCGATGGGCCGGCCATGTACGGGCGCGGTGTCGAGGTGGCGTTGCATTGCGAGGCGGCGGCGTTCGCCGGTACCGGCATCCATCTGTTCGGTGCCGTGATGGCACGGTTCCTTTCGCGCTACGTGTCGTTGAACACGTTCTGCGAAACGGTGGTGTTCGCCCAGGACCGTACGGAGGTGGCCCGATGGACGACATGTCCCGGCACGCGTCCGGTCCTCTAGCGGACTGGTTCGCGGCGGTGCGCCGCCTGGAGTGCGCCTTCGTGGGGCGGCCGCGCATCGGGCGCTCGCATCGGCCCGCCGACGATGCCGTGCGCTTCTCGCATCCGGCTTCGCTCGACTTTCCCGCGGCCGCGATCGCCGGCGTGGATGCCGTCGAGTCGGGCCGCATGCGGGTGCGCAGCACCGTGTTCGGACTGTGGGGACCCAACGGCGCGCTTCCGTTGCACCTGACCGAATACGCGCTGGAACGCCGATACGTCCATCGCGATACCGCGCTGGAGGCGTTCGCCGACGTGTTCCAACATCGGTTTCTCGGCCTGTTCTATCGCGCGTGGGCCGAAACGCAGCCTTGCGTGCAGGCGGATCGGCCCGGCGACGATGCCTTCGCGATGCGGCTCGACGCCATCGTCGGCGTCGCGGCGAACGAGCCGCTGTCGCGGGCGATGCGCTTCAACGCCGCGCGCTTCACCTCGCGACCGAGGAACGCCGATGGCTTGCGTGCGGTCCTGTCGGCGCGGCTCGCGCTGCCGGTCCGGGTGGAAGAATGCGTCCCCGGCTGGCTGGCGCTGGACGAGGCGTCTGGATGCCGGGTGGGCCGATCGCGGCTGGGGCATGGCGGCGTGCTGGGACGCGCGGTGCGCGATGCCGGTGGACGGTTTCGCGTGCGCATCGGACCGATGCCGCGACGGCGTTACCTGGCCCTCTGCCCGGAGGGTGGCGACTGGGCCACCGTGGTCTCGCACGTGCGTCGATACGTCGGCGACACCCTTGCGTGGGATGCCTGCCTTTGCCTGCAAGGACAGGACGTGCCCGCGCCGCGGCTGGGCAAGGAGGTGTGCCTGGGCCGCTCGACCTGGATCGGCACGCTCCGACACGACCACGATCCCGAGGACCTGGTCGTCGGGCCCGCCAACGCGGGCTTTCATGAGATCGATACAAGGAGGTATGCATGAGCGACTTCGATCGTGCCGCGCTGTTCGGCAAGCTTCATCCGATCGCCTATGCCGCGATCGAGGCGGCCACGGTGGCTTGCCGGCTTCGCGGCCAGCGGCAGGTCGAGCTGGTGCACTGGGTGGACCAGTTGCTGCGCCAGCCCGATTCCGATCTCCACCGCATCGTCCGTCACGCGGGCCTGGACGAGGCCCGGCTGGCGCATGACGTCACCGCCGCGCTGGAGCGCCTGCCGGGCGGCGCCACGGCGGTGAGCGACCTCTCGGCCGACGTGGAGGAGGCGGCCGAGCGCGCGTGGAACCACGCGTCGCTGGCAAGGGGCGAGGGAACGATCCGCAGCGGTCACCTGATGATGGTGTTGCTTCGCTCACGCCGCCTGCGCCATGTACTGGAGCGCATGTCGGGCGAGTTCGCGAGGTTGCGTGCCGACCGGTTGTCGGAGGACTGGACGGTCGTCACGGCGGGATCGCCGGAAGAAAGTCCGTCCTCGCACGACGGTACCGCGCGCGCCGGACGGGCGCCTGCCGCGTTGGGAGGGCAGGCCGCCCTGGAACGCTTCACGACGGACCTCACCGCATCGGCTCGCGACGGGGACCTGGATCGCGTGGTGGGTCGTGACGACGAGATCCGCCAGCTCATCGACGTACTCATGCGGCGCCGGCAGAACAATCCGATGCTCGTCGGCGAGGCGGGCGTCGGCAAGACGGCGGTGGTGGAGGGCCTGGCCCGCCGCATCGTGGACGGCGACGTGCCGCCGGCGCTTGCCGACGTGTGCCTGCGCTCGCTCGACATCGGGCTGTTGCAGGCCGGTGCAAGCGCGAAGGGCGAATTCGAAAGTCGTCTACGCCAGGTGATCGACGAGGTGCAGGCCTCGGTGCGGCCGGTGATCCTTTTCATCGACGAAGTGCATACCCTGGTCGGCGCGGGCGGCGCGGCCGGGACCGGTGATGCCGCCAACCTGCTCAAGCCGATGCTCGCGCGCGGTTCGTTGCGTACGATCGGCGCGACCACGTGGTCGGAATACAAGCGTTACATCGAGAAGGATCCCGCCCTCGTCCGTCGTTTCCAGGCGGTGCAGGTGGCCGAGCCCGACGAGGAGAGGGCGATCCGCATGCTGCGTGCCGTGGCCGATGCCATGGAAACCCACCATGGCGTGCAGGTGCTCGACACGGCGATCCGTGCCGCCGTCAAGCTGTCGCATCGTTACGTCCCCACCAGGCAATTGCCCGACAAGGCCGTGAGCCTCCTCGATACCGCCTGCGCGCGCGTGGCCGTGAGCCGGCATGCGATGCCCGCCGAGGTGATCGACCTGCGACAGCGCATCGACGGCCTGGCGGCGGAGCGCGACAGGGTGGCGAAGGAGCAGGCCATGGGCATGGATCGGGAACGTCGCCTGGACGACCTTGGCGAAAGCATCGCGCGTCTTCGCGAAACGCTTGCGGCCGTCGAAGAACGTTGGCGCGAGGAGGAAGATCTGGTCCGACGGCTGTTGGTCGATCGGGGCCGCCTGCTCGCGGGCGAGGACGAGGTGGACGAGACGATGACGGCGTTCCGGTCGGCGAACGATCGCCTGGCATGCCTTCAGGGCGAGCATCCGCTCGTTCTTCCGTGGGTGGACGACCTGGCGATCGGTGCCGTGGTAGCCGACTGGACCGGCATACCGCTGGGCCGGATGCTGCGCAGCGAGGCCGACACGGTGCTCGGCCTGGCCGACGTGCTCGAACGGCGGGTGATCGGACAGGCGCATGCCATGGATGCCATCGCCCGCCGCGTGCGGACCTCGCGCGCCGGGCTGGACGACCCGTCCCGGCCCGTCGGCGTGTTCCTCCTCGCGGGCACGTCCGGCGTGGGCAAGACGGAGACGGCGCTGGCACTCGCCGAGGCGCTGTACGGCGGAGAACAGAACCTCATCACGCTCAACATGAGCGAGTTCCAGGAGTCGCATAGCGTCGCCACCATCAAGGGCGCGCCTCCCGGTTACGTGGGCTATGGCGAGGGCGGCGTGCTGACCGAGGCGGTGCGACGGCGACCGCACGCGGTGGTCCTGCTCGACGAAATCGAGAAAGCGCATCCCGACGTACACGAACTCTTCTACCAGGTGTTCGACAAGGGCACGATGGAAGACGGGGAGGGGCGCGCCATCGATTTCCGCAACACGCTCATCCTGCTCACCACCAACGTGGGCACGGAACGGATCGAGGCGTTGTGCCGCCCCGGCATGCGTCCGTCGCCCGGCGAACTGGTGGCCGGCATCGCCGAGCCACTGGGGGCCGTCTTCCCGAAGGCATTCCTCGGGCGGGTAACGGTGGTGCCTTACCTTCCGTTGCGCGACGAGGCGATGGAGAAGATCGTCGCGCTCCAACTGGAGCGCGTTCGGGTTCGCGTGGCCGAACGCTACGGCGCCACCTTCGGATGCACGCCATCGGCGCGCGAGGCGATCGTGCGCCGCTGCGCCGGAAACGACGCGGGCGGACGCGCGATCCACGCGCTGCTGACGCACACCATGCTTCCGGACATCAGCAGGCGGTGCCTGGAAGCCGCGCTGGAGGGGGCGAGGGTCGAGGGCATCGTCGTCGACCTGGGCATGCACGGGTTCGTCTACGACGTGACCCTCGGCTGAAAACACACGGAAGTCATCAAGGGCAATCAAGGAGATCGATATGGTCCAGACCACCGGCCTTACCCCATCGGGTGTGCCGTCTTTCATGGAGGATGCCGTCGCCCAGTCGCGGCTGGGCGTTCTCTACCTGTTCGGACACCTGCGCTGCGACGAAAGCCGTTTCAGGATCGTCACCAACGGCGTGTTCAACGTGGCCGACGAAGTCATCGGCTTCACCCGGGAAAACGTGCGAAGCGCCGACTCGGGAAAGTTCAGCCTGCCCGTGCGGGGCGGACACCGCCTGCCGCTGGACGTGCGCAAGGCGAGCGACACCCTCGCCGACGCCTTGCTGGACTGGACGCACGACATGATCGATTACGTCGACGCGGTATCGACGGGCGCCTCCAACGTGGAGGAACCGAACTTCGCCGAATCGCTCAAGCGCAAGGCGCTGCCCACGTTGCGGGGCCTGTGCGAGAAACTCGCCAGGAAGCTCGTCGGGAGCGCTTACGACAAGGTGTCCGATACCGTCGCGTTCCTGGGTTCGGTCGGCGGCATGGTGCGCGAGGCGTTCGATCGCTACAGGCTCTACCAGGCCGGCAGGGTGGTGCCGGTGTTGCCCGGCATGCCGCAGACGGTGGTCAGCGGCATCAGCGCGGCCATGGATCGCACCATCGGCGGTGCCGCCTACCGGTCGTTGAAGCTCGGGGTGAACCTCGGCATGAGCTTCGTCGCAGGCATCGGACAGAGCCTGTCGTCGCTGGTGTTTTCGGTGGTGGAAGCCATCGTCAACACCGTGTGGAAGCTCTACGAGATGTCGCGCCTGACGCAATTCTGCAACGAGGCGAACTATCACTGGCAGAAGCGTCACGACGGTGCCGCGTGGCACCTCGATCCCGTGCGATTCAACCCCTGGTATGCCAAGGCCGTCCGGCGGGTGCCCGCCATCGCCGCGATCACCCTCGACAGCGGCCTGTGCGCGGACAAGATGCATTTCCTCAGGATGATCGACGAGAAGGGCGATGTCCTTCCCGAAGCGGCTTACCGTCGTGGCTTCGACCACGTCGAAGCGCTGCGCGCGAAAGGCAGGAAGTACCTCGGTGAACTCGACTACGCGATCGGCAGCGACGATCCGACGATCGCCTCGCTGCTCGGTGGCGGACCCGCCGCCAAGGGCATGTCGAAAGCGGTGCAGGCCGAAGCCCTGAGGAAACTCGGGCGCGCATGAGCAACCAGCACGTCACCAGGTAAGGACACCAACCCATGACATACGCATTACGCACTCCGGATACCGATGCCCTGCTCGGCGTGCCGGAATTCATGACCGACACGATGATCCACAACCGCAAGGGCATCCTCCACCTGTTCGCCACCATGCGCTATCCCAGTCGCGTGAAGGTCGCCGCGATCGGCTTCATCGACATCGCCGCGCAAGGCGCCGACCTGCACAGGACGCTCGCCGGCGCCCGAGCCCCGGCGGCCAGCCGCACGGAAGCCCTGTTCGACACGTGCAAGGAGAACGTCTTCGGTTACCTTTGGGATGTCCTCAAGGACATCGTGGACGGCATCGATCGAACGGCTTCCGACGGCCGAAAGGAAAGGGATTCGCGTACCTACCGGGACATGATGGGATCGGACCGGATCAAGGGTTTCCTGACCGGCGTGTGCCGGAAGCTCGCCTCGTATTTCGTCGACCTCGCGCTTTCTTCGACCGGTATCGGCGCCAACGTGGTCGTCAGCCTCCTCGATGCGGTGAAGAGCGCGTTCCGCCGCTACACCGTCCATCGCCTGGGCCGGGGCGTGCAGGTGCTGCCGGGAACGCCCTCGGCCACCGTCGAAGCCATCCTCGGCGCGATGAATCGCCGCCTCGCCGGCGACGTGTATCGTTTCGTGGCCAACCTCGGTCGCTCCGTCGCCACGATGGCGACGGCGGGTGCGGCGTGGTTCACTCACGTCGCCTCGGGCATGATCGAACTGCTCGTCGACGTCGTGTGGAAGATTTACGACCTCACCCGCATGAAGCGCTTTTCCGCCGAGGCCAGGGATTATCTCGCATCGGGCGACGGCGTCGGTGCGTTTCACCGACGGCCCCAGGCATTCAACCGCTGGTATCGCTCGGCGGCGCTGGCGGTCCCCGCCGTGGCCGCGATCACGCTCGGCTCGAAGCTCTGCGGCGATCCGATGCACCTGCTTCGCCTGTTCGACACCGAAGGCCGGCTCGTTCCGCAAGCCGCTTATGACCGTGGGTCGGACTACCTCCTCCGGCTCGGGCGTGAATCCGAGCGCTACCTGGGCCAGTTGGGCTACCAGTTCCGTAGCGACGACCCGGTCGTCGACGCTCGCCTTCGCGCCTGCCAGGCCTGAGCGCCCGTCATCCGTCAACGCTTCGCCAGGGAGAACCACCGTGGACGCACGCTTCAAGCTCGATTCGCCGCACGGGAGCGCCTTGCTCTTCGCGTCGATGACGGTCGAGGAAGGCCTGAGCCGGATGTATCGCGCGCGGGTCGACGCGTTGTGCATGGACCGCTCGCTCGATCTCGACGAACTGCTGGGCACGCCGATGGGCGTGACGATCGGTGCCGACGGCGGCGGCACCCGCCACCTGCACGGCATCGTCGCGGATGCCGGGCAGGCGGGAGAAACGTGGCTCGACGAGGTTCGCTACACGACGTACCGGTTCACCCTGGTGCCGCGCCCGTGGTTGCTGGGCCGCACATTGGATAGCCGGATCTACACGTCCATGGACGTGACGGCCGTCGTGCGCCGGGTGCTGGAAGAGGCCGGCTGCGGCGACGTGGAATGGCGGCTGTCCCGCACATATCCCGAGCGGGAATACCGGGTGCAATACCGCGAGAGCCACCTGGATTTCATCCATCGCCTGATGCAGGAAGAGGGCATCTACTACTACTTCGAGCACGCCAGGGACCGGCATGTGATGGTGCTGGCGGATGCCGTCGGCGCGCACGCGCCGGCGGCGGGCGCGGCCGTGCTGCCGTTCGTGCCGTCGATGCACAAGGGACGACGCCATGGGGCCTCGGTCGACACCTGGACGACGACGCGATCCATGACCCCGGCTCGCGTCTGCCTCGGCGACTACGATTACCTGCATCCGCGCGAGCCGGTGGTGGGCGACCGCGACGTGGCGGGTGCGGAGGCGGGGCGGGCGGCCGGGCTGGAGGTGTTCGACTTTCCCGGTGCGGGAAGTGCCTATGGGCATGACGCCGACGACCTGGGCCGTCGCGCACAGGTCGCCGGCGAGGCGCTCGACGTGGCGCGTTCGATATCCTGCGGTACCACCGATGCGCCCGGCCTGCTGCCGGGAACGCTCTTTCGCCTGGAAGACCATCCGCATGGGCCGAGCAATCGCGAATATCTCGTGGTGTCGTCCCGCCTCGATGTCGTGGGCATCGACCCCCGGTCGCACGACGATGCCGACGAGGTGCGTCCCCGTTTCCGCTGCGCGTTTCGCGCGATCGAATCCAGCCGACCCTATCGTTCGCCTCCCGGCATGCCGCGACCGATCGTGCAGGGATTGCAGACCGCGGTGGTGGAGGGAGCGTCGGACGGGGACGTGGCGGTGGACGAGTACGGACGGGTTCGCGTGCGTTTCTTCTGGAGTTCCAACGGCGGCAAGGACGTCCAGCCGTCGTGTCCCGTGCGCGTGGCCACGCCGTGGGCGGGCCATCGATGGGGGGCGCTCCATGTCCCACGCGTGGGCCAGGAGGTGGTCGTGGGCTTTCTGGAGGGCGATCCCGATCGACCGCTGGTGATCGGCAGCGTCTACAACCGGGATCACATGCCGCCGTACGCGTTGCCGGACGAAAAGGCGCGTAGCGGCATCGTCAGCCGCAGCCTCGGCGGCGGTGCCGGCGAGGCCAACGAATTCCGCTTCGACGACAGTCCCGGCAAGGAGGAACTCTATCTCCACGCGCAACGCGATCTGCGCCACGAAGCGGAGAACGATGGCTTCACGACCGTCGGCCGGGACGCGAAGGATGAGATCGGTCGTGACCGGGTGCAGGACGTCGGCCGCGACGCCACGGTGAAGGTCGGCAGGCGCCTGACGATCGAGGCGGCGGAGCAGATCGAGCTGGCCGTGGGACCGGCGCGCCTCGTGATGAAGCGCACGGGTGACATCCAGCTCGTCGGCACCACGCTGAAGGTGAACGGCCTGGCCTCGGTGAACGTCTCGGCTGGCGCGAGCCTCGCGCTGAATGCCGGAGCCGCCGCATCGATCAAGGCGGCCGCGGCGGTCTCGGTGCAGGGTGGAGCGGCGGTGTCGGTCAACGCCGGCGCCGTGCTCAGCCTTACCGCGGTGGGACCGGCGATGCTCAAGGGCTTGCCGCCGCTGGTGGGATGATGTCGATGACCGGGATGTTCAAGAAGGCGGCGGACGCCGGCCTGGAGACCGCCGCGATGGCGGTACTGGACGACGGCATGGGCGCGCGCGCGGCCGTCGTCGCCTTGCTCGAGGCGGGGCGGGCGCCTTGCGCCCTGCGCCTGCAGATGCACCTCATGCCACGCGGATACGTCGTGCCGTGGGTCTGCGAGTGCGCGCGTGAAAGCGTGCTGTCCGTCGAGGACGCGCACGGCCTGCGGCTGGCCGAGCGCTGGTTGCGCCTGCGCGACGACGCGTCGCGTGACGCGGCCCTGGCCCATGCGCAGGAACGGGATTACGCCGATGCCGGTGCGCTCGCGGCGGCGTGCGCGGGCTGGGCCGAAGGGCATCTCGTCGACGGACAGGGCCAGGCCGTCGTGCCCGCTCCGCACATGGCGGCCGCGGCGGCGGCCGGTGCGCTGCTCATGCTGGCGGCGTGTCGCGAGGGCATGACGATGGACGACGCCTGCGCGGCCTACGTGCGTGGCGGGCTCGGGCTGCTCTCGGCGGAAATCGTGCGATGACGATCTGGTTGCATCCCGAGGGCCATCCCGATGAGGCGGTTCGCGTCGACGGCGCGGGCTTTGCGATCGGCCGTGCCGGCGATAGCGACTGGCGGCTCGCAGGCGCTGGCGTATCGCGTCGGCACGTCGTGATACGCCGTCTCAACGGGATGTACCTGGTGGAGGACGTCAGCCGCAACGGAACCCGGCTCAACGGTCGCGTGCTGGCGCGAGGCGAGCCCATTCCCCTGGCGGCCGGCGATCGGCTGGCGATCGATGGCCTGGACATCCTCGTGGTCGATCGCCCGCCGGATGCGTTCGCCTCGCCGTCGCAGTCTCCGGTCGATGGCGTGGGTGATCCGCTCGACGGCCTGCCCGATGCGATACCCGGCATGCCCGGCGCGGACCCCGCGCGCTCCTGGGAGCCCCCTCCGGTCGAGCCGCGCGACACGCTTTCGCTCGCGCGTGGACTGTTCGACGCGCTGCTCGACGATCTCGATCCCGCGCGTTTCGAGCGGGAAGGCGGGCCGCGCGCGGGCCGGAAGAACCGTCATGCGGCATGGGGACGCTATCACCGCCACTTCCGGCGTATCCAGGTCGACCCCGAGGCGTACTTCAGGCGGTTGATCGACGAGGACATGTCGCCGAGGACGTTGGGATGAATGCATTCAAGAAGATCGTCTGGACCGATGGCCTGTTCCTCCGGCCACAGCATTTCCAGCAGGCCGAACGGTACCTCGAGCGCTACGTCGAACTGCGTCACGCCGCGCCCGGCTCGCATGCGTGGGGCTTCGACGAACTGGAGATCGACCACGACCTGCTGGCGATCGGCCGCCTGGGCCTGCACCGTGCACGCGGGGTGTTTCCCGACGGCACGCCGTTTTCCATGCCCGACCGCGATCCCCTGCCGCCGCCGTTGGCCATCGATGCCGAGTGGCGTGATCGAACCGTCTGCCTGGCCTTGCCGCTGCGCCACGCGTGCGCGGCGGAAAGCACCTGGAACGACGGCGCGCCGATGGCACGTTTCGATGTCGGGGAGACCGAACAGCCCGATGCTTCGGGTACCGTCGAGCAGACCGCGACGTTGCAGGTCGGGCGTCTGCGCGCCGTCCTCGTCGTCGAAGGACGGTCCCTCGATGGGTTCGGCGCGCTGCCTCTGGCGAGGCTTGTGGAACGCCGGGCCGACGGAAGGGCCGTGCTCGACGACGGATTCATTCCCGCCGTGCGCTGTTGCGCGGCATCGCCACGGCTTGTCCGCTTCGGCGAGGAATTGCTCGGGCTTCTGCGCCAGCGAGGCGACGCGCTCGCCTCGCGCCCCGTGGAGGCCGGTCCGGTGGATGCCGGCATGCTGCGCGACCTGCTCCTGTTGCAGGCGATCAACGGATGGCAGCCACGCGTCGCGCACATGGTGGGCCAGTCGTCCCTGCATCCGGAAAGCTTCTGGTGTTTCCTGGCCGCCATGGCGGGGGAGCTGACCACCTTCGCTCCGGCCCGACGACGCACGCCGGCGTTTCCTTCCTATCGTCATGAACACCTGCGTGAGTGCTTCGATCCGGTGATCGACGCGCTTCGTTCAGGCCTGCAGGCGCTGCTGGCCGGTACGGCCATCGAGATATCCCTAAGGCATCGGGAGCACGGCCTATGGATGGGTGCCCTGCACGAAGCGATAAAGGCCGGATGCAACGCGTTCGCGCTGGCGGCCACCTCGTCGCTGGAGCCTTCCGAGCTTCGTCGTCGCCTGCCGGGGCAAGCCAAGCTCGGGCCCGCCGAACGCATCCGTGACCTGGTGAACCTGCAACTGCCCGGCGTTGCGATCACGCCGATGGACGCAGCGCCACGCGGTGTCTTCAGCGGTACCGGGTGGCAGCACTTCGCGATCGACGTGGAGTCGATGCTGTGGAAGACGGTGCAGTCCTCGCGCGTGGTGGCGTTGCACGTGGGCGACGGGATCGAAGGGCTCTCATGGAGATTGTGGGCATGGAAGGCATGAACGCCGCGCACGACGAGGATGCCACCGTCATGCGTGTCGTTGCGCCCGAGGACGAGGTCGCGTCGTCCGGCACGGCGGATGCGGTCGAACCGCCGCCCGCGTTCGACACGCTGCCGGCGTCGGGTCCCAACCCGCTCATCCGCGCGGCGCACCCGCTGCTCATGCTGGCCGCGGCATTGCGCGCGTCGCGGTCGGTGGACGACGTGGCGATGCTGTGGAATCGCACGGCGGCCGAACTTCGACGTTTCCAGTCGCGAGCGGCGGATGCCGGTGTCGACGCGCGAACGATGTCGACCGCACGCTACGTGCTTTGCGCGGCGATCGACGAAGCCGTGCTGAAATCGGCATGGGGCCCGCGTTCGCCCTGGCATCGCAAGAGCCTGCTGATGGCGCACCACGGTGACACCTATGGTGGCGATACCTTCTTCGTCATCCTCGACCGGATCGGCGCCGACATCGAGCGATACGTCGACCTGGCCGAATTGATGTATGCATGCCTGTCACTGGGCTTCGGTGGACGGCATCTGGCCGAAAGCGAAGGGGCCTTGCGCCTGGGCGAGCGGCGGGACGACCTCCGCCGTCGCATCGCGACCGTCCGGGCCGACGTGCCCGCCGCGATGTCTCCCTCGTGGCAGGGGATGGCTCGTCCACGTCGCACGGCACGTCGGTTCGTCTGGATGGGTCTGGCATGCGCCCTTTGCGTGCTGACCGGCATGGGGGCCTATCTTCATCGGCAACGGGCCGACCTGCGTTCGGCGATGGGCGCGCGCCTCGACGCGGTCGTGCATGCGCTGCCTCCGGTCACGGTGCGCGACGACACGTCGATGCCGGCGGCCGCTTTCGACCTGCGTCATTGGATCGACGCCGAGGGTGGCCTCGACGACCTCGAACTCGTCGACGACGGCACGGGGCGCACGATCGTACGGCTGTTCGCGGGAGGGTGGTTTCCTTCCGGTGCCGCGCTTCTGGCCCCGGTGCAACGGCAACGCGTGGAGCGGCTGGCGCGGGCGCTGAATCACCTGCGCGGCAAGGTGGTCGTGGTAGGACATACGGACGATCTGCCGATCCGCCTGTCGCGTTTCGAAAGCAACATGGCCTTGTCGCGGGAGCGGGCGCGCAACGTGGCGGAGGTGCTTGCCGATAGCCTGGACGATCGCGCCCGCGTGAGCTTTCGCGGCGCGGGCGACACCCAGCCCATCGCGCTTCCCGCCGACCTGCCCGCGCATCGCGAGCGAAACCGTCGCGTCGACATCGTCGTCCATCCGGAGGTGCCATGAACCCGTTGGACGACCTGCTGCGGCATCGCTGGGCGCGTTCGATCGCCCTGTTCCTCGGTTGCGCCACGGCGATCGCGCTGGGCGGCGGCTATCTCGGCATCGGCCCCTTCCATCCCCTGGATCGCCCCGTCGTGCGTGTACTCGTCATCGTGGCGCTCGCGGCGTTCTGGGGAGGCGCGCTGTGGTGGAGCGAGCGCGATGCCGTGCGCCGTCGACGAACCGCCGACGTGCGCGCCTTGCGCGCGCGTTTCGCCGGCGGCATGGCGCGGTTGCGTGAACGCGGATCGATGGACCGCCCGTGGTATCTGGTCGTCGGAACGCCGGGATCCGGCAAGAGCGCCTGGCTCGCCGGCGCGGGATTCGAGCGCGTCATCGCTCCCTGGAAGGCCGTCGCGGCCGCCGAGTCGGCCACGTGGCCGTCGTGTGAGTGGTGGTCGGACGGCCACGCGGTCATGCTCGAAGCGGAAGGGCGGCTCGCCGGCGAGGAGGGCGCATGGCACGCACTGCTCGGGCTCCTGCGTCGTCGCGCACGCAAGCGCCTGGCGGGTATCGTCGTCGCCGTGGCGATGCCGGGCACACGGCCCGAGCATGCCGACGGCGAAGCACGGCACCTGCGCGCCCGGCTCGACGAGGTGCTCGACGTGTCGGGGCGCTTGCCGGTCTATCTCGTGGTGACGCGAGCCGATCGCATTCCCGGATTCGGCGACTGGGTCGCCCTGTGCGACGACGGCGAACGCGCCCAGCCGTGGGGCGCGACCTTCGCCGATCTCGCCCATGATGACGGACGGGTAGCCGTCCGTGTGTCCCGTCAGTTCGAGGCGCTGGCGGCGCGTCTGGATGCGCAGCTGATCGCGCGCCTGGGGACGGTGCGCGATGCGTCGTCACGTGCGCGCCTGCTGGCTTTTCCGCAAGGAGTTCGTTGGCACGCGGAGCCGATCGCGTCACTGGTGGATACCGTCTTCGGCGCGCGCGTCCACGGATACGCACCGATGCTGCGGGGCTTCTACCTCGTCTCGTCGACGCAGGACGGCCAGACGTGCGATCGCCTCGCCGCCTCGCTGGAGCATCATTTCGGCATACGGGGGCCGTCTCGCGTTCCGTCGCGTTCGACGCGGCGCGCGTACTTCGGCCAACGCCTCGTGCGTGACCTGATGCTTCCGGAAGCTGGCCTGGGAACGCCGCGCGGCGCCACGTGGCGGCGGTGGGTCCTTCTCGGCTGCCTTCCCGCCGTTACGGCGGGCATCGCATGGGCGATGCTGGACCGTCACGCCCGGCAGGCGCGCGTCATGGAGCGCGTGTCGAGGGTGCTCGACGAATGGCCCGGCGAGCGAACCGTACCGACATCGCTGCGCGAGTACTACGCGCTGGCCTTGCGGCGGCTCGATGTCCTAGCCCGCGCCGCGAGCCTGGCCGAACCTGGCTGGCCCGACGACGCAGGTCTGCGCGCGTCGTTGCGTGAAGCGCTCAGGCGGGAGGTCGCCGAAGGCGTGCTTCCCGGGCTCGCCTTGCAATGGCGCGATGCGATGCAGGCGCGTGAACCGCGCCGGGTTTACCTGGCGCTGAAGGGCCATCTGATGCTGGCGCTGCCGGCGAGGCGCGACGGCGACACGCTGCGCAGGTTGGCGCGTGACCATTGGCGCGAGGTCTTCGACGACGAGGGGCTGGTCGCGGCGTTGGATCGGCACGTGGGCGATCTGCTCGCCCGTGGCGGCGAGTGGAGCGTGTTTCCCATGGACCGCCCCCTGGTGGATGCCGCAAGGGCCTCGCTGCGTGCCGCGGACATCGCCACGCTGGTGTATGCGGGATTGACGTCGGGCGTGAATGAAGCGGACGAGGTGGCCTTGCGCCCGGATCGTGCCCTGGGCCTGTTCGCCGACGTGTTCCGGCGAAAGAGTGGCGAGCCGTTGTCCACGCCGTTGTCCCCGCTGCATACGCGTGCGGCGTTCACGCGACTGATGGGCGGTGAGGACGGCGAAGGCGACATCGCCGTCGCCGCGGCCCGTTTCGCCGACGAGGCATGGGTGCTGGGCGAAGGACCGTCGGCGTCCGACAGGGCGACGCTCGAGTCGCGGGTACGCGCGCTTTACGTGGCCGACTATGTCGCCGGATGGGAAAACTGGTTGAACGATCTGGCGTGGGCGCCGGACCGGGCCGCCGTCGATGCGGCCCGCCTGGGCGGGCCTGCCTCGCCGCTCAAGGCGCTCCTGCTGTGGCTGCGTGACCATACGCATGGATTGGCCGAAGGGACGCATCCTTCCGCGCGGGAAGATGCGTTGCGCATCGACGCACATTTCGCACCGTTGACCGGGCTCGTCGAAGGGGAGCCGGGAAGGGCACCGCTCGACCGGGTGCTGGCGGCGCTGGATGCGACGGGGCGGCAACTGCTCGCGACGCGGGCGGGGGCGCCAGCCCCCGCGCGGGATGCGCTCGATGCCTTGCGCATGGAGGCCACCCGGGTGCCCGCGCCGCTGTCGACATGGATCGACGGCCTGGCCGGATCGGGACAGGCCGTGGTCCGTCGGCGGGAGGGCGATGCGATCGGCGCGGCATGGCGCGAAGCGGTGGGTGAGGACTGCGCGTTGCTCGTCACCGATCGCTATCCCTTCGTGGCCGAGGGAAGCAAGGATGTTCCGCTGCGCGATTTTGCGGCGTTGTTCGGCAAGGGTGGGCGGATGGACGCCTATGTCACGAACCATCTGGCTGCCATCGTGGATACCTCGCGGCCTGCGTGGCGTTATCGGGACGGCGTGGCGGCAGGCCCTGCACAGGCATTGGCGGCCGCGCGAGCCTCGGTGGCCATTCGCGACGCGTGGTTCCAGGGCGGCGCGCAACCCGCGGTCGACTTCACGCTGTCGATCGAGGACCTCCCGCCCGGCGTGGGCCGGGTGACCATCGACATCGATGGACAGGTCTATGAACGGGCCGTCGGCAAGCACGCCGGCGCCGTTCGCTTGCGCTGGCCGGGGACGGGCACGGCACGCACGGTGGTGAGTGCGTGGGATGCCGAAGGACATCCGTTGCCGGTGCTGGATTACCCAGGCGAATGGGGCTGGTTTCGCGCACTGGATGCCGCGCATCTCGAGCGGCGGACGGAGACGCGCTTCGAGGCCACGTTCGAACCCGGCGGCCGTGCCGTGCGCGTGGAGATCGAAGCGGCCAGCCTGCGTCATCCGTTCGCGGACGGCGCCGTTCATCGCTTTCGTTGTCCGCCATGACGACGGTGTCGCGCGTGGGTCGAAACGTGGCGGGGCGTTATCGGTTGATGAGGGAGTTGGGACGCGGCGGCATGGGCGTGGTGTATCTCGCGCGCGATGCGCGTCGCGTGGAAGCCGGGGACGCCTATCCCTACGTGGCGCTGAAGCTGCTCCACGACCGGTGGCGTGGCGATAGCTCGGCGCGTGACGTGTTTCGCCGGCAGGCGTTGCGCATGTGCCGCATCGCCACGCCCGCCGTGGTTCGCCTGTACGACCTGGACCGCGACGTCGACGACCCGTTCGCCACGATGGAATACGTACGGGGCGTCGATCTGCGGCGGGCCATGAAGGCAGGCGTGTCGCGGGACACGGCGTGGGCATGGATCCGGCGACTGGGCAACGCCTTGACCGACATGCATGAGGGCGGATGGGTGCATGCCGACCTGAAGCCGGCCAACGTGATGGTCGACGCGCGTGGCTCGATCCGCCTGCTCGATGCAGCCGTCGTCGATTCGGGAGCCCTGACGCCGGCCTATGCGAGTCCGTCGCGTCGCAAGGGGGCATGTGCTTCGTTCGAGGACGACGTGTATGCGTTCGCGTGCATGACCTATGAACTGCTGGCCGGACGGCGTCCGTTCGACGATGGCGGTCCGACTCGCCTGGCCGGCGTGGGTCGTCGGGCCTGGAAGGCTTTGCGCGACACGCTCGAATGCACGGCCCGGAAAGCGCCGTGGGGCGTGCGCGAACTGACGGAGGCGTTGCGGCCATGACGGGATGCGATCCGGCGTGGCGCACGCTGGGACGCACGACGGACGCCCAACGGCGAGTCGCGCGTGGTCAGCGATCCCCGGTCGTTCCGGTCAGGTGTGCGAATTCGGATAACCCGCCGGGCGCCAGTTCGGCGAGCAAGGCGTGGAAATCCAATCCCACCAGCCCGCGCGCCCGGCGAAGCAACGGCGCCACCGGGCTCGACGGCTCGTGGCGTTCATACCATTGGCAGATCGCGTCGAGCTGTCGACGCACGTCATCCGGACCGTCGATGCCTCCGTTCGCGCAGGGGCGTGGCGACGCATCCTGCACGGTGGGGTCGTCGTTCTCCGTGAGGCTGTCGCCGGTATCGGGAAGATAGGCGTTCAGCGCACCGCGGCATTCACGCAGCTCGCGGCGCAAGGGATCGACATCGGGACCTTGCCCTGGCGTACGCATCGAGAAAACATCGGCGATCGCGTCCAGGTGGCGCAGCGCGGTGGCGACCAGATCGTCCAGTGCACGCAGTGCGTCGTGCCCCGCCTGGGCGAGCACGGTGGCAACGTGTTCGTCGAGCGTGCCGCCCGATGCGTCGTCGTCGCCTCGCTTCAATGCGCCGGAGGTGATGCGCAGCTCGCGCAGGTTGACGCTGCCGAGTCGCTCCACGCGGATCAACGGCACGCGTCGCAGATAGCCCAGCATGCCGTCGTCGGCACACAGCGCGGCCAGCGCGTTGATCCGCTCCGCCGGGTCGCCGTCGTCGATGCGTGGGTGCAGCGAGTCCCAATGGCGTTCGAGCATGCCTCGCAGCAAGGCCAATCCGTCCAGCCAGCCGCCAGGGCCATCGGTCTTCAGCCACGCGGTGCAAAGGTGCATGCCAAGACGCAGGTCGCGGGTCTTCCCGGCCAGATGGAGCGCCTGCCTGGCGACGTCGCGCCACTCGGGTTCCTGCGCCTCGCACGTGGCGTCGCCCACGCCCCGTTCGCCGCGCGGGGCGGCCAGGATGTCCAGGGCGAGAAAGTCGGGGTCGTATTCGAGGTTGGGCCCGGAGGGATGGGCTTCATCGAGCGGTGCCAGGAGCGATTCGATGTCAGGCATGCAGCATGTCGGGGGTGAAATGCGCCACGGCCGGGCGCAACGGGAGGGGGCCGGCCATCCGGGTGATCTGTTCGCGCAGCCAGCGATGGGAGGGCTGTTTGTCCATGCGCGCATGCCAGGCCATCGTCAGCGTCGCCGAGGGTGCGTCGAACGGCAAGGCACGCCATTCGATGCCGGACCCCAATGACGCGGCCATGCTCCGGGGTAGCGTGCAGACCAGGTCGGTGCCGATGAGTATGCCGCGCAATGCGTGGCTGTTGGCGGCGCTCACCATCACTCCGCGGGTAAGACCCCTGGCCTGGAGGTGGTGGTCCATGTCGTCGCACAGCCGGCCCGACGACGAGACCACCGCGTGGCGCAGCGCGCAATACGCGTCGATGTCCATGCACGTGTCCGTGCACGGGTGGCCGGGGCGATGCGCGAGTACCAACGGTTCGCTCGACAGCTCGCGAACCTTCAGCGACGGCGGCACGCGCGTCGCCGATACCAGCGCGAGATCGACCTCGCCGTTCTCGAACGGTGCGAGCATGGGCTCGTTTTCATCGTCCGCCTGAAATGCCGCGCGCAAAGCCGTGTTGCCGTGACGTTCGATGACGCCGAACAGGGCCGGCGTGAACACGTCGATGGCGCAGCATGACCCGCGGATGCGGAACGTGGCCGCGTCGACGCCGGGATCGAACGCGGCGTCGGCGTAGCTGATGGCATCGAGTCTCGAGAGCGCGTCGCGAAGCGATTCGGCGATCTCCTCGGCCTTGGGCGTCGCGACCATGCCGCGCCCGGTTTCGGACGGCACCAGCAGCGGATCCTTGAACAGGCGGCGCAGTCGAGCCAGTTGTCCGGACAGGGCGGGCTGGCTCACGTGGAGCCGCGCCGCGGCACGCGTGACGTTGCGCTCCTCGAGCAGGACATCCAGCGATACCAGCAGGGGCAGTTCGCTTGGCTTGAAGCTCATCGTCGGGCCATGCGTGCCGAAAAGGCGCATTCTTCGGTGCGTGGCCCTGGATGACAATCGGGCGTGATCCGACCTGCCTCACGGCGAGGCGCCTACCCGATGGTTGCCGGGCTGTCGTCCTGGCGGCTGTCGTCAGTCGTGCCGCCGGCAGAAACAGGCCAGCAATGCGGTCCAGCAGGGTAGCGCCAGGAGCAACCAGGGCAGGTTTCGCTGCGGGAAGTCGGGCCACAGGTGCAGCGCCAGGGCGACGACGCACGCGGCGAACGAGATGGCGGTGACGCGCGGGGCGAAGCGGCCCATCGGACGTCCCGCGTGGCGCAGGCGCCAGATGGCGGGCAGCAGCAGGAACGCCAGCGGCTGGTAGGCGAGCAGGTTGAAGTTGCCCCATGCCGAGCGGTGCAACGTGAGGCTCCACAATGCCGCCATGAGCAGGCCGGCGAGACCGGCAAACACGAGGAAGACGGTGGATGCGACGGCGGACAGCGTGCGCAGGCCACGTCGGCGGGTAAATGCCGGGAGGATCATCGGCACGGCCCACAGCACACCCACGCCGAGCAGCGGCCAGCGAAGATCGGGAGCCGACTCGGGCGGCGGCACGAGCCGTGCCGGTACGAGGGTGTCCTCCTCGGCCACGAGGGGACGCTCGTCGCCGGGCGCGCCGATGCGTACGTGGCGGATCTCTTCCTCGAGCACCATGGGCAGGAACGCTTCCTTCCATGAGGTCATCGGCTGGTCGGCGAAGGGGCCCAGGCCGAGGTCCATGCCCAGCATCAGCCAGGGCTGGTTGCTCATGAGGCGCGCGGTCTGCTCGCGATACGTCATGCCGCCGGCACGGGACCGCAACTGCTGTCGCAAGGCCCCGTCCAACGCGTCGTCGAGCGCGTCGCGCACTCGCGTGGTGCAGTTGTCCACGTAGTAGTCGTAGTTGTAGCCGGCGTTGGCCGGCTGCACGTTCCAGATGAGGAAACGGCGCAGGCGGTCTTTCTGCGCGTCGGTGAGCGCGAGCCGCTGGCGGCGCACGTAACGGCCCTCGCCCGCGTAGAACTCGACGTCGGACCGGGTCGGCTCGGCATCCATGCGGTAGGCCATGATGCCGCGCGCGAAATTGAGGATGAAGTTGTCCTGGTCGAAGTCGAACACGCCGTAGTTGAAGGCAATGGCCTCGCCGCTGGCGGTGTCGCGCACTTCCAACGCATCGTGACCGAATCGCTCCCAGTAGATGTCGCCGGGACCGTAGGTCATCAGCGAGATTTCCAGGTGGGCCGGCGGCGCGTCCACGATGCCCGCATGGGCGAGGGGGGCGAAGCAGATCAACAGCAGGAGCAGGGTCAGTCGCATCGGGCGGTACGCTATGTCTGTGGGAGCCGCTTCGGCGGCGGTGGCAAACTGGCCCGCTGCCGCGGGATCGCCGCCGTAACGGCTTCCACAAGGGCGCTCGATCAGGCTTCCCCGTTCGCCCGTGTAACGTGGAACTGCTGCACGCGACGATCGTCCGCGTGGGTGACGCGGAACAGGAAATCGCCCACGGCGATCTCCTCGCCGGCCGTCGGCAGATGACCGAATTCGGAGGTGATCATGCCTCCGATGGTGTCGAACTCCTCATCGGAGAAATGCGCACCGGCCACCTCGTTGAAGTCCGCGATCGGGGTGAGCGCGCTCACCGAGAAATCGCCTTCGGCCAGCGGCTGCACCAGCACGGGATCTTCCTCGTCGTCGTGTTCGTCGTCGATTTCGCCGACGATCTGCTCGAGCACGTCTTCGATGGTGATGAGACCGGCCACGCCACCGTATTCGTCGACCACCAACGCCATGTGGTTGCGCGTGAGGCGGAATTCCGCCAGCAGCACGTTCAGGCGCATCGACTCGGGGATCAGCACCGCCGGGCGCAGCAGGGCGCGCAGGTCGAAGGCGTCGCTCTTGCCGAAGGTCTTGAGGAGGTCTTTCGCCAGCAGGATGCCGAGGACTTCGTCCTTGTCTTCGCCGTGCACGGGGAAGCGGGAATGGCCCGATTCGACCACGGTGGCGAGGATGTCGGCCAGGGGCGCGTCGGCGGGGAGACTGACGATCTGGGCCCGGGGCACCATGACGTCGTCGACGCTGAGTTCGGTGACCTTGATCGCACCCTCGACCATGGTCAGGGTGTCGTTGGAAAGCAGGCCGTTGACCTGGGCGGTGCGCAGCTCTTCGATCAGTTCGTCGCGGTTGCGCGGCTCGCCGGAAAACAGATGGCCCAGTCTGTCCCACCACGATCGGTGGGCCGGGCCATGGGTACTACCAGGGTCCTCGTTCATTACTCTTTGGTGTTCGGCCCACGATGGGGCGGAAGGGTCAGTCTACTGGAATTCTCATGACGGTTCAGGCAACGGGCTCGCGGCTTCGCCGCGAATCGCGGACAGGGTCCGCTCCCACCTTCCAGTAGCAGGCTATACCGAAGGGTGGGAGCGGACCCTGTCCGCGATTCAAGCGGGCCTCAGGCCTGATAAGGATCCGCGATGCCCAGCCCCGCCAGTATCCGGGTCTCCAGCGCCTCCATCGCCTCCGCCTCGCCCTCGTCGACGTGGTCGTATCCCAGCAGGTGCAGGGTGCCGTGGACGGTGAGGTGGGCCCAGTGGTCGCCGGGCTTCTTGCCCTGTTCGGCGGCCTCGCGGGCCACGACGGGGGCGCAGATGATCAGGTCGCCGATGAGCGGCACCTTCACGCCGGGCGGGAGATCGGCCGGGAAGGACAGCACGTTGGTGGCGTAATCGCGACCACGGTATTGCTTGTTGAACGACAGGCCTTCCTCCTCGCCGACGATGAGGATGGACAGTTGCGTGGCCTTGCGCCGCCTGGCGCCCTTGAGGGCGGCCTCCACCCAGCGGCGAAAGCTCGCGGACGTCGGCATGCCCTTGCGGCCGGCGGAATAGCCCACGGCGAGGTCGAGCGAGGTCATCCGGCGTCGTCCTGCTTCTGCTCGAACGCCTCGTACGCGCGCACGATCTTGGCCACCAGCGGATGGCGCACCACGTCGCGCGAGGTGAAAAAGGTGAAGCTGATGCCGTCGACGCCGCGCAGCACCTCGATGGCGTGGCGGAGGCCCGAGCGCACGTTGCGGGGCAGGTCGACCTGCGAGACGTCGCCCGTGATCACCGCCACCGAGCCGAAGCCGATGCGGGTCAGGAACATCTTCATCTGCTCGACCGTGGTGTTCTGCGCCTCGTCGAGGATGACGTACGAATCGTTGAGCGTGCGGCCGCGCATGTAGGCCAGCGGCGCGATTTCGATGACGTTGCGTTCGATGAGCTTGGCCACCTTCTCGAAGCCGACCATCTCGTACAGCGCGTCGTAGAGCGGGCGAAGATAGGGGTCGATCTTCTGGCTGAGGTCGCCGGGCAGGAAGCCGAGCTTTTCGCCGGCCTCCACCGCCGGGCGCACCAGCAGCACGCGCTGCACGCGATTGGCTTCGAGGGCCTCCACGGCGCTGGCCACGGCCAGATAGGTCTTACCGGTGCCCGCAGGGCCCACGCCGAAGTTGATGTCGTGCGTGGTGATGGCGTGCAGGTAGCGGGCCTGGTTGGGGCCGCGGCCCTTGATGACGCCGCGCTTGACCTTGATCACCACCTCTTGGGCCGACTCCGCGGCTTGCTCGTTCAGGGCGTCGATGCCGGATTCGGCCAGTCGCACGTTGATCGCCTGGCCGTTGAGGGTTTCGGTTTCCGTGGCGGCATAGAGGGCGCGCAGCACCTGCTCGCCGGCCCTGGCCGACGGCTCGTCGCCGATCACGCGGAACAGGTTGCCGCGATGGTCGATCTCGATGCCCAGGCGCAGCTCGATCTGGCGGATGTGTTCGTCGAGCGGACCGCAGAGGTTGGCGAGGCGGGCGTTGTCCTCGGGATCGAGGGCGAAATCGTGTTGGGACAGCTGGCTCATGGCGTTCACGAGACGAGTGCGACCTCGTCTTCGAGAAGAACGCGTCCGCGCAGGGAGTTGCTCATCGCCTCGGTGATGGTCACGTCGATGAACTGGCCGATCATGCGCGGATGGCCGGGGAAGTTGACGTAGCGCATGTTTTCGGTGCGTCCGGTCATTTCGTTGGGATTCTTGCGGCTGGGCTTCTCGACCAGTACGCGTTGCACGGTGCCGACCATGGCCTCGTTGATCTTGCGGGCGTTCTCGTTGAGCACGGCCTGCAGGCGCGTCAGGCGCGCGTGCTTGGTCTCGCTGGAGGTGTCGTCGGGCAGGTTGGCCGCCGGCGTGCCCGGGCGCGAGGAGAAGATGAACGAGAAGCTCTGGTCGAAGCCCACGTCGGCGATGAGCTTCATGGTTTTCTCGAAGTCGTCGTCGGTTTCGCCGGGGAAGCCCACGATGAAGTCCGACGAGACGCAGATGTCCGGGCGCACGGCGCGCAGCTTGCGGATCTTCTGCTTGAACTCGATGGCCGTGTAGCCGCGCTTCATGGCCGACAGGATGCGGTCGGAACCGGCCTGCACGGGCAGGTGCAGGTAGTTGGCCAGCTGCGGCACGTTGGCGTAGGCCTCGATCAGCGAGTCGGAGAACTCCAGCGGATGCGAGGTGGTGAAGCGGATGCGGCCGATGCCGTCGATCTGCGCGATGGCGTGGATCAGCACGGCGAGGTCGGCCGTGCCGCCGTCGTGCATGGGGCCGCGATAGGCGTTGACGTTCTGGCCCAGCAGGTTGACCTCGCGCACGCCCTGTTCGGCGAGCTGGGCCACTTCGACGACCACGTCGTCGAACGGACGGCTGATTTCCTCGCCGCGGGTGTAGGGCACCACGCAGTAGGAGCAGTACTTCGAGCAGCCTTCCATGATGGAGACGAAGGCGGTGGGGCCTTCGGCACGGGGCTCCGGGAGTCGATCGAACTTTTCGATCTCGGGGAAGCTGATGTCCACCTGCGGCTTGCCGCTGGCGCGCTTGGCTTCGATCATCTCGGGCAGGCGGTGCAGCGTCTGCGGGCCGAAGACGAGGTCGACGAAGGGCGCGCGCTTGAGGATGGCGTCACCCTCCTGCGAGGCCACGCAGCCGCCCACGCCGATGAGCACGGGCTTGCCGCCCTTCTTGTGTTCGCGCCACTTGCCCAGCTGGCTGAAGACCTTCTCCTGAGCCTTCTCGCGGATCGAGCAGGTGTTGACCAGGATGACGTCGGCCTCGGCTTCGTCCTGGGTGAGTTCCAGCCCGTGCGAGGCGCGCAGCACGTCGGCCATCTTGGCCGAGTCGTACTCGTTCATCTGGCAGCCGTGGGTCTTGATGAAAAGCTTGCCGCTCATGGGGCTGGGTACCGTGCTTCGAGGGTGATTACCGAACCGCGCAGTTTACTCCTGGCGCCCGTCCGTTGCCAGATGGCGGCGGTGGATCAATGACTTGCGTGAAGGTGGTCACGCTCGTGGCCCTTGGCGGGGAGGGGGTGTGAGGGCAGAATTGGCGCCATGTACGACGTTGTGTCGCCAGGGGAAAGCGAGGGTCGATCCTCGCGCCGTTTCTCCGTGTCCGGTCCGGCCCTGAAAGGGGTCGCGATCGCCTGCGTCCTGCTGCTGGCGTTCCTGGCCGGACCGGCCGCGGCCAGCTCGCTTTACCGGTGCCTGGGTAGCTCGGGCGAAACCGTCTTCGCGGGTACCACGACCGGTTACCGCAACTGCAAGAAGATCGGCGATACCGGGCCGGCGCGCCCGTCCCGTTCTCCCTCTCCGCCTGTCGCGAAGGCGGATCCGCCGGCGGTGGCCTCGCTGGAGGGCGTGGTCGGCTCCGTGGTGCGAGCGCCTGAAAAAGACGCCCCGCCGCCGACCGCACCGGTCAAGCGGGGCTGGGACTATCGCGAGTCGGCATCGACGGACCTGGCGGCGGGTCCCGCGCCCGAGCCGGTGAAGGGCTCCCGCGTGTTGCGCGGGGCGGTCTACCGGATCACCCGCGCCGACGGTGGCGTGGAGTACACCAACGTGGCTCCCGGCGGCGCGGCGAAGGGCTCGAGCATCAAGATGCTCTTTACCTATATAGCCACCTGTGTCGCCTGCGACGTCCACTCGAAGATCGACTGGAACAGCGTGGCGCTCAACCTGACCTCGTATGGCGAGGTGATCCGTGCCGCCAGCTCGGAATTCGGCGTGGACGAGGCCCTGCTGCGGGCGGTGATCCATGCCGAGAGCGCGTTCAACCCGAGGGCGTTGTCGGTCGCCGGGGCGCAGGGGCTGATGCAGCTGATCCCGGGCACGGCGCGCGACATGGGCGTGCTGGACGCCTTCGACGCGCAGCAGAACATCCGCGGCGGCGCGCGCTACCTCGCGCTGCTGCTGAGGAACTTCAACGGCAACGAGCGGCTGGCCGCGGCCGCCTACAACGCGGGGCCGGGGGCCGTGCAGAAGTACAACGGCGTGCCGCCCTACGACGAGACGCAGGTGTACGTGGAGCGGGTGGGGATCCTGCGCAAGCGGTATGGGGAGAGCTTGCGGCGGGTCAACGTGCCGCTGGCCGACCGGGGCGGGTGACCTGCGCTTTCGCGACCTGGATTCGCCGATAGGATCGGCTCCCACCCCTTCGGTAGAAACGAAGCGCGCTCGTGGACGCGTTGCTGCTGAAAGGGTGGGAGCCGATCGTATCGGCGAACCCCTGCGAAGCGGTGACGCGGGATCAGGGGTTGCTCCGCAACGCCTGCAACGTCGAACTCGGCGGCCTCTGCGCCGGCGTCACCGACACCGTGAATGGTGCTCCATAGCGCAATCCCGAGACCTGAACGGCCTCGCCGGGTTTCAGCGACGCCTCGTGGCGCCGCAGGTCCGACGGATCGAGGATGTCTTCGTTGCCGATGCGCAGCAGTACGTCGCGCTGCTGGATACCGGCCAGCGCCGCCGGCCCCCCGGGGGAGACCTCGTTGACCACGACACCGCGCGCCGCCGAGGGCAGTCCGCTGTCCGCCGACACCGGTACCGCGCCGTAGTCGGCCCCGATCCAGCCTCGCACGACGTGGCCGGTCTTGATGATCTGGTCGAGCACGTCGCGGGCGCTCTGCACGGGGATGGCGAAGCCGATGCCCTCCGCGCCCACGGCCTGGCCGATCAGCGAGGTGTTGATGCCCACCAGTTCGCCGTGGGCGTTGACCAGCGCGCCGCCGGAGTTGCCGAAGTTGATCGCCGCGTCGGTCTGGATGAAGTTCTCCAGGCTCGACAGGTTGAGCTGCCGGCCGATGGCGCTGACGATGCCCATCGTCACCGTCTGCCCGATGCCGAACGGATTGCCGATGGCGAGCACCACGTCGCCCACGCGGGGGCGGCTTTCGGCGTCCGTCATGCGGATGGCAGGCAGGTTGCCCGCGTCGACCTTGAGCACCGCGAGATCGGTTTCGTCGTCGGAGCCGATGACGCGGGCCTTGGCCACGCGCCCGTCGTAGAGCAGCAGCTGGATGTCGTCGGCGTTGGCGATGACATGGTTGTTGGTCAATACGTAACCATCCTCGCTGACGATCACGCCCGAGCCGAGGTTCTGCTGGCGACGCGTGCGCGCCGGCCCCGTGGGCACGCTGAAGATGCGTTGCAGCACGGGATCGGAATACAGCTCGCGCGGTTGCTCGGTGACCAGCTTGTTGGCGTAGATGTTGACCACCGACGGCGCGGCCTTGGCGACGGCATCGGCATAGGAGGCGGGGGCGGCCGGCGCGGCGGCTTCGCCGGTGGGTGCGGGGGTGGGGACCGGAGTCGACGTGCCCAGGCGCTGGCGCAGCAGGGCGCCGGTATGTGGCCAGACCAGGCCGACGACGAACGCGACGGCAAGGCCGAGCACGACGAAACGGGCGACGAAGGAGAGCATGCGGGCGGCGTGTTTCATCGAAAGAGCGCAAGATCCTGTCGTCGTCGCCTTGCCCGTCGGCGAGGTGGTCACCCATTTTCCGCACCCAGGCGCGGACTTGGCAGCCCTCTCCTCCATGTAGCACAAGGATCGGTTCAGTTTATTGTACGTCGCGGATGCTGACGTTACACTGCCATGATTTGCGGAAGCCGATTTCCAGTAAACCGGCGATGTGGGGTCCGCATCCTCAATGGCATAAGTTCCGGAGAGCCTGATGGCGAACGAAGTCGTCGATCACGGCCGCCGTCGCTTCCTGACCGCAACGACGGCTGTCGTCGGCGGAGCAGGGGTGATAGCGGCAGTCGTCCCCTTCATCAAGTCGTGGGAGCCGAGTGCAAGAGCCAAGGCGGCGGGGGCGCCGGTCACGGTCGACATCAGTGCCATCGAGGCCGGCCAGAAAGTGACGTTCGCCTGGCGCAGCCTTCCCGTCTTCGTCGTCAACCGCAGCAAGGACCAGCTGGCCCAGCTCAAGGGCCTCGATTCCCGGTTGCTCGACCCGCAATCGTCCGACGCGGGGCAGCAGCCGAAGTACGCGACCAACGAAACGCGTTCCATCAAGCCCGAGTGGCTCGTGGTCATCGGCCTGTGCACCCACCTGGGTTGCGTTCCCGACTTCGTCCCCGACATCAAGCCCGAGCCGTTCGACGCCAACTGGAAGGGCGGCTTCTACTGCCCCTGCCACAAGTCGCGCTACGACCTCGCCGGCCGTGTCTTCAGCGGCGTGCCCGCCCCGAAGAACCTCCCGGTGCCGCCGTACCACTTCATCGACGACACCCACATCCAGATCGGCGTCGATCCGCAGGAGGCCGGCTGATGGCTAACGTATTCTCCCGCATCGGCGACTGGGTGAACGAGCGCGCGCCGAACATGATGCCTGCCTACCGCAAGCACATGACCGAGTACTACGCACCGAAGAACTTCAACCTCTGGTACTACTTCGGTTCGCTGGCGCTGCTGGTCCTGGTCAACCAGATCGTGACCGGCATCTTCCTCACCATGAACTACAAGACGAGTGCGGCGGAAGCCTTCAACTCGGTCGAGTACATCATGCGCGACGTGGAGTGGGGCTGGCTCATCCGCTACATGCACTCCACGGGCGCTTCGCTCTTCTTCGTGGTGGTGTTCCTGCACATGTTCCGCGGCATCATGTACGGCTCGTTCAAGAAGCCGCGCGAGCTGGTCTGGATCCTCGGCATGCTGATCTTCCTCGTGCTGATGGCCGAGGCCTTCATGGGCTACGTGCTGCCCTGGGGCAATATGTCGTTCTGGGGCGCGAAGGTGATCATCTCGCTCTTCGGCACCATCCCGGTGATCGGCGGCACCCTGGTCGAGTGGATCATGGGCGACTTCCTGCCCGCCGACGCCACGCTCAACCGCTTCTTCGCCCTGCACGTGATCGCGCTGCCGCTGGTACTCCTGCTGCTGGTGGTGTTGCACATCTTCGCCCTGCACGAGGTGGGTTCGAACAACCCCGACGGCGTCGACGTGAAGCACGGCCCCAAGGGCAACCGCTGGGCCGCCGACAAGCCCAAGGACGCCATTCCGTTCCATCCGTACTACACGGTGAAGGATCTCTTCGGCGTCGGTTTCTTCATCACCATCGCCGCCTTCATCATCTTCTTCGCGCCCACCTTCGGCGGCTGGTTCCTCGAACACGACAACTTCACGCCCGCCAACAACCTCGTCACGCCGAGCCACATCAAGCCGTCGTGGTACTTCACGCCGTTCTACGCGATCCTGCGCATGATCCCGTCGTTCTTCGGCACGGCCATCTGGGGCGTGATCGGCATGTTCGGCGCCATCCTGCTGCTGGCCCTGCTGCCCTGGATCGACAAGGGCGAGGTGCGCTCGGTGCGCTTCCGCGGCCTCGGTTTCCGCATCGCCCTCGCGGTGCTGGTGATCTCCTTCCTGGCCCTGGGCCTGGTCGGCGCCGGCGTGACCGCCGAGGTGATCCCCGAGTGGTTCCCCGGCGTGGACGTCACCACCTGGGAAAACGCCTTCGGCCGATTGATGGTGCTGGGTTACTTCGGCTTCTTCGTGTTCGTATGGATCTACACGCGCTTTGGCTTCGAGAAGACCAAGCCGGTTCCGGAACGGGTGACGATGCATGATTAAGCGCTATCTTTCCTGCCTCGCCCTCGCGCTGGGCCTTGCCGCCGCCACCGTTCCCGCGCTCGCCGAAGAGGGCGAGGGGTTGCCGCGGGCGGGCACCAACGTCGCCGACAAGGCCTCGCTGCAACGTGGCGCCAAGCTCTTCTTCAACTACTGCGTGGGCTGCCACTCGCTGAAGTACGTGCGCTATTCGCGCCTGGCCGCCGACCTGGGCCTCTCCGAAGACGAGGTGATGAACAACCTCAACTTCACCGGGGCCAAATTCGGCGAGCCGGTGATTTCGCACATGCCCGAAGAATCGGCAAAAAGCTGGTTCGGCAAGGCGCCGCCCGACCTCTCGCTGGAAGCTCGCGCCAAGGGCGTCGACTTCATCTTCAACTATCTGAACTCGTTCTATCTCGACCCGAGCCGTCCGGTCGGCTGGAACAACACGGTGTTCCCGAACGCCTCCATGCCCAACCCCCTGTGGGAGCTCCAGGGCCTGCAGGTGGCCGTGCATGGCGAGGCCAAGCCGGGCGAGGAAGCCGCCGTCGAGAAACTCAGCATCGCCCAGCCGGGCCGCATGAGCCCCGAGGAGTTCCGCGGAGCCACCCGTGACCTGGCCACGTTCCTCGAATACACGGCCGAGCCGGCCGCGCTCGAGCGCCAGTCGATCGGCGTCTGGGTGATCCTGTTCTTGGCGGGCCTGACTTTCCTGCTGTACCTTCTGAAGCACGAGTACTGGAAGGACGTCCACGAGAGTCACTGACGGATGTCCCTAGCGGGGCGGCCCCAGGGTCGCCCCCTTCGTATACCGGCACGCAGGGAGGGAGATCGCGAAGATGGTCCAACATGCACGTTCGCGTACGGCGTTGACGCTCTATACCAGCGCCGACGATATCCACAGCCATCGCACGCGATTGGTGCTGGCGGCCAAAGGCGTCGCCTACGACCGGATCATCCTCAAGGCCGACCAGCCCACGACCGACCTCCTGGAACTCAATCCCTACGGCACGCTGCCTACCCTGGTCGACCGCGACCTCACGGTGTACGACACGGCCGTGGTCGTCGAGTACCTCGACGAACGCTACCCGCACCCGCCCCTCATGCCCATCGACCCGCTGTCCCGGGCACGCCTGCGCCTGGCCACCTGGCGCATCGAGAACGACTGGCTTCCCGAGATCGAGACCATCGTGGAAGGTGGCCGGGACGTTGCCGCGGCCCGCAGGCGGTTGCGTGAGCACCTGCTCGTTTCGGTCGAGCTCTTCAAGGCCTCGCGGTTCTTCCTCAATCCCGAAATGAGCCTGATCGACTGCCTCGTCGCTCCCGTGGTCTGGCGCCTGCCATACCTGGGCGTGGACCTGGGCAAGGACGGCAAGCCCATCGTCGACTACGGCGAGCGCCTCTTTCACAGCCAGGGTTTCGCCCGAAGCCTTACGGCGGAAGAGCGGGCGATGCGTCCCGACTACGATTTCACGCCGGGTTAGCCCTCCAAGCGCGTATCCCTTAAACTGTGCACTGACCTTGCCCTGCCGGGGCGACCGGCGGGAACGACGAGGACGGTTTTCCATGGATACCAACGAAAGCTCGGGCATGACCTCCAATCGGCCCTATCTCCTGCGCGCGATCTACGACTGGATCAGCGACAACGGCCTCACCCCCTATGTGCTCGTCGATGCCGGACAGCCGGGCGTGAAGGTGCCGGCCCACGTGATCAAGAACGGCCAGGTCGTGCTCAACCTCGCCATGCGCGCGGTGGCCAACCTCGACCTGGGCAACGACCGGATCGCCTTCCAGGCCCGTTTTTCCGGCGTGAGCCAATCGATCGTGATTCCCGTGTCGGCCGTGCTGGCGCTTTACGCGCAGGAAAACGGCCAGGGAATGATGTTCCCGGCCGACGAGAACGACGAATCCGCCCCGGCCGCGAACGGGCTCGAGGTAGTGGAAGGCTCGGCGGAAGCGCCGGCGACCGGCGGGGACGACGATAGCCGCCCCAAGCGCGGGGCGCCGCATTTGCGAGTGGTCAAGTAACGACGAACATCGGCTTCTTCGCCGTAGGCAGGTGCCCACCGCGATGAGCGTGGTTATCGCCCCGGGGCCTGTCCCGCTCGCTCTTACTGCAAGCGCCGCCGGTCCGCCAGCGACACCACGTTGCCACCGTATATCCCCGGATCCGTCGCGACCACCGTCTCCAGCTCCGGCGATCCCGACAACGGCAGGGAAAAGCTGGCGATCTCGTTGCCCGCCATCCATAGCCGCGCGGCATGCCGTGACATGCCGTCGTCGCTCACTTCGAACGCGTAACAGCGCTCCAGTCTCCGGGCCCCATTGACGCCTTGCAGGCGGATGGCACGCAGACCCACCGATTGGTCGAGCAGTTGAAGCCCGTGGCGCTTGCATAGCCCCATCGCGGCACGCACCGCGATCTCGCGAGCGCGGGTCAGCTTGTACCAGACGCCGATACCGGCGGCGGCCGCGAAAAGCCAGAACAGGTCGGTGAACGAGGACATGCCCCGAGTGTGTGGCCGATGTCCCCCAAGGACAAGCCCCTCGAGTGTGAGCCAGCTACCGAAGGGGTGGGAGCCGATCGTATCGGCGAAAGGAGGTCGGCGAAAAGGCGGCCCTACAGATCGAGCCGGAGCGACAGATCGATGGCGCGCACATGCTTCGTCAACGCGCCGCTGGAGATGAAATCCACCCCCGTCTCCGCGATCGCCCGGATCGTATCGATCTCCACGTTGCCGGATACTTCGAGCGGAAGCCGTCCCGCCGCGAGGGTCACCGCCTCGCGCATCATCGGCAGGCTGAAGTTGTCGATGAGCGCCCGGTCCGCGCGCGCCTCGATGGCCTGGCGCAGTTCGTCGAGGTCTTCCACCTCGACGATGAGCGGCAGGTCGGGGTGGATCGCCCGTGCCGCGGCCACGGCCTGCGCGATGCCTCCCGCGGCGATGATGTGGTTTTCCTTGAGCATCATCGCGTCGAAGAGGCCGATGCGATGGTTCATGCCGCCGCCGCACCGCACCGCGTATTTCTGTGCCCGACGCAGGCCGGGCAAGGTCTTGCGGGTGTCGAGCAGGCGCGTGCCCGTGCCGGCGATCGCGTCGACGTAGCGGGCGGTGGTCGTCGCCGTGGACGAGAGAAGCTGGAGGAAGTTGAGCGCCGAACGTTCCGCCGTCACCAGGGCGCGTGCCCTGCCGGCGAGCCGGCAGATGACCGAGCCGGCGGCGACGCGGTCGCCGTCGTGGGCCGACCATTCGATGCGCACGTCCGGGTCGAGGGTGCGAAAGCAGGCATCGAACCAGGGTGCACCGCTGAGTACCGCGTCTTCACGGCAGGTGAGGGTGGCGGTGGCGCGGGCTTCCGGATCGAGCATGTCGGCCGTGGCGTCCCCCGGACCGACGTCTTCCGCGAAAGCGCGCTGTACGTCGATGAAGATCTCGGCGGCGGAAGGCACCGCGTCGGCGAGGTGTCGCGTGTGGGATACGGTCATCGGGAATCGGAGTGGTCAGCCGGCGTCGGGCGCATCGGTGCGGAGCTTTTCGACGATGGCGTCCATGGCGCGGTCGAAGAGCAGGGTGGAATCGAGCACGCGCGCGGTGCCCTGCGCGAACGCCTGCGCGAGCGCCGCCTGGCTGTGGTCGGCCACCTTGAGGCCGCGACGGTTCACGAACAGGTAGCGGCCGCTGATGGGGCTGATCCACGACAGCTTGGCGCGATCGCTCGTGCCGTCCTCGGCCACGAATTCGAGCCAGTGGCCTACCTTGAGCTCACGCACCATCGCGAGGAAGGCCTCGTCGAAGGCCTCGTCGGCGAGCGCCTCGGATTCGTCGTCGGGTTCGACCGGTGCCGGCTCCTCGATGGCCTGGATGGCCTGCGGAAGCGGCATGTCGCCGCTGGCGACTTCGGGCGTGGCCGGGGCTTCGCCAAGCTGCGAGCGGTAATAGGCCAGGAGCTGGCCGAGCAGTTGCTCGGTGTCGGCTTCCTGGAATGCCACGGATGCGAGGCCGCGGCGCAACGAGCGTTCGATGCCGGGCAGCAGCGTGCGCAGGGCGCGACGGCTTTCCGCATCGTGGGCGGGCTTCGCGCTGGCGACGAAATCGTCGATGAATCGCAGGGATTCCTTGAATTCGTGCGATTCGTCGCCCTGGCGGAGCAGGGTGAGCACGACGTAGTTGGCCCAGGCGCGGGTCAGCACGCCGTAGATGAGCGGCGGCAGCGATGCGCCGTCGACGCGACCGACGATTTCCTGGGCGGCACGGCGGCGCGCCTGCTCGAGCTTTTCGCGTCCGCGGGTGGATTCGGCCACGCGCTGCTCGGCCAGTTCGGCGCGCTTGCGGCTGACGTCGAGGAATTCCTGCAATTCGGCGGCGAGACGGTTGAAGATGGCCACGTCGTCGTCGAAGTCGTGCAGCAGGCGCTCGACGATCGACTTCACCTTGTCGAAAAGGCGGCCGTCGCGATCGGCTTCGGCCGACCAGCCCTTGGCCGCGTCGGCGAGCGCGTCGAGCAGCTGGCGTGCCGGGTGCGACTTGTGCGCGAACATCCGGCGGTCGAGCAGCGCGACCTTGAGGTAGGGAATCTGCAGGCGCGCGAGCAGCACCTGCATCTCGGCCGGCAGGTTGTGATCCTCGAGGATGAATTCGAAGAGCATGCCCACCAGGTCGATGGTGTCTTCGTCCATGCCGGCGACGTGCGCGGTCTGCTGGCCGCGCAGCTGGCCGATCTGGGCGAGCAGCTGCGCCTTGAGCTGGGCCACGTCACGGGTGACGTCGGCCTGGGTTTCCAGTGGCGCGCTGGCGTTGGGCAACACCGCGATCTGGCTCTGCAGCAGGGTAAGCGCGCCCAACAGCTCGGTGGCGCTGGGCAACGGACCCACCTGGGCCACGGCCGGGGCGGGGGCGCGCCGCGCACTGAACAAGGCGTGCAGCGACTGCATGAATTCGGCGGCCGCCGCATCGGTCACCGGTGCGACGGGCGCGGCCGGCGCCTGCGTGGGCGCGGTCGTGCCGACGGGGCCGGTGGGGGCGGGCGCGTCGCTGCGCCGCGTGGGAATCTCGTGGCGCAACTGCGGCAGCACGCCGGCCGCCGCCAGTTCGTTGTTGATGTCGTCGTAGAGCTCGTCGATGCCGGCGAGCACGTAGCGATCGAACAACTTGTAGATGATGAGCTTGACCTTGACCTCGACCAGCAGCTCGCGCATCGCCTGGCGGAACGCCGCGGCGAGCGACGCGGGGCCGACCGGATTGCTCGCGTCGTCCATGCGGGTGCCGCCGCAGATCACCGAAAGGCGCTGGTTCACGGCGAACAGGGCGCGCGCGAGGCGCTGCTCGTTCTTGCCCACCATGCTGGTGATGGCGAGGGATTCTTCCAGTTCGTTCTCGCCGACGAGGCTCAGCTCGATGTTGGCGAGCGGGCGGGCGCCCGCTTCGGCATCGGGTGCGCGGGCGCGCCCGGCGGAGAAATCGGCCAGGTCGCGGGCGACCTGGCCGAGGAAGGTGCGCTCGACGATCGCGCGCTTCTTGCGCACTTCGCGCATGCCGTCGAAGAACTGCGTCTGCGCGGCATTGTTCTCGGCTTTTTCGGCGAGATCGAAAAGCGCGTCGTCGATGTTCTCGAACATGTTGCTGGCCAGCGCATGCAGGCGCTTGGTGGCCAGGCCGCGCACGCTGACCAGCAGGGCGCCCACGCGGTCGCTGCGCGGGTCGAGCCGCTGGCTCAGGTCGACCACGTTGGACGGCTCGCTCGCGTTAGTCATCGCGCTTCTCTGGATTCAAACAGGCCCCCGCCCCGACAGGCATTGTGGGGGAGCCAGATTATCGTAGCGTGACCGCTGTCACGGATTCTGCGCGCGACCCGTATCCGGCGTAAAGCCGCTCAATTGGGTGGTGCCGATACCCGCTTCGGGGAGCATGACGGGGATGCCGTCGTCGACCCGGTAGACCACCTGGCCGTCGGTGGTGATGAGGCCCTCGGTGAGGGGTTCGGCCACTTTTTCGCCCGCTACGGTGTCGACCCCGCCGGCACGGATGGCGGCGTTGAGGTTGTCGCGTTCGCCGGCGGTGAGCGGGCGCACGGGGCGTTTGCTGACGGGGCAGCAGAGGATGTCGATGAGGCGCTTGTCCATGGAGCGTGGCCTCGGGGGCCAACCTGCAAAACGGGAATGCCCGTACAATAGCGACTTTTGGATGCTCCGGCCATGATTGAAGGCAACGAGGCGACCGCTCCCCGCGTCGGCGTGGTGATGGGATCGCGTTCGGACTGGGAAACGATGGAGCACGCCTCCTCCATGCTGGCCCGCCTCGGCGTGGTCCACGAGGTGCGGGTGGTCTCGGCCCATCGCACGCCCGACCTGCTCTTCGACTACGCCGCCACGGCCCGCGATCGCGGCATCCAGGTGATCGTCGCCGGTGCCGGCGGCGCGGCCCACCTGCCGGGCATGATCGCCGCCAAGACGCCCCTGCCGGTGTTCGGCGTGCCGGTGCAGTCCAAGGCCCTCAATGGCATGGATTCCCTGCTTTCGATCGCGCAGATGCCCGCCGGCATCCCGGTGGGTACCCTCGCCATCGGGCGGGCGGGCGCCACTAACGCGGCCCTGTTGGCGGCCTCGGTGCTGGCCTTGCACGATCCGGCCATCGCGGCCGCGCTCGATGCTTTCCGCGCCGAACAGACCCAGACCGTACTCGACAACCCGGATCCCCGCGCGTGAATCGCAAGCTTCCCTGCCTGGGCATTCTCGGTGGCGGCCAGCTCGCCCGGATGCTCGCCCTTTCCGCCGCGCCGCTGGGCGTGCGCACACTCGTGGTCGACAACGTCGCCGACGCCTGCGCCGGCCAGGTGACCGAGCTGGTGGTGGCCGATTGGAACGACGACGCCGCGCTGGCCGAATTCGCCCGCCGCGTCGACGTGGTCACCTTCGATTTCGAGAACGTGCCCGCCGCCACGGCCGAGCGCCTCGCCGGTCTGGTGGATGTCTTCCCGAATCCCCGCGCCCTGGCGATCGCCCAGGACCGCCTCAGCGAAAAGACGCTCTTCGGCGAGTGCGGTCTCGCCACCCCCGAATTCGAACCGGTGGACACGCGCGACGATCTCCAGCGCGCGGTGGGGCGCATCGGCCTGCCCGCCGTGCTGAAAACCCGCCGGCTGGGTTACGACGGCAAGGGCCAGTTCCGCCTGAAGACCGAAGCCGACATCGATGCCGCGTGGGCGGCGCTAGGGGAGGCCGCTTCGCGCGTCGGGCTGATTCTCGAGGCCTTCGTGCCGTTCGATTACGAGGTGTCCGTGGTGGCCGTGCGTGGCCGCGACGGCGAGTTCCGCAGTTGGCCGCTCACCCGAAACTGGCACGTCGACGGCGTGCTGTCGCTCAGCCTCGCGCCGTTGCCGGGCTGCACCGACGAACTCGAAGCCTCGGCCAGGGCCCACGCGAAGAAAATCGCCGAGGCCATGGATTACGTGGGCGTGTTCGCCCTCGAACTGTTCGTCCAGGGGGGGAAGTTGCTGGGCAACGAAATGGCGCCTCGGGTGCACAACTCCGGTCACTGGACGATCGAAGGTGCCCATACCAGCCAGTTCGAAAACCACGTGCGCGCCGTCCTGGGCATGCCGCTGGGCGACACCGGCGTGCGCGGCCCCAGTGCCATGCTCAACTGGATCGGCGACATGCCCGATCCCGCCCCCGTGCTTTCGGTGGTCGACGGGCACTGGCACGACTACGGCAAGGAGCCGCGCCCCGGCCGCAAAGTGGGCCACGCCACGATCTGCGCGCCCAACGCGGGAACGCTGCGCGGCCGGCTCGCCGAGGTCGGCGGGCGCCTGGGGCGCGATGCCCAGGTGGCGCCGGCCATCGAGGTGCTGGGATAAAAAAAGCCGGGTCGCGAGACCCGGCTTTTTTCGTTTCGATCCCGGGGATCAGGCCATGTTCTTGGCCGCGAATTCCCAGTTCACGATCGCCCAGAAGTTCTCGAGGTACTTCGGGCGGGCATTGCGGTAGTCGATGTAATAGGCGTGTTCCCACACGTCGGCGGTGAACAGCGGCTTGTCGCTGCCGGTGATCGGCGTGGCCGCGTTGGACGTGTTGACGATGGCCAGCGAGCCGTCGGGGCGCTGCACCAGCCAGGTCCAGCCCGAACCGAAGTTGCCGGCGGCCTGCTTGTTGAATTCCTCCTTGAACTTGTCGATCGAGCCGAACGCCTTGGTCAGCGCGTCGGCCAGCTTGGCGGGCGGTTCGGCCTGCTGCGAGGCGGGACGCATCGAGTGCCAGTAGAAGGTGTGGTTCCAGATCTGCGCGGCGTTGTTGAAGATGCCGCCGGAGGAGGTCTTGACGATGTCCTCCAGGCTCTTGCCCTCGAACTCGGTGCCCTTGACGAGGTTGTTGAGGTTCGTCACATAGGTCTGGTGGTGCTTGCCGTAGTGGAACTCGAGGGTCTCGGCCGAGATGTGCGGCTCCAGGGCATTCTTCTCGTAGGGAAGCGGGGGAAGTTCGAACGCCATTGGCGGACTCCTTAGCGGTGGCTGGGGGAAGAAAAGGGGCAGCGGGGGCTTGGTCGCCGCGCTGCTACACTACGCAACTGTCAGCATTCTAATGATGAAACCCGACCTATGGACGTCGTAGACGAGATCAAGGCCATCGTGGCGGCCCACCCGATCGTGCTTTTCATGAAAGGCACGCCGGAGTACCCCACCTGCGGATTCTCCGACCGGGCGGCGAAGGCGCTCGAGGCGGCCGGCGCCACGTTCCATCCGGTGAACGTGCTGGCCGACCCGCGCATCCGCGCGGGCCTGCCGCACTACTCCAACTGGCCGACGTTTCCGCAGCTGTTCCTGCTAGGAGAATTCATCGGCGGTTGCGACATCGTCGAAGACCTGCATGCGGCGGGTGAACTCAAGCGCATGGCGGCCGACGTGGCAGGGGCCGAGTCGTGAGCGCGCTGCCCTCGGCGCGGCTGCCCGATGGCTGGGCGCCGCAGCCCGGCATGCTGGCCGGCCGCGTCGTCGTCGTCACGGGCGCCACCGGCGGCCTGGGCGGGGAAACGGCGCGGGCGGCCGTGCGCGCCGGCGCCACCGTGGTCATCACCGGCCGCAAGGTGCGTCCGCTGGAAAAACTCTACGACGAACTGGTGGCCCTTGGCGGTCCCGAGCCGGTCATCCACCCCCTCGACCTCGAGAGCGCCACGCCGGCCGACTACGCCGCACTCGCCGACGGCATCGAAAACGAACTGGGACGCCTCGACGGCGTCGTGCACGCCGCGGCGCACTTCAACGAACTGACCCCCATCGCCATGCACAAGCCCGACGACTGGCTGCGCGCGATGCAGGTCAACGTCTCCGCGCCGTTCGCGCTCACCCAGGCCTGCATGCCGCTGCTGGAGCGCACGGGCGACGGTGCCGTGGTGTTCGTGTTCGACGATCCGGACCTTGTGTCGCGCGCCCACTGGGGCGGCTACGGCGTATCCAAGGCGGGCGTCGAACGCATGGCCGCCGTGCTGCACGCGGAAAACGGCCGCGGCACGCTGCGCGTGCATGCCCTGTTGCCGCCGCCCATGCGTACGGCCCTGCGCCGCGCCGCGTACTACGGCGAGAACACGCTTGAACGTCCGCTGCCCACGTCATCGGCCGAGGCCATCGTCTACCTTCTCTCCGCCGCCGGCGCCGATGCGCGCGGCACCATGCTCGATCTTCGCCACGCCCACTGATCCATCGCGCCGCCGGGCGAACGGCGGCGCCGCTCAAGGAGTTCTTTCATGGAAACGCAGATGACGACGTTATCCGCGGGCATCCTGCTGTTCCTCATCATGGATCCGCTGGGCAACATCCCGCTGTTCCTGGCCCTGCTGAAGGACGTGCCTCCGCAGCGCCGCCGCAAGGTGATGGTGCGCGAACTGCTGATCGCGCTGGGCGTGCTGGTCGCGTTCCTGCTCGGGGGCCAGTACATCCTCAAGGTGCTCCAGCTTCGCCAGGAGTCGGTGAGCATCGCCGGCGGCATCGTGCTGTTCCTGATCGGCATCCGCATGGTGTTCCCGCCCGTGGAAGGTGGCGTGTTCGGCAAGCCGGGCGAAGGCGAGCCCTTCATCGTGCCCATGGCCATCCCGGGCGTGGCCGGCCCCTCGGCCATGGCGGCCCTGCTCCTGCTGACCAATTCGCAGCCGGGACGCACGGCGGAGTGGGGCATCGCACTGTTCCTGGCCTGGCTCACCACCTCGGTGATCCTGCTCAGCTCCACCTTCCTGTTCAAATGGCTGGGCGAGAGCGTGCTGACGGCGCTGGAGCGCCTGATGGGCATGCTCCTGATCGCCCTCTCGGTGCAGATGTTCCTCGGCGGCCTCTCCGCTTACCTTCATATCGCGGTCTGACCCCCGGCAGGGGGATCCGTCATGGCACATTGCCGTAGGAACATACGCAACGGTAGGGTAGCTGTCATAATTGCCCGCGAGCATGGGCGGGGGCGGACTTGGGGTCCGTCCCCGGGCATGAGTCAGGCCTCCGGATGGGGGCCATAGAGGACGTTCGAAGGCGCTATGAGAAAACACGACTCCGCACCGGCCCCGTTCGGTAACCACCGTTCGACGTCAAAGGGAGCCTAGATCATGCTGAGCATCGACCAGACCCTGATGGAGCGTCTGCCCTGGCTGGCCCAGCACCCGAAGATCCGCAAGCCGATCACGGGCGTGCTGGAGACGCTGGCCCACGAAGACCGCTTCAACCATACGCTCGCCCACGCCGGTACGGCACTGGGCTTCGAATTCTGCGAAAAGACGCTCGATTACCTGGGCGTCAGTTGCCGCGTCACCGAGCGCGAGCGCGAAAACATTCCCGTCGAAGGCCCGTTGCTGGTCGTCGCCAACCATCCCCTGGGCATGGTAGACGCCATCGCTTTGATCCAGCTGATCGGCTCGGTGCGCCGGGACGTGCGCATCCTGGGCAACGACGTACTGGCCGCCGTGCCCCAGTTGGGCAACCTGCTGCTTCCCGTCGACGTGTTCGGCAAGGGTGCCGCCTCGCGCATGCGCGCGATCTTCCGTTCGATCGAGGCGGGCGAAGTGCTCATCCTCTTTCCGGCCGGCGAAGTCTCGCGCGTGAGCCCGGCGGGCGTGCGCGACGGCAAGTGGTCCGACGGCTTCGCCCGCATCGCGATGCGCACCGGCGTGCCGGTGCTTCCCGTGCACATCCATGCGCGCAATTCCGTGGCGTTCTATGGGCTGTCGATGCTGGCCAAGCCGCTTAGCACGGCCATGCTTCCGCGCGAGGCCACCTCGGGCAAGCAGCGCGTGAGCTTCCGCATCGGCAAGCTGGTGGACGCCGAAGAGCTCAAGCAGGTCAGCGGCGGCTCGTCGGAACAGGCCGCCAAGCTGATGCGCCGGCACGTGTACCGCGTGGCCCGGCAGCGCGGCCTGGTGTTCGGCGGGCAGACCCCGCTGGCGCATCCCGAGCCGATCGAACGCGTGGTGGCCGACCTGGACAAGGCCGAGCTGCTCGCCGAGCTGCCCGACGGCAAGAAGATCCTGCTCATGCAGGGTTCCGATGACAGCGCCGCGCTGCGCGAGATCGGCCGCCTGCGCGAGCTGACCTTCCGCCGCGTGGGCGAGGGCACCGGCAAGCGCCGCGACCTCGACGCCTACGATCCGTATTACGAGCATCTCGTGCTGTGGGACGCCAAGGCGCTGCGGATCGTGGGCGCCTATCGCTTCGGCCACGGCGGCAGGGTGATCGCCGAACGCGGCATGTCCGCGCTCTACACGTCGAGCCTGTTCGACTACTCGCCCGCGCTCGAGTCCCGCCTGTCCCAGGGCCTGGAACTCGGTCGCAGCTTCATCGTGCCTGCCTACTGGCGTTCGCGCTCGCTCGATCACCTCTGGCAGGGCATCGGCCTCTACCTTCAGCGCCACCGCGAGCTGCGCTACCTGTTCGGCCCGGTCAGCATGTCGGTCAGCATGCCGCTCGAAGCCCGCCAGTGGATCGCGGCCGCGCACGAACACTTCTTCGGCGTGCCGGGCTTGGCTACCGCGCGCCAGCCCTTCGTCATTCCCGAGTCGACCATCGACCTGGTTCGCAAGGAACTGGAAGGGCTCGATGCCGCCACCGGCCTGGGCAAGCTGCGCCACCGCCTCGATGCGCTGGGCGTGACCCTGCCGGTGCTCTATCGGCAATACGTCGACTTGGTGGAGCCCGAGGGCGTGCAATTCCTCGGATTCAACGAGGATCCGGACTTCGCCGGTTGCATCGACGGCCTGGTGATGTTGGACCTGGCTTCTCTCAAGCCGGCCAAGCGTTCCCGCTATCTGGGAAAAAATGCTTGAATTTCAAAGGCTGGCGCGGGAAGGGCGCCAGCTCGTGAAAAGTGGTATTTATAAAAGTTGCGTGAAAACGTTACAAAACTGTCATACAATGTCGTTAAAGTGACTTAACAATTGTCGCCGCGGGCTCCACGGAACCGAGCCCTGCCACCCAAGCGCTGACAAAGCCACTTTTGGGGATACCGCCAAGACGCAATGCGCAAGCCCGGCAAACCGCCGGGTATCCGTTCGTCTGGCCCGAATTTTCGTTGCAAGCCACAGGGTCGACCATTAATGAATAGCCGAATCCGCGCCAAACTCCTGCCGTTCGCGATCGCCTCGCTTCTGGCGGCACCCGCGTTCGCCCAGGACACCTCGTCCTCCATCAGCGGCCGCGTCGTCGACGGCAGTGGCCAGCCGGTGGCGAACGCCGACGTGAAGCTCGTCCACGAGCCGTCGGGCACCACCAAGATCGTGCAGACCGACGCCGAAGGCCGTTATGCGGCGCAGGGCCTGCGCGTGGGCGGTCCGTTCGACGTGGTCGTGACCAAGGGCGGCCAGGAAGTCGTCGAGCAGAAGGACGTCTACCTCGCCCTGGGCCAGGTCACCGCGGTGAACCTCGCCGCCCCGGCCGCCGCCGGCGCCAGCGCGCAGACCCTCGAAGGCGTGTCGGTCTCGGCCACCTCGGTCAACCAGACCTTCACCCCGGACAACAAGGGCCTGTCGACGAACATCTCGCGCCAGGAGCTCGAGTCGATTCCGACCCCGGGGCGCTCGATCCAGAACGTGGTGCGCATGGATCCGCGCGTGGTCATCACCGACCGCGCCCGCGGCGAGATCTCGGCCGTGGGCCAGAACAGCCGCTACAACAACATCACCATCGACTCGGTGTCGGCCAACGATCCGTTCGGCCTGAACGCCAACGGCCTGCCGACCCTCGGCACGCCGATCTCGCAGGACGCGATCGAGTCGTACCAGATCTCGACCGCCAACTACGACGTGGCCACCCGCCGCGGTCTCGGCGCGAACGTCAACGCCGTCACCAAGAGCGGTACGAACGACTTTCACGGTTCGGTGTATTACGCGTTCCAGAACCAGAACATGATCGGCGACAACGAACTGGACAAGAAGTACGCCGGTTTCGATCGCCAGTTCACCGCCGGCGGCACGTTCAGCGGTCCGATCATCAAGGACAAGCTGTTCTTCTTCGGCCTGTACGAGAAGAGCAAGCAGATCGGTTCGGGCAGCCCATACGGCCCGTCGGATTCCGGTGCGGCCACCCCGGTCAAGGGCCTGACCAACGCGCAGCTGCAGCAGGTGCGCGACATCGCTTCGCAACTCGGCTTCGGCGACATCGGTTCGGTCGGCGGCGGCAATTCCAACCTGCAGGACAAGCGCTACGTCGGCAAGCTCGACTGGAACATCACCGACAGCCACCGCGCCAGCTTCACCTACAACGAGACGAAGGAAAACAAGCCGGTCATCACCGGTTCGGATACCAAGCTCGTGCTGTCCAGTGGCTGGTACAAGACGGCCGCCGACAACAAGTCGTACGTGCTGCACTTCTATGACGACTGGTCGGACATCTTCTCCAGCGACGCGTATGTGTCGTACTCGAAGTTCCACCAGGACCGCAGCCCGTACAACGGCATCGACATGCCGGACGTGACCGTCTACCCGACCACCTTCGCCAACGGCGGCGCGGTCGAGTTCGGCACGGAGTTCTCCTCGCAGGCCAACGTACTCGACGTGAAGTCGTACAACGCCGCATGGGCGGGCAGCCTCTACCTCGGTGACCACACCATCAAGGGCGGCTTCGACTACGAGAAGGACAAGTACTACAACCTGTTCCTACAGGGCGCGTTCGGCAGCTACACGTTCGAAGAACTGCCGGCCGCCAACGGCGCCAACAACGGCCTGGACAACTTCGCCAACGGCAAGTACTGGAAATACAGCTATAACCGTCCGGCCGCCGGCCTAGGCCTCAACGATGTTGCCGCCGCGTACAGCGTGCAGCAGTGGGGCGTGTTCCTGCAGGATACCTGGCAGGTCACCCCGAACCTGTCGCTGCAGTACGGTTTCCGCGTCGACATCCCGCTGATGAACGACAAGCCGCTGTATAACGCCCGCTATGCCGCTGCGGCGCCGGCGGGTTACGGCCAGACCAACCAGTACACCATCGACGGCCACCGCGTGGTCCAGCCGCGCATGTCGTTCAACTACATGTTCGACACCGAACACATGACGCAGCTGCGTGGCGGTGCCGGCCTGTTCGTGACCAACCAGCCGGCCGTGTGGCTGGGCAACATCTTCTCGAACTCGGGCGTGACCCAGACGCAGTTCGTCTGCGGCCCGACGCAGAGCCCGCCCTGCAACACGCCCGCGACGCTGCCGCCGCTCAGCACCGACCCCGCGCATCAGTTCGACGGTGCCGTCGGCGCCGGTCAGCAGACCGTCAACGTCATTACCAAGGACTGGAACATCCCGACCGCGTGGAAGCTGAGCCTTGGCTTCGACAAGGAACTGCCGTGGTGGGGCCTGGTCGCCAGCGTCGATTACGAACACATCGACCAGCGTGACGCGATCTACTTCAAGAACATCAACCTCGGTGCCCCGACGCTCGTCGGTCCCGACGGCCGCAACCTGTACTGGACCAAGTTCGGCGATCCGAGCAAGGGCGGTGGCACGGCTCGCGCGAATGCCAACAAGTCCTTCTCCGGCTCAAGCATCGAACTGGGCAACACGAGCAAGGGCAAGGCTGAGAGCTTGGCCTTTACGTTGAAGAAGGAGTTCTCCGACAGCTGGTCGGCCATGGCCGGCTTCACCTGGAGCCGTTCGACCGAAGTCAACCCGGGCACCTCCAGCGTCGCCAGCTCGAACTTCAACAACAACTACGTCTACAACGTCAACGAAGACAAGGCCAGCACCTCGAACTACTCGGTGCCGCGCCGCGTGATCGCCGCGTTGACCTGGCGCCACGCCTTCTTCGGTGACTACAACACCACCGCGAGCATGTTCTACGATGGCCACTCGGCCTACCCGTACACGTGGTCGTTCGGTAACGACGCCAACGGCGACGGCATCACCAATAATGACGTGGCGTTCATTCCGACCCGTGGCGGCGTGGAATTCACGCCGGGTACCAGCCAGGCCTTGCAGGACTCGTTCTTCGATTACATCGACCACAACGACTACCTGAAGAAGCACGAAGGCCAGCCGGCCCAGCGCAACGGCGATCGTGCCGGCTGGATCAACCAGATCGACCTGAGCTTCCAGCAGGAAATCCCGGGCATCTTCGGCAAGGACCGCGGCATCGTCAAACTCGACGTCTACAATTTCGGCAACCTGCTGAACAAGCACTGGGGCATCGAAAAGCGCGTGACCTTCCCGGGCGGCCGTGCCCTGGCGGACTACGCGGGCGTGGATCAGCAGAACGGCAAGTACATCTACAACATCACCGGCACCAAGTACTCCAACGGCAATACGTACCAGCCGCTGGCGATCCCGACCTACATCAACAACAACGACGACCTCGCCCAGCGCTGGTCGGTGCTGCTGACCGTCAAGTACACGTTCTAAGCGCGTACCTCCACGTTCGATGCACGAAAGCCGGCCCCGAAAGGGTCGGCTTTTTTCATGGGCCCGGACTTGACCCCCGCCATCGCCGCGCGTGATCCTTAGCGGTCCGCTCCAGATCCCGGGGCGGGGTTCGCCGCTAATTCGCGGTCAGAAGGACACGTAACACCATGAATGCCATCCAGTTCGGGGAGCCGGTCTCCGGCAAGACGGTCAGCGCCCGCGTTTCGCCGGCAGGCGGCCTCGATATCCTCTCCCGCAACGAAGTCGCGCGCCTGCGCGACGCGAGCGGGTCCGGGCTGCATCAACTGCTGCGTCGCTGCGCGCTGGCCGTGCTCACCTCGGGCAACCTCTCCGACGATCCGGGCTCGATCTTCGAGCAGTACCCCGACTTCGACATCCAGGTGCTGCAGGAAGACCGCGGCATCAAGATCGAACTGAAGAACGCGCCCGAACAGGCCTTCGTCGACGGCCGCATCATCCGCGGCATCAACGAACTGCTCGTCGCCGTGGTGCGCGACATCGTCTACGTCTCCACGCAGCTGGAGAGCGGCGGTTTCGACCTCGACGACACCGTGGGCATCACCCATGCCGTGTTCGAGATCCTGCGCAACTCGCGCATCCTGCGTCCGCAGGTCGATCCCAACCTCGTCGTCTGCTGGGGCGGCCACTCGATCTCCCGCGACGAGTACGAATACACCAAGCGGGTGGGTTACCAGCTCGGTCTGCGCGGCCTGGACATCTGCACGGGCTGCGGCCCCGGCGCGATGAAGGGTCCGATGAAGGGCGCGACCATCGCCCACGCCAAGCAGCGTCGCAAGGGTAACCGCTACATCGGCGTGACCGAGCCGGGCATCATCGCCGCGGAGTCGCCGAACCCGATCGTCAACAACCTGGTGATCATGCCGGACATCGAGAAGCGTCTCGAAGCGTTCGTGCGCCTCGGCCACGGCATCATCGTGTTCCCGGGGGGCGTCGGCACGGCGGAAGAAATCCTCTACATGCTCGGTATCCTGCTGTTGCCGCAGAACAAGGGCATTCCGTTCCCGCTGATCTTCACCGGCCCGCAGAAGTCGGCGCCGTACTTCGAGCAGATCGACCGCTTCCTTCGCCTGTGCCTGGGCGACGACGTGTCGAAGCATTACCGCATCATCATCGACGATCCCGCCGCCGTGGCCCATGCGATGGTGTCGGGCATCGACAAGGTGCGCAACCACCGCCTCGACAACAAGGACGCGTTCTTCTTCAACTGGGCGCTGGACATCCCGCTGCCGTTCCAGCAGCCGTTCCGTCCCACGCACGAAGCGATGGGGTCGCTGGCGTTGCATCGCGACCGTCCGCGCCACGAACTGGCGGCCGACCTGCGCCGCGCGTTCTCGGGCATCGTCGCGGGCAACGTCAAGGAGGAGGGCGTGCGCGCCATCGCCGAGCATGGCCCGTTCGTGATCGACGGCGAGGCCGACGTCATGCTCGCCCTCGACGACCTGCTGAAGGCCTTCGTGGAGCAGCATCGCATGAAGCTCCCCGGCGGCACCGCCTATGAGCCCTGCTACGTGGTGCGCACCTGACACGGCCATCCGCCCGCTGAACGTGACGCCGGGGCTTGGCTCCGGCGTCACGCCTTGTAAACGGCCTCCCACGCGACCATGCGACCCGTCCAAACCGACGGAGGGAAGTCCCCATGCTCATCACCATCCTGCTCGTCGTTCTCGTGATCGCGCTCATCGGCGGCCTGCCGACCTGGGGCTACTCGAGCACGTGGGGCTACGGCCCCAGCGGCGGTATCGGCGTTATCCTCGCCATCATCCTCGTGTGCTGGCTGCTCGGCGTTTTCTGATCCCTATGCGTTCGCGGCCGGGTTTCCCCGGCTGCGACGCATGCACGTTCCGTCGCGTACCGTCCGGTCCAGGATGCGCGGCATGGAAGCCTGTTACGAACTCATGCCGCCCTGGGCGGTGACCCGTGGCACACGGAACGCGCTGCGCGACCTTGGCATCGATGCCAGGTCCGCGCTCGGTGCCTACGGCGTATTTCCGCGGATCGAGCCGGGTAGCTATGCGCCCGTGGTCTGCTGCGTCGACGGCCATCCATCCCTGCACGGAAAGCGTTGGGGCATGCTGCCCTCATGGTCGGCCAGACCGTGGCTGGCCTATCGCACCGCGTTCGTCGACGCTCGCACGGTGACGGAACGGCCGGCGTACCGGGAGGCATTCCTCAGCCGTCGCTGCCTCGTTCCCGCCACGGGAATCTTCGTCATGGGCGCGGAAGGCGAGCGAGGGAGTACCTTGCTCGCCCGACCCATAAGGGATCGCCTCATCTGCATGGCGGGAGTGTGGAATCTGTCCGGCGACGGCGTACTCTCGTACACCCTGTTGGCGCGGCACCTCACCACCACGCGCGAACCGGTGGTCGTGCCACCTCACGCATGGTCGGCATGGCTCGCCGGTAACGTGCGGATCGCCCGGGGCGTCCTCGACGACGCGCCGTCGACCGAGCTTCGGTACTATGCGTCGACCTACCGCGCGCCGGTATCGTCGCGTGCCTGGGCGGGAGATGGACAACCCGCCTGAACCACGGAGTCCGTCATGTCGCGTGCCCGCCGCCCCGTTCCCGATACCGAGCGCAAGCCGCCCGGCACGTTCCCACCGCCGACGGACGACGAGCCGGTGAAGCGGCCCGGCCCCGACCCGGACACCGACGGCGAAGCGCCGGAGCACGCATGACGCCATCGCGGGTTCGCTGGCCGGGTGAGATTCTGGGCCGCGACTTCTTCCGGCGCGATCCGCGCCTCGTCGGGCCCGAATTGCTCAACAAGGTGCTGGCCGTCGCCGACGGGCGCGCGGGGCGCGTGGTCGAAGTCGAGGCCTACGTGGGCGCCATCGACCCGGCGGCCCACACGTTCCGTGGCAAGACCGCGCGAAACGCGGTCATGTTCGGCCCGCCGGGCCACATGTATGTCTACTTCACCTACGGCATGCACTGGTGCGCCAACGTCGTCTGCGGCGACGAGGGGGAGGGTTCGGGCGTGTTGTTTCGCGCGCTGGAGCCGGTCGCCGGCATCGAACGGATGCGCGCCGCGCGGCCGAAGGCGAAGAAGGATCGCGAACTGTGTAGCGGCCCGGCGCGGCTCGCCCAGGCGCTGGGCATCACTGGCGAGCAGAACGGCATCGATCTCGTGCGCCCGCGAGAGGGGTACGCGATGCTCGACGATGGCGTGCCCGCGCCGGAAAACGTCCCCGGGTCCGCTCGAATCGGCATTCGTGAAGGCACGGATTTGCTCTGGCGGTGGTACGTCGCGGGGAATCCTCACGTATCCAGGCCCTGAGCGATCGCAGACGCTTGACAGCCCCCTCCCATATCCACAAAATACGTGGCTCCCCGCCCGAATAGCTCAGCCGGTTAGAGCACTTGACTGTTAATCAGGGGGTCGTTGGTTCGAGTCCAACTTCGGGCGCCAGGTTCTTGAAAAGCCGTGCAGCGATGCGCGGCTTTTTCTTTGCGTCGTCGCGGCGTTTTCAGTTTCGCCTTCCCGAACATGACGCGAAGGGCTCGTCTTCGGCGGGCATGACGCGAGCACGCCCCGCCTTGGCGATGACGACACTCAGGGCGAATGCCCGCTTGCCCCGTACGCAGAAGGTGATGGTCTGGTTGTCGCCCGTTCCGCCATCCGGGCCGAAGGACAGCGAGGGACGCGCGTGGGCACTACGCAGGCGTGCATCCAGGGGCTCGCCGCTCGCGGCCCACAAGGGCAGGTATCCGCGTCGCGCTATCCATCCGCCCGCCCAGCCCCGGATGCCTGGGCGGGGCATGACCCGCACCGCTCGAGCGCTGGTCACGGCCTCGAGGCGGGCATGATCGAGGTCGTCGCGCAGCGCTTCGGCAGCGTGGCGGATGCGCCGCCGGTCCAGGGCGTCGGTGAGGGCTGGGACAGCGAGGGCCGCGGTCAGGCCCACGATGACGAGGACGGCGAGAAGTTCGGTAAGGGTGAAGCCTCGATGGGGATGATGGGGCATGGGTTCGGCGCCGTGAAAAGCGCCGAATGCTGGACGTCGAGGTGGGGTGCGGAGTAGGGGTGCGCTGCATCACGTCCCGTAGGCGCCGTCGCTTTAAACTTAGCCTTTGAGCCCGCATATCGTCAGCCATGACCGATCGCTTCCAGCTCGTCTCTCCCTACCAGCCCTCCGGCGACCAGCCCAATGCCATCCGCAAGCTCGTGGACGGCTTCGAGGCGGGCCTAGCCGCCCAGACGCTGCTCGGCGTCACCGGATCGGGCAAGACCTTCACGATCGCGAACGTAGTCGCCCAGGTGCAGAAGCCGACCATCGTGCTGGCGCCGAACAAGACCCTGGCGGCCCAGCTCTATGGCGAATTCAAGGAGTTCTTCCCGCATAACGCGGTGGAGTACTTCGTGAGCTACTACGACTACTACCAGCCGGAGGCCTATGTGGTGGCCTCGGATACCTTCATCGAGAAGGATTCGAGCATCAACGATCACATCGAGCAGATGCGTCTGGCCGCCACCAAGGCGTTGCTGTCGCGGCGGGACTCGCTGATCGTGGCCACCGTGTCGGCCATCTACGGCCTGGGCGACCCGGAGGACTACATGAGTCTCCGCCTGATTCTTTCCCGTGGCGAGCATATCGAGCAACGCGCGCTGATCCGCCAGTTGACGGAGCTGCAATACGTGCGCAACGAGATGGAGCTGCGCCGCGGTACGTATCGCGTGCGTGGCGAAATCATCGACGTGTTCCCGGCGGAGTCGGAAAGCGAAGCCTTGCGCATCGAACTGTTCGACGGCGACGTGGAAAACCTGTCGCTGTTCGATCCGCTCACGGGCGAGGTGCTGCGCAAGGTGCCGCGGTACACCGTCTATCCGAAAACCCATTACGCGACGACACGCCAGAGCGTGCTGAACGCGATGGAGACGATCAAGATCGAGCTTGCCGAGCGGTTGGAGCAGCTATATCGCGACAATAAGCTGGTGGAAGCGCAGCGCCTGGAGCAGCGCACGCGTTTCGACCTGGAGATGATGGCCGAGGTGGGTTTCTGCCAGGGCATCGAGAACTACTCGCGTCACATGACCCGGCGCGGCCCCGGCGAGCCGCCGCCGACGTTGTTCGACTATCTTCCGCCGGACGCGCTGATGGTGGTCGACGAATCGCACGTGACCGTGCCGCAGCTCGGCGCCATGTACAAGGGCGACCGTTCGCGCAAGGAAACCCTCGTGGAGTTCGGTTTCCGCCTCCCGTCCGCCATGGACAACCGTCCCCTGCGCTTCGAGGAATGGGAGCGCCGCAAGCCGCGTGCGATCTACGTGTCCGCCACGCCGGCGAAGTACGAACTGGAACAGGCCGACGACAACATCGTCGAACTCGTGGTGCGTCCGACGGGCCTCATCGATCCCGAGGTGGAAGTGCGCCCCGTGCGCACGCAGGTGGACGACCTGCTCGGCGAGATCCACAAGCGCGTCGCCATGGGCGACCGCGTACTGGTCACCACGCTCACCAAGCGCATGGCCGAAAACCTCACCGACTACCTCTCCGAACACGAGGTGAAGGTGCGCTACCTGCACTCGGACATCGACACCGTCGAGCGCACCGAGATCATCCGCGACCTGCGCCTCGGCGAATTCGACGTGCTGGTGGGCATCAACCTGCTCCGCGAGGGCCTGGACATGCCCGAGGTCTCGCTGGTGGCCGTGCTCGACGCCGACAAGGAAGGCTTCCTGCGTTCCACGCGTTCGCTGATCCAGACCATCGGCCGCGCGGCGCGCAACGTTCGCGGCAAGGCGATTCTCTACGCCGACGAGATCACTGGCTCGATGAAGGAGGCGATGGACGAGACGGCCCGTCGTCGCGAGAAGCAGATGGAGTACAACGCCGCCAACGGCATCACGCCGAAGACGGTGGTCCGGCGTATCGCCGACATCATGGAAGGTGCCCGGGCCGACGTGGGCTCGCGCGGCAAGGGCAGGAAGGGCAAGGAGACGATCCGGAAGGTGGCCGAAGAGGCGGCCGATTACGCCGCCCTCAGCCCCGAGCAGGCAGGCTCCCTGATCAAGAAGCTCGAGGCCCGCATGTACAAGCACGCCCAGAACCTCGAATTCGAGGAGGCCGGCAAGCTCCGTGACGAGATCCACCGCCTCCGGGAAAAGGCCTTGCGCTGATTTTCGGGCCACCCCCCTTGCACGAGGGGGTGGCTGCCGCTAAACTGCGCAGCTCTTCGGGCGGTTAGCTCAGCGGTAGAGCACTACCTTGACATGGTAGGGGTCACAAGTTCGATCCTTGTACCGCCCACCACTTTCCTCCATCGGGAAGTGACCTGAAGAAAGAAAGAAAGGAGCCCTGCGGCTCCTTTTTTATTGCCCCGCTTTTGTTGCCCCGCGTCTGGGCGGGTAAGCGGCGTCAGGCGTCAGCCGCGCACGGCCTCGACCACGTTTGCCAGATCGGTGTGCCCCATCATCCTGAGCAAGACCGCGATGATGGCGACCGTGCAGCTCAGGAAAAAGAGCATGGCGCCACCAAACCATAGGGAAAGCTGTAGCTTCGTTGGAAAGGCATCGAGCTTTTCGAGTTTCGCCATGATCGCTTCGAATTTCGCCTCGAACTTGTCGTCCAGGCCCTTGAACCTCGCGTCCGACCGGCCTTCCGAGCCGTCGAATTTCGCGTTCATGGCATCGAACTTCGCATCCATGGCATCGAACTTCGCATCCATGGCATCGAACTTCGCGTCCATCGCCTCGAACTTCGCTTCGAACTTCGCGTCCATGGCGTCGAACTTCGCATCCATGGCGTGGAATTTCGCGTCCATCGCCTCGAACTTCGCTTCGAATTTCGCGTCCACGGCGTCGAACTTCGCATCGAGCCTCGACTCCATGGATTCGAACCGCGTGTCCACGGCATCGAATCCCGCTTCGGATCTGGCGGACATGCCAGCCAGCGTCGTCTCAATGGAGCCCACGCGGTCGCGGATCACGCGCACGTCGTCGCGCACCTCGTCGAGGTCGCGGCGGACGTATTTCATGTCGACTTCGAGGGTGGCGATTCTGGATTCCATGCCGCCATCATGAGGCGGCTCGCCGGGCGGCACAACGCCACGCTTGGGCTGATCCCATTTCTTCCTGTGTACGGCCATGAACGTCCCTTGTCGGTTGTCGTGTCGCCTTGAGTATTCCCTTAGGAGTCGGCGCGGTATGTCGGCGGTGTCCACGATCCCTTGCCGGTCCGGGGCACAACGCCGCATCCTTCCGTGCTTGCGACCGGCTAAACTGCGGCTTTCCTGGCGGAGTACCCCACGGTGGCCTACCTGATCGTCAAGTCGCTGCACATCGTGTTCGTCATCGCCTGGATGGCCACGGTGTTCTACCTCCCGCGCATCCTGGTGAACGTGACCGAGGTGGCGAACGAGCCCGTAGCGGTCAGGGACCGCCTGCACCTCATGGGCCGACGCCTCTACAAGTTCGGCCACAGCATGTTCGGCATGGCGTTTCTCTTCGGCCTCGTGCTCTGGCTCTATTTCCATATCGCCGGCGGCTGGCTGCACGCCAAGCTCGCGCTCGTGGCGTTGATGTTGGCCTACTTCATCTGGACAGGGCGCCTGCTCAAGCGGAGCGTGGCCGGCGGCACGTTGCCCTCGGGCAAGACGTTGCGCCTTCTCAACGAGCTACCCGTGCTGGTGCTGCTGGCCATCGTCTTCCTCGTGGTCGCCAAGCCGTTCTGACGTCGCACGTCCCGCGACAGCGTTCGTGCACCATCGATGCGGTCCACCGCCTGCGTAAAGGGAACCCTTGAGCGCTACCGATACCATCGCCCCGGGTCTCATGGTCCTCCACGGCAATCGCCTGGAGGAACTGCGCGACGTGCTCGCCGGCTGGCTGCGCCGTACGCCCCTGTCGCCGCTGGAGGACGAGCGCGTGCTGGTGCAGTCCAACGGCATCGCGCAGTGGTTTCGCCTGGCCTTGGCGCGGGGCGTCGACGAGGGCGGCCTCGGCATCGCGGCGGCGGTGGACGTCGAGCTGCCCGGCCGCTTCCTGTGGGATGCCTATCGCGCCGTGCTCGGCCGCGAGGCGGTTCCGCCGGAGTCGCCCTTCGACAAGTCGAGACTGGTCTGGCGCCTGATGCGCCTCTTGCCGTCCGTGGCCCGCGAATCCACCTTCGAGCCGCTCGCGGCGTTCCTCGGCGACGGCAGCGACGCGCGCAAATGCCACCAACTGGCCGAGCGGCTGGCCGACCTCTATGACCAGTACCAGGTCTATCGCGCCGACTGGCTGCACGACTGGGCGCGCGGCGACGACGTCCTTCGCGATGCGCGGGGCGGCGCGCCGTCCATGGCGCCGGCCGATCGCTGGCAGGCGGCGCTCTGGCGCCGGCTGCTCGACGACGTGGGGCCGGGGGAAGCGGAAAGCCATCGTGCCGCCGTCCATGCGCGGTTCCTCGAGGCGGTGGAGCATGGCGGCGAACGACCGGCCACGCTGCCGAGGCGCATCGTGGTGTTCGGCATGTCATCGCTGCCGCGACAGACGCTGGAAGCGCTGTCGGCGCTGTCGCGCTGGTCCCAGGTGCTGCTGGTGGTGATGAATCCCTGCCGCCATTACTGGGCCGACATCGTCGACGATCGCGAGTTGCTGCGCGCGGAACGACGTCGCCAACAGGCGAAGCCGGGCATGCCGTCCATGCCGTCGGCCGAAGACATGCATCTGCATGCCCACCCCTTGCTCGCTTCGTGGGGCAAGCAGGGGCGCGACTACATCCGGCTGCTCGACGAGTTCGACCATCCGGAAACGTACCGGGAGCGGTTCAGCGCGTGGGACCAGCGCATCGATCTCTTCGTGGAGCCTTCCGGTGCGAACCTGCTGGGGCAGGTGCAACAGGCGATCCTCGACCTGGAGCCGTTGCCCGCCGAACCCGCGACCTGGGCCGCCGGCGACACGTCCATCGTTTTCCACGTCGCGCATTCACCGCAGCGCGAGGTGGAGATCCTCCACGATCAGTTGCTGGCACGTTTCGAAGCCACGGCGAGGGCGGGCGATCCGATCCATCCGCGCGACGTGATCGTCATGGTGCCCGACATCGAAACCTACGGCCCGCACATCGATGCCGTGTTCGGCCGCGTGCCGCGCGACGACCCGCGTTACGTGCCGTACAGCGTGGCCGATCGCGCCTCGCGCGGTAGCGTGCCGCTGGTGATGGCGCTAGACATGCTGCTGGGGCTGACCGAATCGCGCTTCGGAGCGGGCGAACTGGCCGATCTCCTCGACGTGCCCGCGGTGCGCAAACGCCTCGGGTTCGGCGACGACGATCTTCCGTTGCTGCATCGCTGGGTGGAGGGGGCGGGTATACGCTGGGGCCTCGATGCCTCGCAGCGCGCATCGCTCGGCCTGCCGGCCCTGGAGCAGAACACCTGGGCCTTCGGGCTCCGGCGCATGCTGCTCGGTTATGCGGTGGGCAACGGCGAAGCCTGGGGCGACATCGAGCCTTATGGCGAGGTCGGCGGCCTGGATGCCCATCTGATCGGCCCCCTGGCCGAACTGCTCGACCGGCTGGGACGCCATTGGCGCGCCTTGGCCGAGCGCGTTTCGCCCGCGGCATGGGCGACGCGCCTGCGGGTGTTGCTGCGCGATTTCTTCGAGCCGTCCGACGCCGAAGACCGCATGCGCCTGCAGCGCCTGCACGAGGCCCTCGATGCCTGGGAAACCGCTTGCGCCGGCGCGGGCTTCGACGAGCCCTTGCCCGTCGACGTGGTGCGTGAGGCCTGGCTGGGGCAGATCGACGACGGTGGCCTTTCCAAGCGATTCCTCGCCGGGGCGGTGAGTTTCGGCACGCTGATGCCGATGCGCGCCATCCCGTTTCGTCTGGTATGCCTGCTGGGCATGAACGACGGCGACTATCCCCGCGCCCGGCCGCCGATGGACTTCGACCTGATGTCCCGCAGGGGCGCGTGGCGCCCCGGTGATCGTTCCCGTCGCGAGGACGACCGCTATCTCTTCCTCGAGGCCTTGCTTTCGGCGCGCGACGCGCTGCACATCGGTTGGGTGGGGCGCAGCGTGCGCGACAACAGCGAACGCGCGCCGTCGGTGCTCGTGGGCCAGTTGCGCGACTACCTCGACGCCGGTTGGCGCGCGGAAGACGGCGGGAGCATCCTCGACGACCTCACCGTCATGCACCCCCTGCAACCGTTCGGCCGTGCGTATTTCCAGGCGGGCGATCCTCGCCTGTTCACCTACGCCGACGAATGGCGCGAAGCGCATGGCCGACGGGACCGAATCCCGGACGCCATGCTTCCACCTGTGTCGGTCGAACGACCGATCGCGCTTGCCGTGCTGCGCCGTTTCCTGCGCCATCCCGTCCGCGAGTTCTTCCAGGCCCGGCTCGGTGTGCGCTTCGACGCGCCGGATGTCGCCAGCGAGGAACTGGAGCCATTCGCGCTCGATGGCCTGGATCGCTTCGCCATGACGGACACGCTGCTGCGCGCCGCAAGGCGGGACGAGAGCGAGGCGAGCCTCGCGATCGACGCCGCCGCCGCGCGTCTCCAGCGTGCCGGCGCGCTGCCCATGGGCGGCTTTGCCGCATCCGCGCGACGCGATCTCACCGACGTGGCGGCGTCCGTGCATGCACGCGTCGCCGCCGAGCGCAGGGCCTGGCCCCTCGACGCCGGCAAGCGCGAAATCCGCCTGGATATCGACGGCATCGTCATCGAAGACTGGCCGTCCGACCTGCGCGCGGATGCCGAGGGGCATCTCGCGGCCCTGTTGCCGTCGCCGTCGGGCGTACTCGATGCCGACGGCTCGCCGCGCGCGCATCGTCTCGTGATGCCGTGGATCGATCACCTCGTCGCCCAGGCGGCGGGGATGCCCGTGGAAACCCGCTACGTCGGTCCCGATGCGACCGTCGTCATGTCGCCGATCGACGCGCATGAGGCGCGGGCGATGCTCGCCGTCCTGTTGAACGAATGGCGCGAAGGCATGGCCCGGCCGCTTCCCGTCGCGGTGCGTACGGCGCTCGCGTGGCTGGCGGGGGATGTCGACGACGCCCCCCGGCGCGCGCGGGCCGCCTACGAAGGCCTGAGCGACCGCATGCGCGGCGAGGTGGACGGCGATCCTTACCTTGCGCGCGCCTGGCCGGATTTCGACGCGTTGGCGGGTGCCGGTTTCGCCGAACACCTGGCGCCTTACCGGGATTTCCTGTCCGCCCTGCGCGTGGAGCCGGCATGAACGCCGCCGTGGAGACGTTGAATCCGCTGGACATGCCGCTGGACGGCGTGCGCCTCATCGAGGCCAGCGCCGGCACCGGCAAGACCTGGACCATCGCCGCGCTCTACGTGCGCGCGGTGCTGGGTCACGGCATGGCGCAGCCGCTGTTGCCGCCGCAGGTGCTGGTGGTGACCTTCACGGAGGCGGCCACGCAGGAACTGCGCGAGCGCATCCGCGCGCGGCTGGTGGAGGCTTCGCGCGCTTTCCGCCAGGGGCGCGGAGGCGACGCCTTCCTCGGGGGACTGCTCGCCGGTCTTCCCGCCGACTCGCATGCCGCCTGCGCGCGCCGTCTCGAACTGGCCGCCCAATGGATGGACGAGGCGGCGATCTTCACCATCCACGGCTGGAGCCAGCGCATGCTGGTCCAGCACGCCTTCGGCAGTGGCCATGCGTTCGCGGAGACCCTGGAGCCGGACGAGACCGAACTGCTTGCCGACGGCGTGCGCGACTACTGGCGACAGGCGTTCTATCCACTCGATGAGGCCGGACTGGCGCCCGTGCTGGAAGCATGGACCACGCCGGACGCCTTGTTGTCGGACCTCAGGCCGCTGTTGTTCGGCGGCGAGGCCGCGTTGCGCGTCAATGGCGAGCCGCTGGCCGACGGTGCGGCGATCGGCGATGTCATCGATCGGCGTCGTGCATGGGACGAGGAGGACCGCCGTCGTCTCGACGCCGCCGCCGCGTCATGGCTGGCCGACGCGGAGCGCATCGAGGGGATCCTCGTCGAGGCGGTGCGCGACAAGGTGCTGCACAACGGTTGGTACAAGCCCGACCGCATGCCCGCCGACATGGCCGCGATGCGCCGTTGGGCGGCGACGCGCGACGCCGCCGGCTTCGACATCGCGCGCTATGGCCTGTCGCGCCTGGCCAAGGCCACGGGCAAGGGCAAGGCGCGCCCGGAGCATCCGGCGTTCGCCGCGCTGGAGCACTGGAACGAATGGCAAGCGGGCAAGGTCGACGTGCGCCACGCGATCCTCGCCGATGCCCTCCCGTGGGTGCGCGAGCGTTTCGCCGCGCAGAAGCGCCGCCGTGCGCAGATCGGCTTCGACGACCTGCTGCTGAGGCTGGATGCGGCGCTGGCGTCGCCCTCGGGCGACACCCTGGGGGCGACGATCCGGCAGCAATATCCGCTGGCGCTCATCGACGAATTCCAGGATACCGACCCGCTGCAGTACCGTATCTTCCAGGCGGTCTACGCGAACGCGCCGGATACGGGCCTGCTGCTTATCGGCGATCCCAAGCAGGCGATCTACGCCTTCCGCGGCGCCGACATCCACACGTACCTCGCTGCGCGCACGCACGCACGGTCCCCGCATTACGGCCTGGATACCAACCATCGCTCCAGCCTGGGCATGGTCGAGGCGGTGAATGCCGTGTTCGCCCATGCCGAATCGCACGCGACCGGCGCGTTTCATTTCGCCGATCGCGGCCTGCCATTCGTGCCGGTGAAGGCGCGGGGCAGGGCGGAGCGTTTCGTGTTCGACGGCGAAGCGCAACCGGCCCTCCGCTTCTGGCTGCTCGACGACGAGGCGCCGATCGGCGTGCGCGCCTATCGCGACCAGATGGCCGCCGCCTGCGCGAGCGGGATCGTGCGCCTGCTGGAGGCGGCGAAGGTAGGACGCTGCGGATTCCTGACGGATGACGGTCGCCTGCAGGCGCTCGTGCCCGCCGACATCGCCATCCTCGTGCGCAGCCACAACGAGGCACGGGAAATCCGCGATGCGCTGGATGCGCGCGACGTGCGCAGTGTCTTTCTTTCCGATCGCGATTCGGTACTCGACAGCGTCGAGGCCGTCGACGTGTCGTTCTGGTTGCGCGCGGTGGCGGAGCCTTCGTCCGACACGGCGATGCGCGCCGCGCTGGCGACGCGCACGCTGGACCTCGGTTACGGCGAGCTGGAACGGCTCAACACCGACGAGGGCCACTGGGAGCGGCGTGGCCAGCAATTCTTCGCCTTGCGCGAGGTCTGGCGGAAGTCGGGCGTGCTGGCGATGCTGCATCGCCTGCTGCACGATTTCGACCTGCCCGGGCGCCTGCTCGGCGCGAAGGGGGGTGAGCGCAGCCTCACCAACCTGCTGCACCTGGCCGAGCTGTTGCAGCAGGCGGCGTCGACCATCGAAGGCGAGCAGGCGCTCATCCGTCATCTCGCCGAGCGCATCGCCGATCGTGCCGGCCATACCGGCGACGAGCAGATCGTGCGCCTGGAGAGCGACGACGACCTGGTGAAGGTGGTGACCATCCACAAATCCAAGGGGCTGGAATACCCGCTGGTATTCCTGCCCTTCGTCTGTGGCGCGGGCGGCCTGCGCGCGGGACAGGGCTATCGCTACCACGACGGCGAGGGCTCGCGGATCGAATTGCTCTCCGCCAGCAACGATGCCGCGGGCGATGCGGTTCGCGAGGCGAAGGAAGCCGCCGAGCGGGCGGCGCTGCAGGAAGACCTGCGCCTGCTCTACGTCGCCATGACCCGTGCGCGCCATGCGTGCTGGATGGGCGTCGCGCCGGTCTGCTACAACGCGGCGCGCAAACCGCAGGTGCATCGTTCGGCGTTCGGCCACCTGCTGGCGGGCGGTGCCGAAATCGACAACGGCATGCTGGAGGGCCTCCTGCGACGCATGGCGGGCGATAGCGAGGCGATCGCCGTGGAGTACATGCCCGCGCCGTCCGACGATCGCTACTCGCCGCCGCGGGTCGATTCGCGGCCGTCGCCGGCGCGCGTGCCGGTGGCCGTGCGTGCCGAGCCGTGGCGCATCGCCAGCTACAGCGGTCTGCGCTACGACGAGGCGGTGGCGCCGGAGACGGCGGCCGACGACGTCATCGTGGAATACGACGCCGAAGCGGTGGTGGAGCCCTTGCGTGCCGAGACGATCCACGGCTTTCCGCGCGGCGCGGACGCAGGCACGTTCCTGCACGACCTGCTCGAATGGATCGCGGAAGAGGGCTTTTCCGCCATCGCCGCGGACCCCGCGCGGCTGCGCGACATGATCGCGCGCCGTTGCGAACGCCAGGGCTGGACGCACTGGATCGACGTACTCCATGCATGGCTGCAGTCCCTGCTTCACACGCCGCTGGCCTTGCCCGGCGGCGATGCCTTCGCGCTCGCCGCGCTGGGCGACCCGTCGCGCTACCGTGCCGAACTCGAATTCCTTTTCGAGGCGCGCCACGTGGATACCCTGGCGCTGGATCGCATCGTGCGCGAGCACACCCTGGACGGCGAACCTCGCATGGCCTTGTCGTCCGATCGCGTGAACGGCATGCTCAAGGGGTTCATCGATCTCATCGTGGAACACGAAGGGCGCTGGTACGTGATCGACTACAAGTCGAACTGGCTGGGTACCGATGAGCGTGCCTATACGCCTGCGGCGATGCGCCGCTCGATCCTGGGATCGCGCTACGAACTGCAATACGCGCTCTACCTGCTCGCGCTGCATCGCTTGCTTCGTTCCCGATTGGGCCACGATTACGATTACGACCGCCATGTCGGCGGCGCCGTGTATCTCTACCTGCGCGGCGTCGACGGCGACGGCCACGGCGTGCACGTGGAGCGGCCGACGAAGGCGATGATCGATGCGCTCGACGTGTTGTTCGACGGAGGGCGCGCATGAGCCTCGACATCGACACCTGGCTCGACGTCGCCGTGGAAGAAGGGCGCCTGCGTCCCATCGACCGCGCCTTCGCGCGTTTCCTGGCGACGCTCGACGCGTCGGCGGGACCGCGTGTACTCGCGGCTGCCGCGCTCGCGAGCCGCGAGTTGGGCGACGGCCATATCTGCATCGATGTCGAGGCGCTCGGGCAGATGGAGCCCTGGCTCGTCGACGCGACGGACTGGCTCACGGGCTCGCCCCTGGTGGCGGGTCCGGCGGGCGATCCCGCCGCGCCGCTGGTATGGGATGGCGGGCTGCTTTACCTGCGCCGGTTCTGGCGCGACGAGGTTCGCGTGGCCGAGGCCATCGTGGGCCGCCTGGCGCCGGCCGATACGCCCGTCGAACTGAAAGACGAGCTGTCGCGCCTTTTTCCCGGCGACGGCGGTACGCCCGATTGGCAGAAGATCGCCTGCGCCGTCGCCGCCCGCGGTACCTTCACCGTGATCACCGGCGGCCCCGGCACGGGCAAGACCACCACGGTGGTGCGACTGCTCGGTCTGTGGCAGACCCTGGCCCATCGCCGTGGCGAGCCGCGACTGCGTATCCGACTGGCCGCACCGACCGGCAAGGCGGCGGCCCGTCTCAATGCCTCCATCGCGGGGCAGATCGAGCGACTGGACGTCGATCCGGCGGTGAAGCAGGCGATTCCCGCCGAGGTCGCCACCTTGCACCGGTTGCTCGGCAGCCGTCCCGACAGCCGCGCGTTCCGTCACGATCGCGACGATCCCCTCCACCTCGACGTGCTCGTGATCGACGAAGCGTCGATGATCGACCTCGAACTCATGGCCGCGACGCTCGATGCCCTGCCCGCCGGGGCGCGCCTGGTGCTGTTGGGCGACAAGGACCAGCTGTCGTCCGTGGAGGCCGGTGCCGTACTGGGCGATCTCTGCGCCCGTGCCGATGCGGGGCACTATGACGCCGACACCTGGCGCTGGCTCGCCGCCGTCTGCGGCATGGACGTGTCGCCCTGGCGCGACGGGGATGCCCGAGCCCTCGACCAGCGCGTGGTGATGCTGCGGCACAGCCACCGTTTCGGCGCGAAAAGCGGCATCGGTGAACTCGCTTCGGCGATCAACCGCGGCGACCCGGCGGCGGCCCGCCGCGCGTTCGAGTCGTCCATGGGTGACATCGCCATGCATGCGCCTTCGGCGGCGGCCATCGCGACGCTCGCCATCGAAGGACGGGACGGGGCGCCGGGCTATCGTGCCTGGTTCGACTGGATCGAACGCGAACGGCCCGCGGCCGACGCGCCTTTCGCTTCCTTCGAGGCATGGGGCTCCCGGGCATTGCGTGCCCATGCGCGCTTCCAGTTGCTCTGCGCGTCCCGCCACGGCGATCACGGCGTCGTGGGGCAGAACGAGCGCATCGCGCGGGGACTGGTCGAGCGCGGCTACGTCGATGCGGGGCGCGACTGGTACGAAGGCCGCCCGGTGATGGTCACCCGCAACGACTACGCGCTGGGGCTGATGAACGGCGATGTCGGCGTTACGTTGTGGATTCCCGACGGGCAGGGCGGCATGGCCTTGCGCGTGGCTTTCGGCTTGCTGGATGAGCACGGCCGTGAGCGCGTGCGCTTCGTCGTGCCCAGCCGACTGGCCGCCGTCGACACGGTGTATGCGATGACGGTGCACAAATCGCAGGGCTCCGAGTTCGAGCACACCGCCCTGGCGTTGCCGGCAGAGCCCTCACCGGTGCTGACGCGGGAGTTGCTCTATACGGGCGTGACCCGTGCGCGGACGCATTTCACGCTGCTGGCAGGAGGCGACATCGTGGCGTATGCCGTCGGCAGGAAAACGAAGCGGGCATCCGGTTTGCTCCGTCGCCTGCTCTGACGCCCATCGCGGACAGGGGCCGCTCCCACCCTTCGGTAGAGAGGCGACTACCGCAGGTTGGGGGCGGACCCTGTCCGCGATGGAGCGTCAATGCTTGTAGAAACCCTTGTACCACTCCGCGAACCGCCGTACCCCCTCATCCACCGGCGTCGACGGGGCATACCCCACGTCGCGCCGCAGTGCCGACACGTCGGCCCACGTGTCCGGTACGTCGCCCGGCTGCATCGGCAGCAGATTCTTCTCGACGCTGCGTCCGAGGTGCTTCTCGAGCAAGCCGATGAAATCGAGCAACTGCACCGGTTCGTCGTTACCGATGTTGTAGACGCGATACGGCGCCGACGACGTGCCGGGATTCGGCATCGTCGGGTCGTACGACGGATCGGGGCGCGCGGGATGGTCGAGGGTGCGGATCACGCCCTCGACGATGTCGTCGATATAGGTGAAGTCGCGGCTGTGCTGTCCGTGGTTGAACACGTCGATGGGCTCGCCGCGCAGGATGCGGCTGGCGAACAGGATCGGCGACATATCCGGACGGCCCCACGGCCCGTACACCGTGAAGAAGCGCAGCCCCGTGGTCGGCAGGCCGAACAGGTGGCTGTACGTGTGCGCCATCAGCTCGTTGGATTTCTTGGTGGCCGCGTAGAGGCTCACGGGATGGTCCACCGCGTCTTCCACGGCGAAGGGCATCTTCCGGTTGGCGCCGTAGACCGAGCTGGACGACGCATACACCAGATGGGCCACTTCGTGGCGTCGGCAGGCCTCGAGCACGTTCACGAAGCCGACCAGATTGCTCTGCACATAGGCGTGGGGGTGGGTGAGCGAATAGCGCACGCCGGCCTGCGCGGCCAGGTTGACCACGCGCTCGGGCACGAAGTCCGCGAAGGCCCTGTCCACGGCGGCCTGCTCGGCGAGATCGGCCCGTAGGTGCGTGTAGGCGGGATGGCTGGCGAAACGGGCCAGCCGGGCCTCTTTCAGGGCCGGGTCGTAGTAGTCGTTGTGGTTGTCGAGGCCGAGCACCGTGTCGCCGCGTGCCAGCAGGCGTTCGGTGAGGGCCGCGCCGACGAAGCCGGCACTGCCGGTGACCAGGATGCGCATGGGGGCTTGCCCGAGGAGGGGAAAACCCCATTGTAATGGAGCGTGCCGTTGACACGGCGCGAGGGCTGAACTAGTTTTTGCCGGCATCCACGAGACGAGGGTGGCCCGCGGCAACGCCGGCCGAGTGTGCGACATGCGGACTACGACCTGCTCAACCTGATTCCACCGCCACGTCTTCGTCTCCATCCGAAGGGCGCCTGGCGCCCTTTTTGTTTGTCCGGAAATCCGTTCCCATGATCCAGATCACGCTCCCCGACGGCAGCCAGCGCCCCTTCGACCACCCCGTGTCCGTGCAGGACGTCGCCGCCTCGATCGGCGCGGGCCTCGCCAAGGCCACCCTCGCCGGCAAGGTGGACGGCAAACTGGTCGATGCGAGCTTCACCATCGATCGCGATGCCTCGCTGGAAATCGTCACGGAAAAGAGCCCCGAGGCCCTGGACATCCTGCGCCATTCCACGGCGCACCTTCTCGGCCAGGCCGTGCAGCGCCTGTTCCCCGGCGCGCAGGTCACCATCGGCCCGGTCATCGACAACGGCTTCTATTACGACTTCGCCTACGAGCGTCCCTTCACGCCCGACGACCTGGACGCCATCCAGGCCGAGATGGAGAAGATCGTCAAGGAGCAGATCCCCGTCACGCGCTCGGTGAAGAGCCGCGACGAGGCGATCCGTTTCTTCCGTGACCTGGGTGAGGAATACAAGGCGCAGATCATCGAGTCGATCCCGGCCGGCGAAGAGCTGTCGCTCTATACCCAGGGCGAGTTCACCGACCTGTGCCGCGGCCCGCACGTGTCCAACACCGGCAAGCTGCGCGCGTTCAAGCTCATGAAGGTGGCGGGCGCCTATTGGCGCGGCGATTCCAACAACGAGATGCTCAGCCGCATCTACGGCACGTCGTGGCTCAACGACAAGGACCTGAAAGCCTACCTCGTCCAGCTCGAGGAGGCCGAGAAGCGCGACCACCGCCGCATCGCCAAGGAGCTCGACCTCTTCCACCAGCAGGAAGAGGCCCCGGGCATGGTCTTCTGGCATCCCAAGGGTTGGGCCATCTGGCAGGTAGTGGAGCAGTACGTGCGCGGCGTGTACCGCAAGAGCGGCTACCAGGAAGTGCGCGGGCCGCAGATCATGGACGTGAGCCTGTGGAAGAAGTCCGGCCATTGGGACAACTACCACGAGAACATGTTCTTCACCGAGTCGGAAAAGCGCACCTACGCGCTCAAGCCGATGAACTGCCCAGGCCACGTGCAGATCTTCAACGCCAACCTGCACAGCTATCGCGACCTGCCGATCCGCTACGGCGAGTTCGGCGGCTGCCACCGTAACGAACCCTCGGGCGCGCTGCACGGCATCATGCGCGTGCGCGCCTTTACCCAGGACGACGGCCATATCTTCTGCACCCCGGCGCAGATCGAGGAGGAAGTGGCCGCCTTCCACCAGCAGGCCATGCAGGTCTACTCGGACTTCGGGTTCGAGGACATCGCCATGAAGATCGCCCTGCGCCCCGAAAAGCGCATCGGCGCCGAGGAAGTCTGGGACAAGGCGGAGGACGCCCTGCGCAAGGCGCTGTCCGCGGCCGGGGTGACGTGGGAAGAACTCCCGGGCGAGGGCGCCTTCTATGGCCCCAAGATCGAGTACCATATGAAGGATTCGATCGGCCGTACCTGGCAGGTCGGCACGATGCAGGTGGATTTCATGATGCCCGAGCGCCTCGGCGCCGAGTATGTGGACGAAAACAGCCAGCGTCAGCACCCCGTCATGCTTCACCGGGCCATCGTCGGTTCGATGGAGCGTTTCATCGGCATTCTCATCGAGCATCACGCGGGCTTGCTTCCGCCGTGGCTCGCCCCCATTCAGGCCGTCGTGTTCGGTATTACCGACGCTCAGGCCGATTATGTGCGTGAGGTCACGCAAGCCCTTGTTGGACAAGGCTTCAGGGTGGATGCCGATTTGCGCAACGAAAAGGTCGGATATAAAATCCGGCAGCATACGATGCAGAAAGTGCCCTACCTCATCGTGGTCGGTGACCGCGAGAAGGAGCAGGGTACCGTTTCCGTACGTACTCGCGGTGGCGAAGACCTCGGCAGCATGCCGGTGGCCGACTTCGCCGCGAAACTGGAGGCAGAGGCCCGTCGCTGAAGGCACGGGCTCGCCATAGGGTTCATTCTTCTGGAGGATAGCGTTATCGCTACGACCGATAACAAGGGCAATCGCAAGAACAACGAGATCCGCGTGCCCAAAGTGCGCGTGCTGGGTCCCGAGGGCGAGCAGTTGGGCATCATGGATACCCGTGAGGCCATCCGCCGCGCCGAGGAGGACGGTCTCGACCTCGTCGAAATCCAGCCGAACGGCGATCCGCCGGTCTGCAAGATCATGGATTTCGGCAAGTTCAAGTTCGAAGCCCAGAAGAAGGCCCAGGCCGCCAAGAAGAAACAGAAGCAGGTCGAAATCAAGGAAGTGAAGTTCCGTCCCGTGACCGACGTGGGCGACTACGACATCAAGCTGCGCAAGATGCGCGAGTTCCTCGAGGAAGGCGACAAGGTGAAGGTCACGATCCGCTTCCGCGGCCGTGAGATGTCCCACCAGGACCTCGGCCAGAACCTTGCCAGGAAGATCCAGGCCGACATCGGCGAAGACGGCGTGGTGGAATCCTTCCCCCGCCTCGAAGGCCGGCAGATGGTCATGATGATCGGCCCGAAGAAGAAGATCTGATCGTCCCGAACGGCGCCCCAGGGCGCCGTTCTCATATCTGGCTGAGACGCCGCTCCTGCGTACGCGGGGCCCGGCGCATGACAGCAGGTTGTCGCGACGAGCCTCCTACGGTTTTTTCGCTCCGGCTCCTCCGCCAGTCTCGACACGGGGGCTCCGGATTCCTGCGTTCGCGGGAATGACGGGTAGGGGATGCCTCGCCATGGCCGAGTGTTGAAATTTCACGATTTGTGTATAATCGCCGGCTCGGCCCGCAAGGATGGGCCGATCACCGTCCCCGGCAGGAAGGAAAGCGCAGGCGCCGCGAGGCCCCGCCGCCGGATCAGTCAGCAACCGTAGATACGGAGCATTCCGATGCCCAAGATCAAGACCAACCGGGCGGCCGCGAAGCGTTTTCGCAAGACCGCTTCGGGCAAGTTCAAGGCCGGTCACGCCTTCAAGTCGCACATCCTGACGAAGAAGTCGACCAAGCGTAAGCGCGGCCTGCGCGCTCCCAACCACGTCAAGGCGTGCGACACCAAGGGTGTGGCTCGCATGTTGCCGTATCTCTAAGGGAGACTAAGAAATGGCTCGTGTTAAGCGCGGTGTTACCGCCCGTCGTCGTCACAAGAAAATCATCGGCCGTGCCAAGGGTTACTACAACGCCCGCCGCAAGGTCTTCCGCGTAGCCAACCAGGCCGTCATCAAGGCCGGTCAGTACGCGTACATCGGCCGCAAGCAGCGCAAGCGCCAGTTCCGCGCGTTGTGGATCGTCCGTATCAACGCCGCCGCCCGTCAGTTCGGTCTGTCGTACAGCCGTCTGATCAACGGTCTGGCCAAGGCCAACATCTCGGTCGACCGCAAGGTCCTCGCCGACCTCGCCGTGCACGACATCAAGGCGTTTGGCGCGATCGCAGAGAAGGCCAAGGCCAGTCTGGCTGCGTAATCCGCTTTACCACGCGCGGTAACACCTGCCGCGCGATGATGGATAACGTGGGGAGAAGGCCTTGCCTTCTCCCCATCTTTTTTTGTATGCCTGAAAAACATCAGGAAAACCGATGGAATCGATCGAGCAAATCGACGCCTCCCTGAGCGACATCGAGTCCGCCGTCTCGCTCGAGGCCCTGGATGCCGTCCGCGTCGCCCTGCTGGGCAAGAACGGTGCGATCACCGCCGCCCTCAAGGCGCTGGGCCAGCTCTCCGCCGAAGAGCGCAAGGCGCGAGGCGCCGAGGTCAATCGCGTCAAGGAGCGCCTGACCGACGCGATCGCCGCCCGCAAGCGGATGCTGGAACAGGCCGAACTCGACCGTCGCCTCGCTTCCGAGCGCATCGACGTCACCCTGCCGGGCCGCGACGGCGACTTCGGCGGTATCCATCCGATCACCCGCGCCCTGGAGCGCATCGCCGATATCTTCGGCCGGCTCGGCTACCAGCGTGCCGATGGCCCCGAGATCGAAGACGACTGGCACAATTTCGAAGCGCTGAATTTCCCGCCGCACCATCCGGCGCGCGCGATGCACGACACCTTCTATTTCGGCGACGGGCGCCTGCTGCGCACGCACACCTCGCCGGTGCAGATCCGCTCGATGCGTGGGCGCCAGCCGCCCATCCGCATCATCGCGCCGGGCAAGGTCTACCGCAGCGATTCCGACCAGACCCACTCTCCGATGTTCCACCAGATCGAGGGCCTGCTGGTCGACGAAACCTCCAGCTTCGCCGATCTGAAGGGCACGCTGGCGGAGTTCGTTCGCGCCTTCTTCGAGCGCGATTTCGAGATGCGCTTTCGTCCGAGCTACTTCCCGTTCACCGAGCCGTCGGCCGAGGTGGATATCCGCTGGGATGCCGAAGACGGCTCCACGCGCTGGCTCGAGGTGCTGGGCTGCGGCATGGTGCATCCCTCCGTGCTGAAGAACTGCGGCATCGATCCGGAGCGTTACACCGGCTTCGCGTTCGGCCTGGGTGTCGAGCGCTTCGCCATGCTGCGCTACGGCGTGAGCGATCTGCGCGCGTTCTTCGACAACGACCTGCGCTTCCTTCGCCAGTTCGCCTGATCCGCCCACCCCGTTCAACGAGTCGCTCCCATGAAATTCTCCGAAAACTGGTTGCGTGAGCTGGTGACCGTCGACGCGGACCGCGCCGCGCTCGTGCATGCCCTCACCATGGCCGGCCTCGAAGTCGAAGACGTCACGCCGCTGGGCGAGAACCTCGACGGCGTCGTCGTCGCCGAGATCGTCGCGGCGATGAAGCATCCCGAGGCCGATCGCCTGCAGGTCTGCACCGTGAGCACGGGGCAGGGCGCACCGCTGCAGATCGTCTGTGGCGCCCCCAACGCCCGCGTAGGCATCCGCGTGCCGCTGGCCACCGTCGGCGCCACGTTGCCGGGCGGTATCCAGATCAAGGCGGCCAAGCTGCGCGGCGTCGAATCCTTCGGCATGCTCTGTTCCGCGAAGGAGCTGGGCATCGACGCCGACGCCTCGGGTCTGCTCGAACTGCCGTCCGACGCGCCGCTGGGCCAGTCGTTGGCCGCGTATCTCGGCTTGCCCGATGCCAGCATCGAGCTGAAGGTCACTCCGAACCGTCCCGACGTGCTCGGCCTCAACGGCCTCGCGCACGACGTGGCCGCGCTGTTCGGCAGCCGGGTGAAGTCCATCGGCGTGGGCGAGGCGGCGGTGACGTCGGCCGCCACGCGGACGGTGAGGCTCGAGGCCGGTGCCGATGCGCCGCGTTACCTCGGCCGCGTGATCGAAGGCATCGACGCGAGCGCGCCCTCGCCGCTGTGGCTGGCCGAGCGTTTGCGTCGCGCGGGCATCCGTCCGATCGGCGCCGTGGTCGACATCACCCAGTACGTGATGCTCGAGTTGGGCCAGCCGATGCATGCGTTCGACGACGACAAGCTCACCGGGTCGATCGTCGTCCGTCACGCCGCGCAGGGCGAAACCCTCAAGCTGCTCGACGGCAACGAGGCGAAGCTCGACCCCTCGTTCGTGGTCATTGCCGACGAGGCTCGTCCGCTCGCCGTCGCCGGCGTCATGGGCGGTTTCGATTCGCGCTTTACCGACACGACCCGCAACGTGTTCCTCGAGGCGGCGCATTTCGCGCCGTCGGCGATCATGGGGCGCGCGCGCAAGCTCGGCCTGCATACCGACGCATCGCATCGTTTCGAGCGAGGCGTCGATCCCGCGCTTCCCCGTCGCGCCCTGGAGCGTGCCACGGAGCTGTTGCTGGGCATCGCCGGTGGCAAGGCGGGGCCGATCGTCGTCGCCGAGCGGAGCGAAGACCTCCGCGAGCACGCGCCCGTGCTGCTGCGCCATGCGCGCCTGCGCCGCGTGCTCGGTATCGAGGTGGCCGCGAGCGAGGTCTCGCGCATCTTTACCGCGTTGGGCATGACGGTGGAAGAAGTCGCCGACGGCTGGCGGATCACCCCGCCCAGCAGCCGTTTCGACATCGAGCGCGAGGAAGACCTCATCGAGGAGGTCGCCCGCATCCATGGTTACGAGCGCATTCCCACCACCACGCCCGCGGGCAAGATCGCCCTCGAGCCCGAGCCGGAAGCGCGACTGTCCGCGATGCAACTGCGCGACCAGCTCGTGGCGCGCGGCTATTTCGAGGCGGTGACGCTGTCGTTCGTCAACGCCGACCTGCTCAGGACCTGGGGCGTCGACGCCGCGTGGGTGCCGTTGGCCAACCCGCTATCGGCCGACCTGGCCGTGATGCGCACCTCGCTGCTGCCCGGCCTGGTCGAGGCGCTGCGCTACAACAGCGCCCGTCAGCAGGAGCGCGTGCGCCTGTTCGAGGTGGCCCGGAGCTTCCACGCCACGGGAGGCGCCCCCGACGAGATCGATCGCGTCGCCGTGGTCGCTTCCGGGAGCGCTCGTGCCGAGCAGTGGGGCGAGTCCTCGCGTCCGGTCGATTTCTTCGACCTCAAGGGCGATCTCGATGCGCTGATCGCCCGTACCGGCGAACCGGCCCGCTGGTCGGTGGATACCGCCGGCCTGCCGTCGTGGCTGCACCCCGGCCGGGGCGCCCGCGTGCTGCGTGACGGCCGCCCGGCCGGTTTCATCGGCGCATTGCATCCGGCGCTGGCCAAGGCGCTCGACCTCGGCACCGACGTGCACGTGATGGAGGTGGCGCTCGAGCCGTTGCTGGCGCGCCGTTTGCCCAGTGCGACGCGCGTGGCCCGTTTCCCCGCCGTGCGCCGGGACGTCGCCGTGGAGTTGCCCGAGGAGGTGACCTGGGCCAGCGTCGAGGCCGCCGTGCGCGAGGCCCTGGGCGAGACGCTGAGGGAGATCCGCCTGTTCGACCGCTATGCGGGCAAGGGAATCGAGGAAGGGCGAAAGAGTCTCGCTATGGGCTTGATTTTACAGGACGCTTCACGCACCCTTACCGACGAAGATGCCGACGCTCGCGTGGCAGAAGCGGTGGGGGCATTGGAGAAAACATGCAAGGCAAGAATGCGAGGATGAGATGGCGCTGACCAAGGCGGAAATGGCCGAGCGGCTTTTCCTCGACGTAGGCCTCAACAAGCGCGAGGCCAAGGAATTCGTGGACGCGTACTTCGAGGTCGTGCGCGAGGCGCTCGAGAAGGGCGAGCAGGTCAAGCTGTCGGGCTTCGGCAACTTCGACCTGCGCCAGAAGAATCAGCGGCCCGGTCGCAATCCGAAGACCGGCGAAGAAATCCCCATCTCGGCCCGGCGGGTAGTCACCTTCCGCCCCGGCCAGAAACTCAAGGTAAGAGTCGAGGGCTATGCTGGATCCAGGGAATAACACCGAACTTCCGGCGATCCCGGCAAAGCGCTACTTCACCATCGGTGAGGTCAGCGAGCTTTGCGGCGTCAAGCCGCACGTGCTTCGCTACTGGGAGCAGGAGTTTCCCGCCCTCAAGCCGGTCAAGCGTCGCGGCAACCGTCGTTATTACCAGCGCCATGACGTGCTCATGATCCGGCAGATCCGTTCGTTGCTTTACGACGAGGGGTTCACCATCACGGGCGCCCGTGCCCGCCTCGAAGGCCCCCAGGCCCGTATGGAGGCGAGCATGTCGCACCAGATCGTGCGCCAGGTTCGACTCGAACTCGAAGAGGTACTTACCCTGCTTCGTCGCTGACCGGCGCTTCCGCTGGCGGCATCGAAGCTGTTACAATCGTCAGCTCGTCGGGGTGTAGCGCAGCCTGGTAGCGCACTACGCTGGGGGTGTAGTGGTCGCGAGTTCGAATCTCGCCACCCCGACCATTATTCAAAAAGGCGTCCCGTCGGGGACGCCTTTTTCTTTGGCCGCTCCGCGGTCCATGGATCGATCCCTCGGGCGGGCCTTGGCGCCCATGACTGAGCCGATTCGGCCAGGCGAGCCCAAGTTGTTCAGTCCGCGAGGAAAGTTCCGGCAACGTCTTCACATTTCCCCTGGGCCTCCGTTCTCAAGTATGAAGTCTGCCGGCCGATAGACCGGCAGACGGTTTTCGTTGCGGATGCCGCTTCCGGGGGAAAAAACGATGTCTTCAACCGATGCCCGCGGCCGCGCCCATGCGGCCCTGAAAGCGGCGCAGGACAAGATCGACCTGCTCGCCGGAATCAAGCCTTTCCTGATCGATCTTTCCTTGCGCGAGAACCCGGTAGGCTCGCGCGTCGGCCAGACCCTCGACGAAAAGATGGCTATCCTGCCGCGCCTGCGCGAGTTCGGTTTCGAGAACATCTCGCTGGGCACGCTCGACTACGCGATACCCGACGAACCCGAGGTCGACGACGATTTCATGCGCAAGCTGCGCGACACCGGCGCCGATCTGCGCGGATGCTTCGCCTTCACCGCCATCGGCCTGGTCGGTGCCGACGGCCGCTTCACGCCGGATCCCTCGCAGGTGAAACTCCGCGACTACGGCGTGCCGAACACGGTCCACGAGATCTACCTGAGCCCGTTCGGCATGGCCAAGATGTACGACCTGGACACGCTCAAGCGCAGCATCCCAGCGAGCGTGCAGTGGCTGATCGACAACGTGAGAGGCGAGAACGGCGGTCCGCCGCGCATCTTCATCAATATCGTGGACGGTTGCGATGCGTTTGCCGAAACGCCCGACGACACCTTCGACGTGCTCGAACTGATCGGTAGCCTCCCGATCGAAGGCATCACCATGGAGGACGATCGCGGCACCTACATGCCGTTCCAGGTGGGCGCCTACGTTGCCGCCGCACGCGCGATCCTGCCCGAGGGGATGAAGATCCTCGTGCACCTGCACGCAGGCGGCGGCTTCGAAAACGCCTCCATGATCGAAGCCCTGCTCAACGGCGCCGACGGCGCCTGGGGTGGCCTGCCCAAGCAGGCGGCCGTGATCGGACACGCCTCCCTGGGCGAGCTGCTGGCCAACCTTGCCCGCGTGAAGAACCGCGAAATCGACGGCATGTTCCGCATGAAGGAACTATTGCCCCTGGCGACGAGCCTCCAGGTGCTCGACGAGGACGGACCGGTACCGGACGACCTGCCGGTCCTGGGCAACAACGCCTACCGGTTATCGCTGAGTTCGTTCCGCCAGATCGACGAACGCTTCATGGACCTCCCTCCGGAGCGCATCGGTGGCCGTTATCGCTATCGTATCTGTCCGGTGGTGAGCGACGCCGAACCGGTGCGCGGCCGCCTGGCGGAAGTCACGGGCGAGGCGCCGGCGACGTACGACGACGCCGTCGTGGACACCATGATCCGCCTGATGCGCCGTGACCTGCGTGCGGGCGTTCGCATCGACTACGACGAGCCGGCAAACCTGCTCCAGCTCCATGCCCGCGCCACGGACGCTCCCCTTTCGACCGCCATGCAAGCCATCCATGAGCATTGAAGACGAGATCCTCAACGAAGAGCCGGGGGTCTACAAGACCCTGCTCGAATCCACGCGGGCCATTCCGTGGAAGATCGACTGGGCGACGCTGCGCTTCGCCTACATCGGGCCGCAGATCGAGGAACTGCTCGGCTGGTCGCCGCAATCCTGGGCCACCGTGCAGGACTGGTCCGACCGTATCCATCCGGAAGACCGCGAGTGGGTGTTCAACTTCTGCGTGTCGCAGTCGCAGGCCGGCATCGATCACGAGGCCGACTATCGCGCACTGCGCAAGGACGGCCAGTTCGTCTGGATCCGCGACGTGGTGCACGTGGTGCGCAATCCCGACGGCACGCCCAATGCGCTGATCGGGTTCATGTTCGACATCAGCGAGCGCAAGCGCACCGAGGAAAAGCTGCTCGACATGCAGCGCGAACTGGAAGAGCTGTCCTACAAGGACGGTCTGACCGGCGTGGCCAATCGCCGACGTTTCGACAAGGTGATGGACGTGGAGTGGCGCGAGGCGCGTCGCCTGCGCCAGCCGTTGTCGGTGGTGGTGCTGGATATCGACTACTTCAAGCAATACAACGACCACTACGGCCATCTCGAGGGCGACGAGTGCCTCAAGCGCGTCGCGAAGGCGCTCACCGGCATCCTGCGCGGACCGCGCGACCTGCTGTGCCGCTTCGGCGGCGAGGAGTTCGTGCTGCTGCTGCCGGACACCGACGAGGGCACGGCCATGGCGCAGGCCTGGCGTTGCCTCGACCTCGTCGACAAGGCACTGGTCCCGCACGCGGGCATCGGCCCCGGCCGCCGACTCACCCTGAGCGCGGGCGTGAACACCATCGTGCCGAAGGAGCACGACGAGGTGAATCCGTTCATCGACGTCGCCGACCGCCGCCTCTACCTGGCGAAGGAACGGGGTCGTGCGCGCGTGGTGTCCGACGACGCGGTCAGTAGAGAACCCGTGCCTTGAGCGTGCCTTCGATGGCCGCCAGCTCGTTGCGCAGGGCGGCGGCGCGCTCCTCGGTGGTGGTCACGTCGATCACCACGTAGCCGACCTGCGGAGAGGTCTGCAGGTACTGTCCGTCGATGTTCACCGCCGCCCGGGAGAACACGTCGTTCACCTGGGAAAGCACGCCGGGGATGTTGCGGTGGATGTGCAGGAGACGGCGGCTGGTGGGATGGCCGGGCAGGGACACCTCGGGGAAGTTCACCGCCGAGAGCGTGCTGCCGTTGTCGCTGTAGCGCACCAGCTTGGACGCCACCTCGATGCCGATGTTTTCCTGCGCCTCGGCCGTGCTGCCGCCCACGTGGGGGGTGAGGATCACGTTGTCCATGCCCACCAGGGGTGAGACGAACGGATCGCCGTTGCCCTTGGGTTCCACCGGAAAGACGTCGACGGCGGCACCCGCCAGGTGCTTCGACTGGAGGGCGGCCGCCAGGGCGTCGATGTCGACCACGGTGCCGCGGGAGGCGTTCACCAGCATGGCGCCGGGGCGCATGCGGGCCAGCTCGGCGGCGCCGATCATGTTCTTCGTCTGCGCCGTTTCCGGCACGTGCAGGGTGACCACGTCGGCCCGCTCGAGCAGGTCGTCGAGGCTGGCCGCCGGGCGTGCGTTGCCGAGGGAGAGCTTGGGCTCGACATCGTGGAAGATCACCCGCATGCCCAGGGACTCGGCGAGTACGCCCACCTGGGTGCCGATGTGGCCGTAGCCGACGATGCCCAGCACCTTGTCGCGCACCTCGAAGCTGCCGGCGGCCGACTTCGACCAGCCGCCGCGATGGCATTCGGCGTTCTTCTCGGGGATGCGGCGCACCAGCATGATCGTTTCGGCGATGACCAGCTCGGCCACGCTTCGCGTATTGGAGTAGGGCGCGTTGAACACCGGCACGCCCAGCCGCTCGGCCGCGGCGGCATCGACCTGGTTGGTGCCGATGCAGAAACAGCCCACCGCGATCAGGCGGCGGGCCTCGGCCAGCACCTCGGCGGTGAGGTGGGTGCGCGAGCGGATGCCCACGATGTGCGCGTCGGCGATGCGCTCGCGCAGCTCGTCGTCCGGCAGCGACTTCTCGTGGAACTCGATCTGCGAGTATCCGGCCTGTCTGAACGTCTCCAGCGCGCTCCGGCTGACCCCCTCGAGCAGCAGCACCTTGATGTCTTCTTTCGGGTACGACGTGCGCTTCATGGGGCGTGACCGGTCCTGGAGGGGGAAACCCACTATGCCAGATGCCTCCTACGAAAAGGGACGATGGACGCGCACCGCCCGACGCTGGCACGCTGGGGCACCCGATGTCTGGACGTCCCTATGACCGACCCTCGTCTGACCGAGCTCGCCGGCCTCCTGCCGGGACTCAAGCTGTCGATCGACGCCGGCGATCTCGAACACCACGGCCGCGACTGGACGCGGCGATGGACGCCCGCGCCGATGGCCGTGGCGTTCCCGGCCGACATCGCCGAGGTGCAGTCCATCGTCCGCTGGGCGAACGGTGCGGGCGTGGCGATCGTGCCTTCCGGCGGGCGCACGGGCCTTTCCGGCGGTGCCGTGGCCGCCCGGGGTGAGCTGGTCGTCAGCCTCGACCGGATGAACAAGGTACTCGGATTCGATCCCATCGACCGCACGCTCACCGTGCAGCCGGGCATCGCGCTCGAAGCGGTGCAGAACGCCGCGCGCGAGCACCGTCTCATGTATCCGGTGGACTTCGCGGCGCGCGGTTCCTGCCAGATCGGCGGCAATATCGCGACCAATGCCGGCGGCATCCGCGTGATCCGCTACGGCAACACCCGCCAGTGGGTGGCGGGGCTCAAGGTGGTGACGGGGCACGGCGAACTGCTCGACCTCAACCGGGGTCTGGTCAAGAACGCCTCCGGGTACGATCTTCGGCATCTGGTGATCGGCTCGGAAGGCACCCTGGGCATCGTCGTGGAGGCCACGCTGTGGCTCACCTCGCCGCCGCCGGAGACGCAGGTCATGCTGCTGGCCGTGCCGGCCATGGATGCCCTGATGAAGGTGTTCGCGGAAGCACGCCACCGCCTTCGCCTGGAAGCCTTCGAGTTCTTCACCGATCGCGCGCTCGCGCACGTCAAGGCGCACGGCGGCCAGGATCCCTTCGACACCGTGCATCCGTTCTACGTGGTGACCGAGTTCGACGCGGACGACGAGGCGGCGAAGGACGCGGCGATGGCTTTCTTCGAGCTGTGCGTAGGGGAGGGCTGGGTCGTCGACGGCGTGATCGCGTCCAGCGAGGCGCAGGCCGCGTCGCTGTGGCGGCTGCGCGAGGGCATCACCGAAAGCCTCGCCCGGCATCGCCCCTACAAGAACGACGTGTCGGTGCGGATAGCCGCCGTCCCTGCCTTCATGGACGACATGCAGCACCTGCTCGCGGCCGAATACCCGGATGTCGAGGTGGTCTGGTTCGGCCACATCGGCGACGGCAACCTGCACATCAACGTGCTGAAACCGGCCGATCTCGATAACGACACCTTCGTGGCCCAGTGCGAGCACGTCACCTCGATGCTGGTGGAGACCTTGCGCCGCCACGGGGGCAGCATCTCGGCCGAGCACGGCATCGGCCTGGTCAAGAAGCCCTGGCTGTCGAGCGTGAGGTCGCCCGAGGAGATCACCCTCATGCGCGGCATCAAGGCCGTTTGGGACCCCAACGGCGTCATGAATCCGGGCAAGTTGCTGTAGCGAACGGTCGTGTCGGTGGCGTTGCCGGGCTGGCCCCGCTAGCCTTGGAATCTCTCTTCCGTTTTCCAGAGCACGCGCATGACCCAGGATTCCACCGACCTCTACCCGCCGCTCGAGCCGTACAACAGCGGCATGCTGAAGGTGTCGCCGCTGCATACCCTCTATTTCGAGGAAAGCGGCAACCCCCACGGCAAGCCGGTGGTGTTCCTGCACGGCGGCCCGGGCGGCGGCACCAACCCGCGATGCCGCCGTTTCTTCGATCCGGCGAAGTACCGCATCGTGTTGTTCGACCAGCGCGGTTGCGGCCGTTCCACGCCGCACGCGGAACTCACCGACAACACCACCTGGGATCTCGTGGCCGACATCGAGCGGCTGCGCGAGCACCTGGGCATCGACCGCTGGCAGGTCTTCGGCGGTTCGTGGGGATCGACGCTGGCGCTGGCCTACGCGCAGACGCATCCGGACAGGGTCACCGAACTGGTGCTGCGCGGCATCTTCATGCTCCGCCGGACGGAACTGGAGTGGTTCTACCAGTCCGGTTGCAGCGACCTGTATCCCGATGCATGGGAAACCTACCTCTCGGCGATTCCGCAGGCCGAGCACGGCGACCTCATCAGTGCCTACCATCGCCGCCTTACCCATGCCGATCCCGCCGTTCGCGTCGCCGCGGCGCGCGCGTGGTCGGTGTGGGAGGGAGCCACGAGCTACCTCTACCAGGACGAATCGCACATCGCCTCGAGCGGAGAAGACGAGTTCGCGCTGGCCTTCGCACGCATCGAATGCCACTACTTCGTCAATGCAGGGTTCTTCGAGGTCGACGGGCAGTTGCTGCGCGACGTCGGCAAGATTCGCCATATCCCCACGGTGATCGTGCAGGGGCGCTACGACGTGGTGTGCCCGATGCGCAGCGCGTGGGACTTGCATCGCGCGTTCCCGGAGGCCGATCTGAAGATCGTGCAGGATGCGGGGCATTCGGCGTTCGAGCCGGGGATCGCGCGGGAGCTGGTTCGCGCGACGGACCGCTTCGCGCGCTGAAAGAAAATCGCGGACAGGGTCCGCTCCCACCCTTCGATAGCAGGCTTCCTACCGGAGGGTGGGAGCGGACCCTGTCCGCGATAGGCGTCCGGCCGAAACCGGATGCCCGGAGTCACCTCACAGGACGATCGTCGGCAACGCCAGCATGTCCACCACGAATCCGTCATGGTCGGACGAGCCGATCGCCTTCTTCACGCCCGTCTCCTTCGCCGAGTCGTCCAGCGTCTGCACCGGCGCGTCGAGGTTGCCGCGACCGAACCGCATGTTCAGGAACAGGCCGCGGGCCACCGTGTTGAGCAACGCGTTGTCCAGGACCTGGTGCGTCGGCACCGAACGCGGCGCCTGACCCTGGATGTTGCCGAAGTTCTCGGTGAACAGGAACGAATAGCGGTCGTTCTCGGGCACCGAATCCACGGCGTTCCATAGCGTGGGCTTGACCAGGTTCTTGCCGAGCTTGAGCAGGTTCTGGCTGTCGTCATATTTGCCGGAAACCAGGCCCACCACGTCGGTGAAGCCGTCGCTGAAGGGATAGGCGTTGAAGTCGCCCACCACCAGCAGCGGCGCGACGAGGTTCTTGCGGTCGGTCTGCAGGATCTGCACCTGCTTGGCCAGCGACACGGCCTGCAGGAAGCGCTTCCGGCGGTCGCGATCGGCGGCGCTGCCGGCCTTGTCCACGTTCTGGCGGGCCTTCGGGTGCACCGAGATCACGTTGACGCGCATGCGGCCGACGATCGACGGCACGTCGGCCGTGAGCAGCAGCGGCGGATGGTCATGCAGGAACGACGTGCTGCCTTGGTCGTCCCAGGTGGCGTCGGCGTCGAGCTGATGCACGTCCACCACGTGCACGCGGTCGGTGCGCACGAGGAAGCCCACGTTGATGCCGCTGGGATCGTGGCCCGGCTGGAGGAAGGCTTCGTACTGGGCCGGGTAGTCGTCACCCAGTTGCTTGGCGAGACCCTGCAGCACGGCGAGGCTCTTGACCTCTTCCACCGAGAGGATGTCCGGCAGCTTCAGCACGCCGCCGATGTAGGCCGACAGGCGCTGCGTCTTCAGCTTCACCTCGTCGGCGGTGGGTTCGGTGTCGCCGCCCGAGCAGGTGAACGTGGTATTGAACTCCGTGTCGCAGAAGCGCTCGGTATTCAGCGCGCCCACGCGCACGGCATAGAACGGACGCGCGTCCACGGGACGCGGCAGCGTTGCCGCCTTCTTGATGGTGATCTTGCTGGGGATGAAGGTGTACGCACCGAATGCGTAGGAGATCACGCCTTCGGCGCGGAACGTGGTGCCCGCATTGAACGGCGTATCGGCGGCCACGGCGCCGAAGTCGGCGGTGTTCATCTTCAGCACCTGCGGGTTGCCGTTCCAGTTCGGCAGGTTCACGCCGTCGGGCACCGGCACGGTGAAGCGCACGCCCGGCTGGCGCAGCGAGCGGTTACCGTCGGTGGTGATGTACACCTCGGCGAACGGTTCGCCGCTGAAGCGCAGGTTGCCCGTGGTGATCGTGCCGTTGTCGATGGCCACGCGCATCCCGACGTAACACTGGAAGTTGGTCGGGCCGCACGAGAGATGGTTCGGGTCGTGCGACGGCACCTTGTCGTCGAACACCACGGCCTTCGGCAAGCGCGCACCGTGCATCGTCGTGACGACCGTGGCGTCCTTCAGCTCGGGCAGGTTGAAGAAGTTGTCGACCGTGGCATCCACGTTCACCACGTCGCCGGACTTCACCGCCGGCGGCGCGCCGGTGAACACGTAGATGCCGTTCGAGGTGAGGGCATCGGCATCGGCGCGATGGTCGGGCGTCTGGATGGTGAAGCCCTGCGGACCCACCGCCGTCACCACGTTGCCCGTGGTGGACACGCGCTTGCCCAGCAGTGGCGACACCTGGTCGTGGCCCGTGATCTGCCAGATCTCGGCCGTGACCGGGATTTCGTTGAGGATCGCGCCGATGGCCGAGGCTTTCGCCAGGGTGACGTCGCCGGTGGCACCGGAGAGGTTCACCTTGAACGCCTTGTCCGGGCCGGCCGCCTTCGCGCCGTGCACGTTCACGTCGAAGCTTGCCGTGGTCTGCCCGGCGGGGACGGTCACCGTGGCGTCGACGGCGTCGTAGTCGCCGGCCGCCACCGTGGCGGTGTCATCGGCGGTGGCGGCGTGCACGGAGACGTCGGCGGCCTGGGGTTGGCTCAGCGTCACGGTGAAGGGCATCTTCACGTCGTCGGCGTTGCGCAGGCTCACCGAAGCGTCGGCGATCGACAGGCTCGGCCCCTGGGCCACGCAGGCCGAGGCGGCGTTGTGCGGCGTGGTCGGGGCTACCTTCACCCAGTCGGCCGAGTTGTCGCCCGTGGCCTGCGGCAGGCCGCCGCCGGTGGTCTTGCGCAGGTAACCCTGGTCGGCGTTGCCGCTGCCGAGCGAGGCCAGCGGCGTGCCGAGCTTGTAGGCCGAACCGGCGCTCAGGCCCACCTGGTCGAGCACGTTGCCCGCGGTATCCAGCAGGGCGAGGCCGCCGTCGTCGGTGATGCCGGTGGCGTAGGTGAAGTCGGCGGGGACGGCGCCGGAATAGCCCGGGCTGGTCTTGTTGCCCAGCAGCACGAAGCAGCCCGGCTGGATCGTCACGCCGCCGGGAAAGGTAAAGCGCGTGCCGGTGACGCCGGTGGCGTTCGATGCGTTGAGCTTGAAGCCCGAAACGTCGAGCGGGGCGCTGCCGCCGTTCTGCACTTCGACGAATTCGTCGTTGCCCCCGGCGGGGCCGCGGACGCGGAACTGGGTGATCGACAGGTCGGCCGCATGGAGCGGCACGACGGAGACAAAGCCGGCCAGCGCCGCCCAGAGGGCGCGCCGTGACGTGGTCGAACGCATAGTCGTGTATTCCCCTTCGAGTTTCGTAGGTTGTACGCGACCCGAAGCACCCGCCATGTGCTGGCGCGGTGTTCCCCCTGTCAGGCCCGCTGGGCGAGTGTGCCCCAGCTATGTGACAGGCGGATGTGACACATCCGGCAGCTCAGGCGGATTTTTGCTTGGTGCCGAAGATCTTGTCGCCGGCATCGCCCAGGCCGGGGAGGATGTAGCCCAGCTCGTTCAGGCGCTCGTCGATGGAGGCGACGTAGATCTCGATGTCGGGGTGGGCCGCCTCGATGCGCTTCAGGCCCTCGGGCGCCGCCACGAGGAACAGGCCCTTGATGCGCTTGGCGCCAGCGGCCTTGAGCATGTCCACGGTGGCCACCAGCGTGCCCGCCGTGGCGAGCATGGGATCGACGATGATCGCCGTGCGCTCGTCCATGCCGCCGGTGAGCTTCTCGTAATAGGTGACCGGTTCGAGGGTTTCCTCGTCGCGCTGCAGGCCCACCACGCTCACGCGCGCGGCGGGGATCATCTCCAGCACGCCGGTGAGCATGCCCAGTCCCGCGCGCAGGATCGGCACGATGGTGACCTTCTTGCCCTTGATGTGGGTGACCTCGACCGGGCCGGCCCAGCCGTCGACCGTCTTGATTTCCGTCTCCAGGTCGGCCGTGGCTTCGTACGTGAGCAGGGCGGCCACTTCCGAGGCCAGCTCGCGGAACTCCTTGGTGCTGATCCCGGCAAGGCGCATGAGGCCGAGCTTGTGCTGGATGAGGGGGTGGCGGACTTCGACGATTTTCATGGGGCGGCCGATTCGATGAGTTCGGCCCATTGTAATGCGGCCGCAAACGCCATCGCGGACAAGGTCCGCTCCCACCCTTCGGTAGCGGCGTTTCCAACGGAGGGTGGGAGCGGACCCTGTCCGCGAATCATGCGGAGCGAACGCATCAACCCTTGAGGCAGTTGCTCATGAACGCCTTGCGCTCATCGCCCTTCTTGCCTGCGGCATCCGCGTTGCACTTCTTCATCTTGTCCTGCTGGGTCATCTTGGCCGGCTGCTCGCCCTTGAGGCAACTGCTCATGAAGGCCTTGCGCTCGTCACCCTTCTTGCCGGCCGCCTGGCCGTTGCAGGTGCTCATGCGCTGCTGCTGGGGAGTGAGATCCTTCTTCGCGGGCATATCCTGGGCGGCGAAGGCGGCCCCGGCGAAGGCGAAAAAGGCGGAAACGGCGAGGACACGAATCTGCATACGCATGACGAACCCCTACGTGAGGCCGGGCCAATCCGGCGGAGGGGAGCTTACGACTTTTCTCGGCGGTCGGTTCGTTTGCCGGCGTGAATGCGTGGGCCTACGCGCCTTCGGCTCGAAAAACCGCATTGCCGTCTCGCCAAAACCGGATGCAAGGCGCTGGGTTCCTGCCTTCGCAGGAACGACGAGCCGAAAGATCGACCGCTGCGTGTCAAACCACCTCACGTCGTTCCTGCGAAGGCAGGAACCCAGCGCCTTGAGAACGGTTTAGCGATGCGCTCAAGCGGCCTTGGATTCGCTCCGCCGCGGTCCCTCGGTCAGCGCATGCCGCACTTCCTCGACGATGAGATCGACCTCGGCGCTCGTCACGCGGAAATGCGGCGTGAAACGCAGCGAATTCGCGCCGCCGTGGATCACGCCGACGCCGCGCTCGCGCATGTATTCCTCGGTCGAGCCTTCGCCGAAGCACTTGAACTCGGGTGCCAGTTCGCAGGAGAACAACAACCCCGTGCCCTGCACCTTGGTGATGAGGCCGCCCAGTTCGTTCTTCAGCACCTCGAGCTTCTGCACGAATTCCTTGCCGCGTTCGACGATGTTGCGGCGCACGTCGTCGGTGAGTTCGTGCATCGTCGCCACGGCCACGTCGAGCGCGCGCGGGTTGGCGGTCATGGTGTTGCCGTAGATGCCCTTGCGATAGAGCCCCGCCACGCGCGCGGACACCGCCAGCACCGACAACGGATACTGGCCGGCGTTGAGCGCCTTGGAGAAGGTTTCCATGTCCGGCGCCTCGAGCCCTTCGAAACCCGGGTAGTCCACGATGGACAGCACGCCGTGCGCGCGCAGGCCGGCCTGGATGGAATCCACCAGCAACACGGTGCCGTGTTCACGGGTCAGCTCGCGCGCGGCGGCGTAGAACTCCGGCGTGAGCGCACGGCCGGGATCGCCTTCGCCCATCACCGGCTCGAGGAACATCGCCTCGATGAACCAGCCTTTCTGCTCGGCTTCGGCGAACACGGCCTTCAACTGCGCCACGTTGTACGGTTCGACGGTGAGCAGCGTGTCCTCGTTGCGGAAGCTCGCCAGGTGCTGTTGGTAGTTGCGGCGCGACGAATCCGAGTAGATGGCGGGGCGCTCGGTGCGACCGTGGAATGCCCCCTTCACCGCGAGACGCTTGATCGTGCGGCCGGCATGGCGCGCACCCGGATCGGTCATCAGGCGCGCGTTGACGTCGGCGATGCGGCCGGCCAGCGTCACCGATTCCGAACCGGAATTCAGGCACAGGAAGTGCGAATACGGGCTGCCTCCGCGGGTGCGGCCGATCTCCCGGCGCAACGCATCGGAAAGGCGAAGCTGCGAGACATTGGCCGTCATCACGTTGGCCATCACCTGCGGACGGGACATCGCTTCGAGGATGTGCTCCGGGTTGTGGCCGAAGCCGAGCATGCCGTAGCCGCCGTTGTCGTGAAGCACCGCACCCTTGAGCGTGACGATCCACGGACCGCGCGCGGCGGCCGGTACGTAGGGATTCACGCCGTCGTCGGGATAGAAGTTGACCAGGGCCGACTGCAGGTGATGGATCTGCTCGGATTCGTCCATGCGCAGGACATCGGCCATGCCGTCACGCAGGCCGCGGTGATAGGCCAGGGCTTCTTCCACGGCGCGCACCAGCGTCGCGTCTTCGCGTGCGAAACGCTCCACGGTGGCATCGGGCAGGCCCAGGGTGCGCTGCTTGCCGCCGAAATCGCGCAATTCGCGCAGAAGGCCGATGACGTCCATAACCACTCCTCGTAATTCGAATGACGCGGATGCTGCCGTTTCTTCCTTTCGTCCATATGCCCAAAGTGGTAGCTAAGTGCATATAAATAAAGGGTTTATTGAACGAGCATAGCATGCGGTTTTTATGCGCGTAACCCCCGGGATGACGCTTGTCACATCCGCACAATGACGCAAGCGACTGCCGCCAAGGGGTTGCGCGCGAATATGTTGCAACGCAAGGAGGGCACCCATGAACGACGATACCCGCATTGCCAGGCTAGAACAGGTTTCCAAGCGCTACGGCGCGGTCAAGGCGCTGGAGCGCATCGATCTCGATATCCACCGCGGGGAACTGGTGGCCTTGCTCGGTCCGAACGGGGCGGGCAAGAGCACCGCCATCGGCCTGCTGCTGGGCCTGCACCGCGCCGACGAAGGGCGCGCCACCCTGTTCGGCCGCGACCCGCAGGACATCGAGGCGCGCCGCCGCATCGGCGTGATGCTGCAATCGGCCAGCCTGCCGCCCACGCTGAAGGTGGGCGAGCTGCTGCGCCTTACCGCCAGCTATTACCCCGATCCGCGCTCGCTGGCCGAATGCGCCGCGCTGGCCGGGGTCGACGACCTGCTCGGACGTCGCTACGAAGCGCTTTCGGGTGGCCAGCAGCGCCGGGTGCAGTTCGCCATGGCGCTGGCGGGCAAGCCGGAGCTGCTTTTTCTCGACGAGCCTACCGTGGGCATGGACCTCGCGGCCCGGCAATCGCTATGGCAGGCGATCCGTCGCCTCGTGTCGGACGGGTGCGCGGTGGTGCTGACGACGCATTACCTCGAAGAAGCCGAAGCGTTGGCCGACCGCGTCTGCGTGGTCGCGAAGGGCCGGGTGATTTCCGAGGGTACGGTCGATGCCTTGCGTGCCCGCGTGGCCACCTGCCGCGTGCGTTGCGTGACGAGCGTGGGCGCCGACGCCGTCTGGCGGTGGCCGGGCGTGGTGTCCGCGAGCGTCCACGAGGGGCGGCTGACGATCGCCACCACGCGCGCGGAAGCCACCGTGCGCCGGTTGCTCGCCGAGGATGCCGACCTGACCGAACTGGAAGTGCAGCGCGCGAGCCTCGCCGAGGCTTTCGCCGACATCACCCGCGACGACATCGCGGATACCGCCCTGGAGGCCGCATGAGTGCCGTCATCGAAAGCACCGCCGTTCCCGCGATGGGCGCGGGGCGCCTGTTCAACGCCTACGTGCAGGAAGCGCGCGCCGAGTGCGTGCGTTACCTGCGCAACCCCGGCTTCCTCTTGCCGACGCTGCTTTTCCCCTCGGTGTTCTACGTCATGTTCGGCATCGTGCTGGCGCACGGCAACGGTCCCGACGCGGCGCGCTACCTGCTCGCGTCGTACGGCACCTTCGGCGTGATGGCGCCGGGTCTGTTCGGTTTCGGCGTGTCGCTGGCGCTGGAGCGCGATACCGGCCTGCTCACGCTCAAGCGGGCGCTGCCCATGCCGCCGGGCGCCTACCTCGCCGGCAAGATGTGCATGGCCCTGCTGGTCGCCGCCATCGTCGCCACGCTGTTGCTCCTGCTGGCGGTGTTCGCCGCACACGTGCCGATGCCGCCGTCGCGCATCGCCGCGTTCTACCTCGTCGAGATCGTCGGCGTCCTGCCGTTCTGCGCGCTTGGCCTGCTGGTCGGTACGCTGGTGAAAGGGCAGGGCGCGCCGGGCATCGTCAACCTCGTCTACCTGCCGATGGCGTTCCTATCCGGCCTGTGGTTCCCGTTGTCGATGATGCCGGAGACGCTGCGCTCGATCGCGCCGCTGTGGCCGGCCTATCACCTCGACCGGCTGGCGCTGGCGGCGGTGGGGCTGGGCGAGGGCGGTCTGGCGACGCACGTCCTGGTGCTGCTGGTCTTCACGGTGGCCTTCGTCGCCATCGCCGCCCGTCGCCTGCGTCGCCACGGTTGAAGTAGCATGAAGCCACGCCTTTCAACGGACATATCCATGGCCCGCTCGTGGTTCGAACCGACGCCGGATTCGCTGTGGGTGCGCTTCGGGGAGAAGCCGAGGCATCGGGCGGCGAACCTGTTCCACCTGATCTGGACGATCTACTTTTTCGTCGACCTCCTGGGTAGCGATCCGCTGCCGGCGCGCTGGCTCGAAATCACGCTGCTGTCGTTTCCCACGTTCCTGTTCCTCTATTGGTGCATCTTGACCCGACCGGTGAGGCAGGCGCCCCTGTTCGCCGTGGCCATCGCCCTGCTCGGGCTGGACTGCCTGTGGGCGGGGCATGGCGGAGGCGCCTGCTTCATCGTCTACGCCTCCTCGTTCGTCGGACTGAACACGTCGGCGCGAATGGCCTACCTGCGCATGGCCGTCGTGCTGGTGGCGTTTTGCGCCGTCGCCCGGTGGGCCGTCGGCTGGCCGTGGCAGGCGATGGCCTTCCTCACGCTCATCTCGGTGTCCGTGGGCACGTTGAACCTGTTCTACCGGGCCAGCGCGAAGCACGACGCCGAGCTGAAGCTCTCTCACGACGAGGTGCGCCGTCTCGCCGCCACCGCCGAGCGCGAGCGCATCGGCCGCGACCTGCACGACCTGCTCGGGCACACCCTGTCGCTGATCACGCTGAAGCTCGAGCTGTCGCGTCGCCTCATCGATCGCGACGTGGATGCGGCCCGCCGGGAGATGGAAGAGGCCGAGGGCATCGCGAGACACGCGCTGGCCGAGGTGCGTTCGGCGGTCACCGGTATCCGGGCGACGGGCCTTGCCGCCGAACTCGCGTCCGCACGCCTTATGCTCAATGCCTCGATGGTGAGCTTCGATTACGTGACCGACGTGCCCGCCTTGCCCGAACGCATGGAGGCCGGACTGGCCCTCGTTCTCCGGGAGGCGGTCACCAACATCCACCGCCACGCGCAGGCCACCGTGGCCGAGGCGAAGGTCGCCGTGGAAAAAGACGTGCTCACGTTGTGCATCGCCGACAACGGTCGCGGTGGCGTCGATACCGAGGGCAATGGCCTTTGCGGCATGCGCGAGCGCGTGAAGGCGCTCGGCGGAACGCTGCGCATCGAATCCGAGCGCGGCAAGGGCACCCGGCTGCAGGTCGCCGTACCCCTGCTTGCCGCCGAACGCATCGCGCGTGCGTCGACGATCGAAGCCGATCGGATCGCGTCGTGATACGCCTGCCGCCGCCGCCACGGGACTCGTTGCTCGGCAGCCTGCATTCGCCGATCTACCTGCGTTGGCAGGCCGGCCTGCAGTTGGGCTGGCTGTTCGCCCTGGTCCAGGCGCCGCTGGTCGTTTCCGCGTTTTCGTGGCGGTGGTTCGCACCCACGCTTCTCTCCGTCGTCGTGTATCTGGCGTGCTACGCCGGCGTGTTCCTCGGGCCGCTCCGGCGCATACCGTTCAACGCGCTCGCCATCGTGGCCACGGGATTCGCGGTGTGGCCGGTCAACGGCGTGGCGATCGGCCACGTCGCCATCGGCCTCGCCTTGCTGGCCTTCGCCGCCCGGCCGCGCCTATGGCTCGGCGCGACGGCCGCGGCCACGCTGCTCGCCTGCGTGTGGTGGGCGTGGTTCGGCATTCCGGCCGTGCACATCCTCGTCGTGGCCCTCGCCGGTATCGCCGGCGGTACGAGCAATTACCTCTACGTGCGTTCGGTTCGCCGCGACCTGGAACTGCGACTGTCGCAAGCCGAGGTTCGGCGACTGGCCACGCTGGCCGAGCGCGAGCGCATCGGTCGCGACTTGCACGACCTGCTCGGTCATACGCTCTCGCTCATCACCCTGAAGTCCGAACTGGCCAAGCGCCTGGCGCTGGTCGATCCGGCACGCGCGCAGCAGGAAATGGACGAAGTGGAACGCGTCGCCCGGCATACGCTGGGTGAAGTACGCAGCGCCGTCACCGGCCTGCGCGCGGGTGACCTGGCCAGCGAACTGGTGTCGGCGCGGGTCATGCTCGAAGCGTCCGGCATCACGCTGCAAACCTCGTTGCCCGAACGGCTCGACCTTCCCGAGTCCGTGCAGGCCTCGCTGGCCCTCGTGCTGAGGGAAGCGGTCACCAACATCCATCGCCACTCGCAGGCCAGCACGGCGCGCGTGGACATCACCCGGAACGGCAAGGATTTCTCGATGCGGATCAGCGACAACGGGCGCGGCGGCCTCGCCGCGCATGGCAACGGCGTCTCGGGCATGCGCGAACGCGTGCGGCAGATCGGCGGTACGCTCGCCATCGACTCGCCGGCGAAGCAGGGCACCACGCTCACCGTCGGCGTCATGCTCGCGCCGGTGCTGACGGAGTCCGCCGCATGATCCGCGTGCTGCTTGCCGAAGACCAGGCCATGGTGCGCGGCGCGTTGTCGGCACTGCTCAATCTCGAATCCGACATCGAGGTGCTCGGCTCGGCACCGGACGGCGAAACCGCGTGGCGCGAGCTGCAACGGCTCAAGCCCGACGTGCTGGTCACCGACATCGAAATGCCCGGCCTCACGGGTCTGGAAATCGCGCAGCGCGTGCATCGCCACGAGTTGCCGGTGAAGGTGGTGATCGTCACCACCTTCGCCCGCCCGGGCTTCCTGCGCCGCGCGCTGGATGCGGGCGTGAGCGGCTACCTGCTGAAGGACGCGCCCGCCGAGGGGCTCGCCGAAGCGCTGCGCGTCGTTCACCGGGGCGGTCGGGCCATCGATCCGCAACTGGCGCTGGAAGCCTGGTCGGAGGCCGATCCGCTGAACGACCGCGAGCGCCAGGTACTGCGCCTGGCGGGCGAGGGTAGTTCGGCCAGCGAGATCGGCGCCCAACTCAACCTCTCCCACGGCACGGTGCGCAATTACCTTTCCGAGGCCATCGGCAAGTTGGGTGCGGCCAACCGCATCGAGGCCTATCGGCTGGCCCGGCAGAAAGGCTGGCTGTAACGAAAGGGTCAGCGCTCGCTGAAACCTCGCTACCGAAGGGGGCGGGAGCGGACCCTGTCCGCGAACCCCCGCCATAGCTGTGGCGAAAGAGGCCTTCCGGCGATCGTGCGAGCTGTAAACACCCGCAAAATCACCGCAAAGCCCTTTTGTCCCAAGCCGCCCCCGAGGGTTCGCGGACAGGGTCCGCTCCCACCCCTTCGGTAGGTGGCCGGTCGCCGATTGGGGGATAATCCCCGCCTTCCAGCATCACCGGCCCCGCTTTCGTGAAGAAATCCGATTTCGACTTCGACCTGCCGTCCGACCTCATCGCGCAGGCGCCCCTGGCGCGGCGGTCGGGTAGCCGCCTGTTGGTGGTCGACGTCGCGGCGGGCAGCAAGGCCAATCGCAAGTTCCACGAACTGCCCGACCTCGTCCGGCCGGGCGACCTGCTGGTGTTCAACGACACCCGCGTGCTGCCGGCGCGCCTTTACGGCAACAAGGAATCCGGCGGCGCGGTGGAGATCCTGATCGAGCGGGTCACGGGGGCCCACGAGGCGCGCGCCCAGCTCGGGGTGAGCAAGAAGCCCAAGGAAGGCGGCCGCATCGTGCTGGCCGACGGCAGCCTCATTACCGTGCTCGGCCGCGAGGGCGAGTTCTTCAAGCTGCGTTTCGAGGGGGACGAGCCGCTGGAGCGCATCCTCTCGCGCCTCGGCGAAATGCCGTTGCCGCCCTACATCGAACGCGGCGCCGGCGAGGAAGACAAGGACCGTTACCAGACCGTGTTCGCCCGCGAGCCGGGCGCGGTGGCCGCGCCCACGGCGGGCCTGCATTTCGACGAGGCCCTGCTGGACCAGCTCCGCGGGAAGGGCGTCGATTTCGGCTACGTCACCCTGCACGTCGGCGCGGGTACCTTCCAGCCCATGCGCGCCGACGACGTGCGCGACCACGTGATGCATCGCGAATGGCTCAACGTGGGCGCCTCGCTGGTGGAAAAGATCCGCGCCACCCGCGAGGCGGGCGGCCGCGTGATCGCGGTGGGCACCACGGTGGTGCGCGCGCTGGAAAGCGCCACGGTCGACGGCGTGCTGAGGCCGTTCGCCGGGGAGACGCAGATCTTCATCTTCCCGGGCTACCGCATCACCAGCATCGACGCCCTGATCACCAACTTCCACCTGCCCCAGTCCACCCTGCTGATGCTGGTCTCGGCCCTCGCGGGCAAGGAGGCCATCCTCGACGCCTATCGCTACGCGGTGCTGCAACGCTACCGCTTCTTCTCCTACGGCGACGCCATGCTGATCCTGCCGCCGAAAGCCCCGGCCTAAAGGTTTGCGGACGAGGGCCGATAAGCCTCACGAACGCCTCCCCGGGCAACGGGCCCCGGGGGCACAAGGGTAGGACGATGGCTGGCAAATCCTCCAAGAACACGGCTGGTACGCTTGCGCTCGACGCGGACCTGCGCATCGGCGCGGCGCCCGCGCTGCGCGACACCCTGCTGGCGGCGCTGACCGCCGGCAAGCCGGTGGACATCGACGGCTCGGCCGTGAACCAGATCGACACGGCGGGCCTGCAGGTGCTGGCCGCCTTTTCGCGCGACGCCCGCGCGGCCGGCCTCGCCGTCCGCTGGAGCGGCGCGAGCGATTCCCTCCATCGCGGCGTCGCCGTGCTGGGCCTTAGCGAATTGATTGAACTGCCGGCCCGTGCCGGCGTGAACTGAAGGTGCACCGATGGCAAAGATTCTCGCGGTAGACGACTCGGCTTCCATGCGCAGCATGGTGGCCTTCACCCTGCGTGGCGCCGGCCATGACGTCGAAGAGGCCGACAACGGCCGCGCGGCGCTCGACCAGGCGGGCGTGCACAAGTTCGACCTCGTGCTGGCCGACGTGAACATGCCGGTGATGGACGGCATCTCGATGGTGCGCGAGATGCGCACGATGGGCGGTTACAGCGGCGTGCCGATCCTCATGCTCACCACCGAATCCAACCCCGAGAAGAAGATGGAAGGCAAGGCCGCCGGCGCCACCGGCTGGCTCGTCAAGCCGTTCGACCCCGACCAGCTGCTGGCGACCGTCGCCCGCGTGCTCGGCTGATCCGATACCCCGTTCGTTCCGGTCACTCCAGGTTTCTCCCATGTCCAAAGTCGATCTGGCGCAATTCCACAAGGCGTTCCACGAAGAGAGCCTCGACGGTCTCGACGCCATGGAGCAGGCGCTCCTCGCGTTGGACGAGGGTGCCGACGATCCGGAGCTGATCAACGTGGTGTTCCGCGCCGCCCATTCGATCAAGGGCGGTGCGGCCACCTTCGGTTTCGCCGACGTGGCGGCTTTCACGCACGTGGCCGAAAACCTGATGGACGAGGTCCGCAGCGGCCGCCGTCCGATGGAAAAGGCCGTCGTGGAGCTGCTGCTGCGTTCGGGTGACGTCATCCGCGACATGCTCTCGCTGCAGATGGCGGGCCAGCCCGGCGCCACCGCCGAAAGCCAGTCGCTGCTGGCCGAGCTGTCGGCCATGGTCGGCGGCGCGGCGGCGCCGGTCGCCACGAAGGCGGCCGCGCCCGCGGAAGCCATCGAGGGATGGGACATCGCATTCCGTCCCTTCGATTACCTGCTCAAGACCGGCAACGACCCGGCGCGCATGTTCCGCGAACTGGAAGCCCTCGGCCCGCTCGCCACCACGGTGGACGCGTCGAAGCTGCCGTCGCTGGCCGACATGGACCCGACCGCCTCGTACCTGGCCTACACGCTGCGTCTCGATGCCGGCGCCAAACGCGCCGCCGTCGAAGGCGTGTTCGACTGGGTGGACGGCGATTGCGAGCTCACGGTGACGCCACGCGTGGCCGCGCCGGCTCCGGTGGCCGCACCGGCGGCACCCGTTGCGCCGCGCGCCGTACGCGAGGTGGCCGCCAACAGCGAGGCCAGCTCGGTTCGCGTCGGCATCGAAAAGATCGACATGCTGATCAACCTGGTGGGCGAACTCGTCATCACCCAGGCCATGCTCAGCCAGTTCAACGAGGGTGTCGGCGAGGCCCGGTTGGAGATGTTCCGCCACGGCCTGGCCCAGCTCGCGCGCCACACGCGCGAACTGCAGGAAAGCGTGATGAGCATCCGCATGCTGCCGATCAGCACGGTGTTCAACCGCTTCCCGCGTCTCGTGCGCGACCTGGCGCAGAAGCTCGACAAGAAGGTGGTGCTCGACCTGCGCGGCGAAACCACCGAGCTGGACAAGACCGTGCTCGAGAAGATCGGCGATCCGCTGGTCCATCTCGTGCGCAACGCCATCGACCACGGCCTGGAAGTGCCCGCCAAGCGCACGGCGGCCGGCAAGTCCGACACCGGCACCTTGCGCATGGAGGCGTTCCATCGCGGAGGCTCCATCGTGGTGGAAGTGGCCGACGACGGCGCGGGCCTCAATCGCGACGCCATCGTGGCCAAGGCCGTGCAGCGCGGCATCATCGCGTCGGGCGAGGGCATGTCCGACGATGCCGTGGCCGAACTGATCTTCGAGGCGGGCTTCTCCACGGCCGCGACCACCACCGATCTCTCCGGTCGTGGCGTGGGCATGGACGTGGTCCGCCGCAACGTGATGGATCTGGGTGGCACGGTGAACATCCGCAGCGTGCACGGCAAGGGCACCACGTTCACCATCACCTTGCCGTTGACGCTGGCCATCATCGACGGCCTCACCGCCGCCGTGGGGAGCGAAACCTACATCGTGCCGCTCGTGTCCATCGTGGAGTCGGTGCAGGTCAAGGCCGATCTCGTGCGCAGCGTGGTCGGTGGCGGCGAGCTGTTCCGCTTCCGCGACGAATGGCTGCCCATCGTGCGCCTGTTCGACGTGTTCGGCTGCGACGGCGAGCGCCTGTCGGTGGACCAGGGCATCGTCATCGTGGTGGAGGCCGAGGGCACGCGCATCGGCCTGTTCGTCGACGAGCTGATCGGCCAGCAGCAGGCCGTGGTGAAGTCGCTGGAAGCCAATTACCGTCGCGTGGTGGGCATCTCCGGCGCCACCATCCTCCCCGACGGCGCCGTGGCGCTCATCACCGACGTCACCGGCCTGGTGCGCATGCAGGCACGCCGCAAGGCGGCCTGACCGGGGCCAACTCGATTCGCCGATACGATCGGCTCCCACCCCTCCGGTAGCGACGTCGTCACCTACCGGAGGGGTGGGAGCCGATCGTATCGGCGAATCCAGGTCACCGCGGTCCGCGGGTACCTAGGAGTTTTTCCGGCAAGCGCGCCCTCAAGTCGCCACGAATCCGGCCGATACCCCCTAACGAAGGGGGCCACTGCCCGATCCGATCCGCCGTGGGAACGACATGAACCAGCCAGCCAGCATCGCCTCCGTCGCCGAGGCCGCCCAGTACCTGACCGTGAACCTCGGCAACGAGGAATACGGCGTCGACATCCTCGCCGTGCGCGAGATCCGCGGCTGGACGCCGGTGACCCGCATCCCCCAGGCGCCGTCCTACGTGCTCGGCGTGCTCAACCTGCGTGGCGCCATCGTGCCGGTGCTCGACCTGCGCCTGCGCTTCGGCCTGGCCCGCGAGGAATACACCGCCACCACCGTCTGCGTGATCGTGATGGTGGCCGGCCGCCAGTTCGGCATCGTGGTCGATGCCGTTTCCGACGTGGTCGAGGTCGCGCCGGACGGCATCCGTCCGGTACCCGACATGGGCACCACCGTCGATACCGAATATCTGAAGGGACTGACCTCCGTCGGTGAGCGCATGGTGCTGCTCCTCGACGTGGATCGCCTGCTGCAACCGCAGGACGCGCAGATGCTGGAAGCCGCCCTGGCGTCCCAGGAAGCGAAAGCCGTCGCCTGAGCATGGGCATGCCGGCGGGGAGGGGCCCCGTTCGGCGTGTAAAGCCCGGATCGCCCTTGTCGCACCTTGACGATTGGAACCGTGATGAAGAAGTTCAGCTTTAAGATTCCCGCCCTGACCGTTCGCGGTCGCCTGTACGGCGTGCTCGGCCTGCTCACGCTGATGCTCTTCGGTGGCGCGGCGGTGGGCCTGGGTGCGATGCACTTCCAGAACGAAGGCATGCGCCAGATCTACGAGGAGGAGCTGGTGCCCTCCGAACTGCTCAGCCGCGTGAATACGCAGTCGCTGCTCTCCTTCATCGTGCTCGGCGAGGCCGCGGCCAAGGTGGGCAATCCCGACCAGGTGAAGCAGAAGATCGCCGAGTTCGAGAAGTACCAGGCCGACCTCGACGCCCGCAAGGCCGAGTTCCGCAAGGTGCCGATGTCCGCCGACATCAAGAAGGCCTACGACAAGTGGCAGGCCACGAACGACGACTACGTGCAGTCCAAGAACGACATGGTCGATGCCCTGAAGGAGGGTGACCAGGGCGCCTCCGACGTGCTCGAACTGCAGGTGCGTCCGTTGCTGATGGACCGCCAAGCGCAGTTGAGCAGCCTCATCGAGGGCAAGCGCAAGGAAGCCCAGGCCATCTTCGAGAAGGAATCCGCGCAGTACCGGACGATCCGCGCGCTGTCGATCACCTCACTGGTGATCGGCCTGGCCATCTGCCTCGTCATCGCCGTGCTGGTCATCCGTTCGATCCTGCGCACGCTGTCGCAGACGGTGGCGGTGGCCCACGAGATCGCCGCCGGCAAGCTCGGCCACGACATCCAGGTGACCCGCCAGGACGAGCTGGGCCAACTGCAGTCGGCCTTCCGCAGCATGGACGATCGCCTCGCCGCGATCGTCACCGAGGTGCGCCACGGTTCCACCTCGGTCAGCACCGCCGCGCAGCAGATCTCGCGCGGCAACGACGATCTTTCCCAGCGCACGCAGGAACAGGCCTCCAGCCTGGAGGAAACCGCCTCGTCGATGGAGGAAATGACCTCCACCGTGAAGCAGAACGCCGAGAACGCCAGCCACGCCAACCAGCTCGCCCGCGGTGCCCGCGAGCAGGCGGAGAAGGGCGGTGAGGTGGTGGCGCAGACCGTCGTCGCCATGCGCGAGATCAACGCTTCGTCGAAGAAGATTTCCGACATCGTCAGCCTCATCGACGAGATCGCCTTCCAGACCAACCTGCTCGCGCTCAACGCCGCCGTGGAAGCCGCGCGTGCCGGTGAGCAGGGCCGCGGCTTCGCCGTGGTGGCCACCGAGGTGCGCAACCTCGCGCAGCGTTCGGCGGGTGCGGCAAAGGAGATCAAGGGCCTCATCAACGACAGCGCCAGCAAGGTGAAGGCCGGCTCCGAACTGGTCGACCAGTCGGGCAAGGCGTTGGCCGAGATCGTCGACAGCGTGAAGAAGGTGACCGACATCGTCGCCGAGATCGCCGCCGCCAGCTCCGAGCAGTCGGCCGGCATCGACCAGGTGAACCACGCCGTGCTGCAGATGGACGAAATGACCCAGCAGAACGCCGCGCTGGTCGAGGAATCCGCCGCGGCCGCCCGCGCGATGCACGAGCAGGCCACCGAGCTGAGCCGCCAGGTGTCTTTCTTCCAGGTGAGCGGCCAGGCCACGGCCGCCCGCGCGCCGCGCAAGGATGCCACCCAGGTCGAGATGGAGACCCTGTTCGCTTCCGTGCGCGAAACGGCGCCCGCGCCGGCTCCGCGTGCCTCGCGTCCGGCCGAGTCGGCCGACGCGGCGGTGTGGAAGGAGTTCTGATCGATGAACGCGCTCGTCGACAACGGCGATGCCGCCGCGGCGGGCGCCCAAGGACCCAGCCTCGGCGACGCCGAGTTCGGTTTCCTGCGTGAGTTCGTGTTGCAGCAGTGCGGCATCTCGCTGGGCGAGCACAAGCGCCAGCTCGTGCAGGGCCGTCTGCTGCGACGCCTGCGCGCGCTGAACCTGTCCGGTTTCGCCGCCTATTGCGACCTGCTGCGTCGCGATCCGGCCTCCGAGCTGGGCGAACTGGCCAGTTGCATCAGCACCAACGTCACCTCGTTCTTCCGCGAGATGCACCACTACGACCTGCTCGTGGACGAACTGCTGCCGCGCTGGTTCGACGAAAAGCGTGGCGGCCGCCTGCGCATCTGGTCGGCGGGCTGTTCCACCGGCGAAGAACCGTATGCCCTGGCGATGGTGCTGGCCGAGGCGCTCGAGCGCACGGGCACGACCATCGACGCCAAGATCCTCGCCACCGACCTCTCGCCGCAGGCGCTGGAAACCGCGCGCAAGGGCGTGTACCCGGTGGACCGCCTGGGCGGCGTGAGCGAAGCACGCCGCAAGCGCTGGTTCCAGCGCGGCGAGGGGAGCTACGACGGCTATGCCCGCGTGCACCCGCGCCTGCGCGAGCTGGTGACCATCCAGCCGCTCAACCTGCTCCACGAATGGCCCATGCAGGGCAAGTTCGACGCCATCTTCTGTCGCAACGTCGTCATCTATTTCGACAAGCCGACGAAGCAGCGACTGTTCTCCCGTTACGCCGGCATGCTGGAAAGCCGCGGCTACCTGTTCCTGGGTCATTCGGAATCCATGTATGGACTGTCCGACGACTTCGACCTGATCGGCCGCACGGTCTACCGGAAACGTACATGAGCGACACCGCCGTCGCGCTGCCGCGCACCTTCGCCGGTTTCGATCCCAAGAGCGTGTTGCCGGGATTCGAGCACCTGCGCCGCTTCTGGGATCCCGCCCAGGAAGTGGTCACGGTGAAGATCCTGCCCGGCGAGTTCTACGTGAGCACGCAGGAAGAGATGATCTCCACCGTGCTCGGCTCGTGCGTGTCGGCCTGCGTGCGCGACACGAAGCGGCGCATCGGTGGCATGAACCACTTCATGCTGCCCGAGCCCGCCGGCGAGCGCGACAGCTGGAGTTCCACCGTCGGCCGCGCCGCGCGTTACGGCAACGACGCGATGGAACAGCTGATCAATGCGATCCTCAAGGCGGGCGGTCGGCGCGACGACCTCGAAGTGAAGATCTTCGGCGGCGGCCGCGTGCTGTCCACCATGACCGACATCGGCCAGCGCAACATCGCCTTCGTGCAGCGTTACATCGCCACCGAAAAGCTGAAGCTCTGCGCGGCCGACGTGGGCGACATCTACCCGCGCCACGTGCAGTTCTTCCCGGTGAGCGGACGGGTGCGCGTGCGCCAGTTGCGCGCCACGCACGACACCCATCTGGCCGATCGCGAGAAGCGATACCTCAAGCGATTGGCCGACGATCCGATAAAGGGAGAGGTGGAGCTGTTCTGACGCTCCATTTCGCGATTCATGATCCGGTCGGCCCGCCGACGAGGATGTCCAGCAACCCAGCGGCGAGAGCCCATGCAGAAAGTACGCGTCCTCATCGTCGACGATTCGGCCCTGGTCCGTAAGGTGCTGACCACCATGCTCGAGTCCGATCCGGGCATCGAAGTGGTGGGCGCCGCGCCGGACCCGCTGATCGCGCGCGAGAAGATCAAGGCGCTCAACCCCGACGTGCTCACGCTCGACGTCGAGATGCCGCGCATGGACGGCCTGACCTTCCTCGAGAACCTGATGCGCCTGCGGCCGATGCCGGTGGTGATGGTGTCCACGCTGACCGAGAAAGGCGCCGACGTGACCCTGCGCGCGCTGGAACTGGGCGCGGTGGATTTCTTCACCAAGCCCGCCGCCGACCTGGCCAACACCTTCATGGAGCATGCGCCGGAGATCTGCGCCAAGGTTCGTCTCGCCGCCGGCGCGAAGCCGCGCGAGCGTTCGACCGTCACCCGGCTCGACGTGGCGCCGCGCCTGTCCGCCGATGCCGTGCTGCCGCGCGCGCAGACGCCGGGTACGCGCGGCGGCACGCGCATCATCGCCATCGGCGCCTCCACCGGCGGCACCGAGGCGATCCGCGTGGTGCTCGAGGCGATGCCGCCCACGGCGCCGCCCATCGTGATCACCCAGCACATCCCCGCCGCCTTCAGCGGCCCCTTCGCGGCGCGCATGGACACCTGCTCGGCGATGAAGGTGTGCGAGGCCCGCGACGGCCAGCCCATACAGGCCGGCCACGTCTACATCGCCCCCGGCAGCCAGCACCTGTTGGTGATGTGGGACGGCGCCCGCCACGTCTGCCGCCTGCACGACGGCCCGCCGGTGAACCGGCACAAGCCCTCGGTGGACGTGCTGTTCCGTTCCATGGCCGCCAGCGTCGGCGCCGCCACCATCGGCTGCCTGCTCACCGGCATGGGCGACGACGGCGCGCGCGGCCTGGGCGAATTGAAGGAGAGCGGTGCGCCCACGCTCGTCCAGGACGAAGCCAGCTCGGTGGTGTGGGGCATGCCCGGCGCCGCCTGGAAGGCCGGTGCCGCCGCCGAGATGCTTCCGCTGGACGCGATCGCCGCCCGCCTGCTCGAACTGGCCCATACACCCGTTTCCGCCGCCGCCCGCGTCGGCACCTGAAGAACGAGACTTCCATCATGGTCATTCCCAAGAACGAACGCAGCATCGGCTTCGCCGCCAGCGTCGTGGCGCTGCTCCTGGTCCTGGTGTTCCACGCGGCCTGGGTCGCTCCCGTCGTGGTGGCGCTGCTGGCCGCCACGTGGATCGCCATCGCCCTGCGCCCGGCGCCGTTGCCCGAGGTGGAAGTGGTGCTCAACACCGCGTCCAGCGACGAGGCCTCGGTGCGCGAGGCGATGGAAGACGTGCGCAGCGCCATCGTCGACGAACTCGGCCACGCCAGCCGCGAGCTGAACCAGGCGCTCGACCTGCTGCGCGACGCCGTGGCCGAACTCGGTGGCGGCTTCAACGGCCTGTCGCAGAAGACCGGCAAGCAGCAGAAGCTGCTCAGCGAGATCATCGAGAGCGGCGGCAAGGGCATCTCGGTGCAGGACTTCGCCTCCCGCACGGCCGGGCTGCTAGAACATTTCGTGGGCCTCATCGTGCAGCTCTCCCGTGAGAGCCTGCGCATCGTCTACCGCATCGATGGCATGGCGAAGGAAATGGACGCCGTGTTCGCGCTGCTGAAGAACGTGAACACCATCGCCGAGGAAACCAACCTGCTGGCGCTCAACGCCGCCATCGAAGCGGCGCGCGCGGGCGAATCCGGCCGCGGCTTCGCGGTGGTAGCGGGTGAGATCCGCAACCTCGCCCAGCACAGCAACCAGTTCAACGAGAAGATCGGCACCCACGTGGAGCGCTCGCGCACCGCGATGGAACACCTGCGTGAACTGGTCGGCCACATGGCCTCGCAGGATATGAACGTGGCCTTGCAGGCCAAGGGCGATATCGACGACATGATGTCGAGCATCACCGAGTCGAACGCGCGCACCAGCGCCGCCGCGGACGAGGCCGCCACCATCAACCGCGGCCTGGGCAACGACGTTTCCACCACCATCCGCTCGCTGCAGTTCGAGGACATCCTCAGCCAGCTCCTGCACCAGACGCGCACGCGCCTGGTGGAACTGCAGGAAATCACCGCCGACTGCACGCGCGACATCGAAGAACTGGCCTGCGTGCCGGCCGACGCCAGCGAACTGAATGCCCGCGCCCAGCGCGTGCGCGCCCGCCTGGCCGAGCAGCGCGAACGCGCCCGCCTGCGCTCGCGCGGCCCTGCGTTGCAGCAGTCCATGGCCGCCGGCGACATCGACCTGTTCTGAGGGATTCCATCATGGCCATCAACGTCCACCACGATACCGAACAGGGCACGCTCACGCTCCACCTGGGCGATCGCTTCGACTTCTCCATCCATCGCGCCTTCCACGACGTGTGCCTGGGTGACGTGCCCGCCGCGCGCAGTTACGTGCTCGACCTGGAAGAGGTCAATACCATGGACAGCTCCGCGCTGGGCATGCTGATGCTCCTTCGCGAACACGCCGGCGGCGACCGCGCGGAGATCCGCCTGGTCAACGCCAGCGCGCAGTTGCGCAACACGCTGCGCATCGCCGGCTTCGATAAGCTTTTCACCGTGCATTGAAGTCACGGAAACGCCCCTCGCGGGGCGTTTTTTTATGCGGATCCGCCAGAAGGGGACCTCGACGCCTCCGCGCAGGCCGGTGCCGCAGCGGGCAATGGCCGAGGCCGTCAAATACACGTCGCTTCGATCAAAAACTAAGCTTTTCTCGATCTAAATCAAAGCTTTTTGACACTGTCACGACATGTTTTCATGTTTGGCCGATTTGGCCTAACGGAAGTCGTTTTGCCTGCCAATTTTGCGTAATCGATCTTTCCCCAGCGGACTTAGATGGGTCCAAGGCTGTGACGTGGGTCTCAGTCCGGGTGTCGCTCCTAGGCAGGGGCTCATACGGAACGCTGCTGCGTTCGGGGAGATCGAAATGGGCGAGAAGACTTTCGGCAGGACTCTTTCACGCACCGTGCTCGCGAGCTGCATGCTCGCGGCGATGGTGTCGATCACCGCCTGCAGCGGCCATGGTTCGACGCATTCGGGTGGCGGTGGCGGCACCACCGTGAACCCGGGCGGCGCCGGCGACAACGGTGGCGGTGCGGGCGATAACGGGGGCGGCACCGGCGGCGGCAACAATTCGGGCGGCGACAATACAGGCGGCTCGGGCGGCGGCAATAATGGGGGCGGCACCGGGGGGACCGGCGCTGGCGGTGGCGGTGGCGATACCGGTGGCGGCGGCACGGGCGGCGGTGGCAACGGTGGCGGTGGCGGCGGAAATGGAGGCGGCACCGGCGGCGGTGACAATGGCGGCGGCGGAAACGGAGGCGGCGGAGACAACGGTGGCGGCGGCAGCGGTGGCGGTACGCCCACGCCGGCCAGCAACGCCGTCGGCGCCGTGAGCACCGGCCTCGGCAACATCGTCTCCTCCGTCGGCGGTACCGTCTCCGGCGTGGGTACCCAGATTCCGGCCGTGACCGCGCTTGGCGGGACCGGCGGCCTGACGGCTTCCGCGGGCAACGTCGTCGACGATCTGGGCCAGGCCGTGACGGCGCTCGGCAACGGCCTGAGCAGCGGCCTCGGCCAGACCGGCAACATCGACAATCCCGTCGGCACCACGGCCGGCAGCCTCGGCAACGTGGTGAATTACACGGGCGCCGCGGTGCAGGACCTCGGCGACGGCGTGGCCACCGTCGGTGGCGGCACGCCCATCGCTCCCATCACGTCGGCGGCCGGTTCGTTGGTCGGCAAGATCGGCGATGGCGTCGATCACCTGGGCGACCAACTCGGTGGTGCGTTCGGTACGGGCGTAGGCGACTCGCTGACACAGACGGTGAGCGACGTACTGAACCCGATCGCCTCGTCCGTAGGAAACAGCACGTCGCCGATCGCATCCGGCAATCTCGTCGCGGCGACCGGAACGGCGGCGGGTGGCCTCACCGGTGGCGTCGCCCAGGGGGTTACCAACCTCGGCAAGGACGTGTCGGGAGCGCAGGTGCCAGGTCAGCTTGGTAGCCTGACGACGCTCGCGGGTCAGGCCGTGCAGGATACGGGCAGTACGCTCGCCGGCGTCAGCGGTGCGCTCAACAGCGGCCTGGGGAAAGCGGGGGGCACCAACGCCACCATCGCCAACACGGGCGCGGGCGTAAACGCCGCGCTCGACGGCGCGGCCGGCCTGGTCGGCAACCTCACGAACCCCTCTAGCCCGCTAGCGGCGCTCTCCCCGGTGACCAACCCGGTGGTGGGCCTGGTCGGCAAGGCGGGTGAGACCGTCGCGGCGGTGACTTCACCGACGAGTCCGGTCTCTGCTATCACCAATCCAGTCAATAACCTCGTCAACACGGTGGCGGACGCGACCGGTATCTCGGGCCAGTCGGGCGCGGGCGGCGGTCTCGTCGGCGGCCTGGTGAACGGCGTGACGGGCACGGTCGCGGCGGTCGGCGGTGCGGCCAGTGGTGGTACCGGCGGTGCGAGCCAGAACCCGGTGAGCGGTCTCGTCAGCGGGGTGGTGAGTGGCGTGACGAATACCGTGTCGACCGTGACCAACACGACCGGCGGTAGCGGCGGCAGCGCCCAGACCAACCCAGTCGAGGGCCTGCTCAACGGCCTCGGCAATGCGTTGGGCGGCAAGCGGCGCTGATGGAAAGCGAACGGGCGGTACGCAACGTACCGCCCGTTTTCCGTAAACGCGCATCGTCTTCGATATCGCCCGGCTAGGGTGAAGTCCGGCATCGCTCGCAGGGAGTTTCCATGAATCGATGGTTCGGGTGCCTACTCGGCATGACCGTCGTGTGCTCCGCGCCCGCCCAGGTGCGCGTCCCCGCCAACCCCTTGCAGACCCTTCCCCGCGCGGAAACGCCGAAGCAGGCGCCCTCGGTGCAGGTCAACGTGCAGGCGCCGACACAGGCGATGGAGGCCTTGCTCGCTACGCACGTCACGCCGTCGCGTTTCGACGTGACCGGCGTGAAGTCGATTCCTTTCTCCGCCGTGGCCGATCTCTTCGCGCCGATGCGCGGCAAGTCCGTCACCGTGCGCGACCTCATCGAGACGGCAAACAAGGTCACGGCGATGTACAAGGACAAGGGCTACGCGCTCTCGTTCGCTTTCGTGCCCGCGCAGACGTTCTCCAACGGCGTGGTGAAGATCACCGCGGTGGAGGGCTACGTCGCCGAGGTCAAGATCACCGGCGACGCCGGCAACATGGAAAATCGCATCCGCGCCATGGCGAACCACGTGATGGGCGAACGTCCCTTGCGGCAGGAGACGTTCGAACGTTACACGCAGTTGCTCGGCCAGTTGCCGGGCGTGCAGGTGGGGGCGAACGTGCCTCCGCCGACCACCACCGACGGCGCGACGAGCCTCGACCTGAGCGTCAAGCGGCAGCGCTACGACGTGAGCTATGGACTGGATTTCAACCATCCCGGGACGCAGGGCGTGTTCAACGTGCTCGAGAACGGCGCGACGCCCCTGGGCGAGCAGCTGAGCCTTTCCACGCTGTTTCCGAACGGCGGGGGCCAGCGCTTCTATGCCGCCGGCTGGCTTGAGCCGATCGGATCGCGGGGGTGGCAGGGCAGGGTGGACGCCAGCCGGTTCTGGGGCACCCCGGATACCGACAACAACCAGCTGCCTTCGTACATCGATCATCGCATCACGGCGGATCGCCTTGCGCTCTCGACCATCTATCCCCTCGTGCTCACCAACACGAAGCGCCTGAACCTGACGATGGGGATCTACGGCTCGAAGCAGGACGATCGTTATCGCAACGTCGACACGGGCGTCATGATCGCCTTGCAGTCCAGCGTGCGCGTGCTCAATGCCGAACTGGCCTGGTTGCGCGTGGCGCCGAAGCGCACCGTGCAGTTCAGCGTCGCCGCGGCGCACGGCTTCGATTCGTTGGGGGCCTATTCGCGTGCGCTCACCAACGTCGCCGGCGGCGTCGCGACGACGTTGCCCGACGTGTCGTTCACCCGGTACATGATGAGCGGATCGTGGTCGGAGCAGTGGGCGCACAAGTTCGGCACGGTGCTGCGCATGACCGGCCAGTACAGCGACGACACCCTGCCGTCCACCGAGCAGATCAACTTCGGCGGCCCGAGCTACGCCTACGCCTACGACCCGGGCGACGCGGCGGGCGACAGCGGTTGGGCCGCGTCGGTGGAGGTGAACCGGGCCTTCGTCCCGGGGCTGTCCTGGATCAAGTCGATCGTGCCTTACGTGGCCTATCAGAGCGCCCGCGTCTATCTGAACGGTGCGCGGCCGCTGATCGACAAGCTGGATTCGGCGGCCGTCGGCCTGCGTGTATCGGACTCGAAACACTATTCGATCGACTTCGCGCTGGCGAAGCCGACGGGGGATAAACCGCCCGAGAGCAATACGCGGGAAAAACGCTGGAACCTCACCTTCAGCTATAAGCTGATGTAGCCCCCGGGCCTTGTACCCCTTCGGAAAAACCACGATACCCAGCCACCGAACGTTCACATCCACGGTTGCACGATGCCCTCGACATCCCCCCGAGGCCGTGCCATGCCCCTGTCTCTCCATCCCGCGCCGATTCCCTATGACGACAGGCTGGAGGAGATCGGTCCGGACGAGGAGAAGACGGTCGAGGAGTTGATCCACACCCTCACCGAGATCAACCAGACCACGCTCAGGCACGAGGGGCATGCGAACCGCTCCGTGCACGCGAAAAGCCACGCGCTGCTCACCGGCGAGATGATCGTGCCGGACGACCTGCCCCGCGAACTGGCCCAGGGCATCTTCGCCCGGCCTGGTCGCTACCCCCTGGTGATGCGCCTGTCGACCGTGCCGGGCGATATCCTCGACGACAACGTCTCCACGCCGCGCGGCATGGCGGTGAAGATCCTGAACGTCGACGGCGAGCGGCTGCCCGATAGCCGGGACGCCGCGACGCAGGACTTCGTCATGGTGAACTCCCCCGCGTTCAACGCCTCGACGGCGAAGAAATTCGCCGCCAGGCTGAAACCGATCGCAGCCACCACGGATCGGGCCGAGGGCGCGAAGAAGGCCCTGTCGGCCATCCTGCGGGGCGCCGAACGCGTGATCGAGGCCTTCGGCGGCAAGAGCGCCACGCTGCTGACCCTCGGCGGCCAACCGGAAACCCATCCGTTGGGAGACACCTATTACAGCCAGGCGCCGCTGCGCTTCGGCGATTACGTGGTGAAAGTGTCCGTGGCGCCGCATTCGCCCAACCTCACGGCGTTGACCGACGCGGCAGTCGACCTGAGCGGACGTCCGAACGGCCTGCGCGAAGCCATGATCGAGCATTTCGCGACGCAGGGCGGCGAGTGGGACCTGCGTGTCCAGTTCTACACCGACCCGCAGAGCATGCCCATCGAAGACGCGTCGGTGGCGTGGCCGGAGGAGACGAGCCCCTATATCGACGTGGCGCGTATCGTGGTTCCGCCGCAGTCGGCATGGAACCAGGAGCGCCACGCGGCCATCGACGACCGGCTGGCATTCAGTCCATGGCATGGCGTGACGGCCCACCGGCCGCTGGGCTCGGTGATGCGCGCCCGCCGCTGGGCCTATCTGGACATGGCCAAGTTCCGGGCGCACCACAACGGGGTGGCGATTCGCGAACCGACGTCGCTCGATGAATTGAAACTCGACACCCCGTAGGACCCTGTCCGCGAACGGGGGCTACCACCCCATGTAATGCCCGCCATTGATGGCGAGGTTGGAGCCGGTGATCCAGCCGGAGTCCTCGGAGGTGAGGAAAGCCACCGCGTGCGCGATTTCCTCGGGGCGTCCCAGGCGTCCGACGGGAATCTGGGAAACGATCTTCGCGCGGATATCCTCCGGCACGGCCATCACCAGGTCGGTGGCCACATAACCCGGCGACACCGTGTTCACCGTGATGCCGAACCGCGCGTTCTCTTGGGCCAGCGAGATGGTGAAGCCGTGCACGCCGGCCTTCGCCGCCGCGTAGTTGGCCTGCCCGTACTGGCCTTTCTGGCCGTTGATCGAGCTGATCTGCACGATGCGGCCCCACTGCCGCGAGCGCATGCCCTCGATGACCGGCCGGGTCACGTTGAAGCAGGCGTTGAGGTTGGTGTTCACCACCTCGGTCCACTGCTGGTAATCCATCTTGTGGAACGTGGTGTCGCGCGTGATGCCGGCATTGTTGACGAGGATCTCCACCGGGCCGACGCGCTCTTCCACGGCACGGATCATGGCGGCCGCCGACACGGGGTCGGCGACGTCGCCCGGCACCATGGTCACGTCGATGCCGTCGCGGATCATGTCCTCGCGCCACGCCGCCGCCCTCGCCTCGTCGCGGTAATTGGTGGCCACGCGGTGGCCCTGCTGGGCGAGGTATCGCACGATCGCCGTACCGATGCCGCCGGTACCGCCGGTGACCAGTGCGGTGCGTTGCGTAATGCCGTGCTTCATCCCAACCCTTTATGCCTTCGTGTGGAGCCCGCCTCGCGGGCAATCGATTCTTATAACGCCGTCGCCTGCCCAAGACTACTGCGGCGAAGCGACGCAGGATCGAACGTATCGATCGCGGCGGCCAGCAGGCTTTCCGGCGTGGTCGGCCCTTCCGGCACGTCCACGCCGAGCCGGTCCAGCGCCCGGCGAAGGGCAGGCAGGGGATCGGCGGGGTCCACCGGCAGGGCCGACGCGGACTTGGACAGCTTGCGACCGTCGGCATCCAGCACCAGCGGCAGATGCAGGTAACCGGGCGTCGGCAGGCCGAGAAGATGCTGGAGGTGAATCTGCCGGGCCGTGGAGTCGAGCAGGTCGGCACCGCGTACCACGTGGGTGATGTCCTGTGCGGCGTCGTCCACCACACAGGCTAGCTGGTAGGCCCACAAGCCTTCCACGCGACGAATCACGAAATCGCCAGCCGACTCGCGGAGGTTTTCCGCCTGCGGGCCCTGCAGGTCGTCGGCCCAGCGGATGGTCTCGTCCGGCGTGCGCAGGCGCCAGGCGGGAGGTCGCGAAGGGTCGGGCGGGGCGACGCACCGGCCGTCGCGATGCATGCCGCCGTGCGCGGCCAGTTCGGCGCGGCTGCACCAGCAGGGAAACACGAGGTCGCGCTCGCGAAGCCGGTCGAAGGCGGCCTGGTACGCCGCGTGGCGGTGCGACTGGTAGACCACCGGCTCGTCGGCCCGCATGCCGAATGCCTCCAGCGTCCGGAGAATGGAGGGGGCGGAGCCCGGAACCTCGCGCGGCGGATCGATGTCCTCCACGCGTAGCAGCCAGCGTCCTCCGGCGTGTCGCGCCACCAGCCAGCTCCCGACGGCCGCCACCAGCGAGCCGAAATGCAGCGCGCCGGTCGGCGAGGGGGCGAAGCGGCCACGGTAGACGGTCGACGAAACCAAGGATGAGACGTTTCTCAAGACGTAGATCGCGCAAGGCGGACAGTGTAGGGCAAGCCGCTCACGCGCGAAGGGCGCCGCACGGGCCTTCGCGCGGTGGAAGGCGAGCCGGCCATTGAATCGTTCAGCCTTCGCCCCGAAAACTTCCCCCGGGCGGCGCCCTATAGCCAGCCGCCGTGAGAGAAAACATCATGTTCAAACGCATTGCTTTGTTCGTCGCCACCAACCTCGCGGTCATCTTCCTGCTTTCGGCCGTCTGCCACCTGCTCGGCATCGACCAGTGGGCGGCACAGCGCGGCATGGGCCTGGGTGGGCTGATCGTCTTCGCCGCCGTCTTCGGCATGGGCGGTGCCTTCATTTCGCTGGCGATCTCCAAGTGGACGGCCAAGATGTCCACCGGCGCCCGGGTGATCGAGCAGCCGGCCAACGAGACCGAACGCTGGCTCCTCGAGACGGTGCGCCGCCACGCGGACAAGGCCGGCATCGGCATGCCCGAGGTGGCCGTGTACGACGCGCCGGAGATGAACGCGTTCGCCACCGGCATGACCCGCAACAACGCCCTCGTGGCGGTGAGCACGGGGCTGCTCCAGCAGATGGACCGCGAGCAGGTGTCGGCCGTGCTCGGCCATGAGATCGGCCATGTCGCGAACGGCGACATGGTCACGCTCACCCTGATCCAGGGCGTGCTCAACACGCTGGTGATCGTGCTGGCCCGCGTCGTGGGTCGGGTGGTCGACAGCTGGCTCAGTGGCGGTCGCGACCGCGAGGGCGAAGGCGGCATCGGCTATTTCGTCACCGTGATGATCCTGCAGATCGTCTTCGGCCTGTTCGCCTCGATGATCGTCATGTGGTTCTCCCGCTGGCGCGAGTTCCGCGCCGATGCCGCGGGCGCCAGCCTGGCCGGCCGCGGCTCGATGATCTCGGCCCTGCAGCGCCTGTCGGGCAACCATGGCGACACCACCCTGCCGCAGACCATCCAGGCCTTCGGTATCTCCGGTCACCTCGCTTCGGGCTTCAAGCGCCTGTTCATGAGCCACCCGCCCATCGAGGAGCGCATCGCGGCGTTGCAGAACGCCCGCTGATCGAAAAGGCCGCCTCCGGGCGGCCTTTTTATTCGGGGTACCGCGACCTCGGGCGCATGGCCGTACCCGAAAACACCTTTTTTGCACCCCCACGCACCCCCATAATTACGGTTCTGTCCCAACCTGAAGGAACGGCACCGTGAGCCAGGAAACCCGTAAGTTCGAAGCCGAGGTCGCCCAGGTCCTGCACCTGGTGACCCATTCCCTCTACTCGCACAAGGAAATCTTCCTGCGCGAGCTGATCTCCAATGCCTCCGACGCCTGCGACAAGCTGCGGTTCGAAGCGCTGGCCGATGCCAGCCTCACCGCGGACGACGCCGACCTGCGCATCCAGATCTCCTGGGATCCCGAGGCGCGCACCATCAGCGTCCGCGACAACGGCATCGGCATGAGCCGGGATGAAGTGGTGGCCAACATCGGCACCATCGCCAGCTCGGGCACCCGCCGCTACCTCGAGGCCCTTTCCGGCGAACAGAAGGCCGACGCGCGCCTGATCGGCCAGTTCGGCGTGGGCTTCTACTCCGCCTTCGTGGTCGCCGACAGGGTCACCGTCATCACCCGCCGCGCGGGCCAGCCCACCGAGGCGGGCGTGCGCTGGGAAAGCGACGGCAAGGGCGAGTACTCGCTGGAAGACGCCAACGTCACCGAACGCGGCACCACCGTGGTGCTCCATCTGAAGGACGGCGAGGACGAATTCCTCAAGCGCTGGCAGTTGCGTTCACTGGTCACCAAGTATTCCGACCACGTGGCCTTCCCGATCCGCATGCCGCAGGAGAAGGACGGCAAGCCCGATCCGACCGACTGGGAAACCATCAACTCCGCCTCGGCGTTGTGGACGCGCGCCAGGACCGAGATCACCGACGACGAGTACAAGAGCTTCTACAAGGCGCTCGGACACGATTTCAACGATCCGCTGGCCTGGACGCATAACCGCGTGGAAGGCAGCCAGAGCTTCACCACGCTGCTCTACGTGCCCGAGCAGCCGCCGTTCGACCTGATGATGGGCGGTCGCGACGAGCGCAAGGGATTGAAGCTCTACATCAAGCGTGTCTTCATCATGGACGCGGCTGAAGAGCTGCTGCCGAACTACCTGCGCTTCGTGCGTGGCGTGGTCGATGCGGACGACCTGCCGCTCAACGTGAGCCGCGAAATCCTCCAGCACAATCGCCAGCTGGAGAAGATCAAGGCCGCCTGCGTCAAGCGCGTGCTCGACCTGCTCGACAAGCTCTCGCGCGACGAGCCGGAGAAGTTCGCCACGTTCCTCAACAGCTTCGGCAATACGCTGAAGGAAGGCATCGTCGAGGACGCGTCCAACCGCGAACGCATCGCGAAGCTGCTGCGCTTCGCTTCGACCAAGGGCGAAGGCGCGGCGAAGACGGTGTCGTTCGACGACTACGTCGGCCGCATGGTGGTGGGCCAGGACGCCATCTGGTACGTCACCGCCGACAGCTTCGCCGCCGCCGCGGGCAGTCCGCAGCTCGAGGCGTTGAAGGCCAAGGGCATCGAAGTGCTGCTCATGTTCGACCGGGTCGACGAGTGGATGCTGGGCTATCTCAACGAGTACGACGGCAAGCGCCTGCGCAACGTCGCCAAGGGCGATTTCCCGCTGGACGAGGCGGACAAGGCGAAACAGGAAGCGGCCAGCGTCGAGGCCGCGCCCTTGCTGGAACGGGCGAAGAACCTCCTCGGCGAGCGCGTGAGCGACGTTCGCGTGTCGGCTCGTCTTACCGATTCGCCGTCGTGCCTGGCGCTGTCGGATTTCGAGATGGCACCCCACCTGGCTCGTCTGCTGCGCGAAGCCGGGCAGGACGTGCCGGACTCGAAGCCGGTACTGGAAATCAATCCGTCGCATCCGCTGGTGAAGCGGCTTGCCGATGAGTCCGACGATGCGAAGGCCGCCGACCTGGCCGGTCTGCTGCTCGAGCAGGCCGAAATCACGGCCGGTGCGCAGCTGTCCGATCCGGCGGCGTTCGTGCAGCGGATGAATCGCGTGCTGCTGGGCTGATTGCCCGCCTCGCGGGTATCGCGGACAGGGTCCGCTCCCACCCTTCGGTAGCAAGCCAGCTACCAGAGGGTGGGAGCGGACCCTGTCCGCGATAAGGGATGCGACGGCCCCCGGGTTCGTCGTTTGCTATCGTCCGACCATGTCCGCCTTGCTTGTCCTCTTCGCCTGCCTCGCCCTCGGCATCCTCTGCCGATGCTACGCGAGCCTGCCCGACGGCATCGTCCCCGGCATCAACTGGTGGGTGCTCAACGTGGCCCTGCCGGCGCTCGTGCTGGCCCTCGTGCCACGCGTGACGTTCGACGCGCATCTCTGGCTGCCGGTCGCCGGTATGTACGTCACCTTCTTCGGCGCATGGATCGTCTTCGCCTCGCTGGGTCGCGTGCTCGGCTGGTCACGACAGCGCACCGGTTGCCTGGCGCTTGTCTGTGGCCTGGGCAACACCTCGTTCATGGGCTATCCGATGATGGAGGCCATGCACGGCAAGGAGGGCCTTTCCATCGCCGTGATCGCCGACCAGATGGGATGTTTTCCCTTGCTCGCGGCGGGCGGCATCGCGGTGGCTTCGCTGTATTCGGGCAAGGGCACCCGTGCGAGCGTCATCCTGCGCCGGGTGTTCACGTTTCCCGCGTTCCTGGCCTTGCTCACCGGCGTGGTCGTCGGTATCGCCGGGGGCTGGCCGGACGCCGTGGACCGTCTGCTGATGCAGGTGGGCCAGACCCTCACGCCATTGGCCCTGTTCTCGGTGGGTCTTCAATTCCAGCTCCACTTGCGTCGCGAACAGGTCGGTCCGCTCGTCGCGGGGCTCGGCTGGAAGCTCCTGCTGGCACCACTCGCCGTCTTCGCCCTGGGACGTGCGACGGGGATAGAGGGGCTGGTGCTGACCGTCAGCGTCCTGCAGGCGGCCATGGCGCCGATGATCTCGGCCGCCATTCTCGCCGACCAGCACGGGCTGGAACCTCGGCTGGCGAATACCGTGCTCGGCGCGGGCATCCTGCTGTCGCTGGCCACCGTGCCGCTGGGCAATCTGATGCTGGCCTGAGGCTTGGGTTTGCCGCGAACCGGCCGCACACTTGGCCACATGACCGAACACGCAACGACACCGGGCGTTCGCGCCGACGTGTGGCTCTGGGCCGCGCGTTTCTTCAAGACCCGAAGCCTCGCCAAGCAGGCGATCGACGGCGGCAAGGTGGAGCTGAACGGCACCACCTGCAAGCCGGCGAAGACGGTACACGTCGGCGATACCGTGCGGGTGACCCGCGGCGAGGAACGGCTCGCCTGTATCGTGCAGGCGCTCTCGGAAAAGCGCGGCCCGGCCCCGGAAGCCCGCAAGCTCTACGCCGAAACGGAAGAGAGCCTCGCCGAGCGCGAGCGCCAGCGCGAAGATCGCCGGCTGACCGGTGGGGCGCTGCTGCGCCCCGACTCCCGTCCCGACAAGCGCTCCCGCCGCCTGATCCAGGACCTGAAGAAAACCCTCTGAGGCAACGCTTGCCGTCGCAAGAAGCACCTACCGCTTCACGGTGAGGAGGTGTTCCGGCATGGGTGGGACGATCGCGAAGCGGCCACAGGCGCTCGGTCTGTTGTTCACGGCCATCACGATGTTTGCGGTGTTGGCGTTCGGCCTTTGCCGACCGGCCAATAACTGGGACCTGATCGGCTACGTCGCCGCGGCGTCAAGCGCGGACGGTCACCGGGGTGCCGATCTGAGCCGGGTGACGTTCGACAGCCTGGGCGCCGCCGTCGATCCGTCCACGTTCCAGTTGATGACCCAGCAGGACGACTACCGGCGGACCGTGTTTTCCGACCCCGTGTCGCTGTCTCAGCAGCTTCCGTTCTACCGGATTCGCGTGGCGTATGTCCGGACCCTGCGTGCGATCCATGCGGCGACCGGCATGGGTTATCCGAAGGCGACCCACGTGGTGAGCGCCGCATTCGCCGCCTTGTCGGTACTGTTGCTGGCGGCACTGTGCCGTGAGGTTGGCGTCCCGCTCGTGGCGGTGCCGGTGATCGCCGTGCCGGCGGGGATGCTGGACATCGCCAGCCTTTCCTCGCCCGATGCGATGGCCTGCGCGTTCGCGCTATTGGCTTTGCTCGCGCTTCTCCGGCGCAGCGGCTGGCTTGTCGTCGTCGCTGCCGTCCTGCCGCTGGTGCGCACGGATTTCGTGCTGCTTTCGGCTTTGTTATGCGCCCACGCCTTCATCGACTACTCGCGCGTGCGCGCCACGGTGGCGATGGCCGTGGCGGTTTCCACCTACCTGGCGGTATCGCATGGCGCTTACGGATGGCTCACGTTGTTCAACATGTCGTTCATCCACAAGTCGCCTTACCCGGCGACGCTCGCGCCGTCGCATGCGTTCGGCGATTACCTGAGGCCCTACGTGACGGCTGCGATGGGCCTGGCGATGCATCCCCAGGGGGCGATCTACGGTCTGGGAATATTCGTGGCAGGGTTCGGCAGGCAACCCGACGAAGCACTCGCGGACCGCACGCGTTTCATCGGGCTGCTGGTGCTGCCCGCGGTTTTCGTCGTTATCCACCTTGTCCTGTTTCCCGCCGCCAGCTTTCGTTTCTTCGTCTTCGCCGCATCGGCGATCATGGTATGGCTGATGGCTCGCGTGAGCGCGCCAGCCGGACGCTGATCATTCGGACAAGAACGATTCCACCGGCGCGAAGAACGCACCGGGCTGCTCGACCCACGGAAAGTGCCCGGACCGGTCGATGGCCACGAGGCGGGCCCCGTGGATGCCGTCGCGCAGGAATTCCGATTCCGCCAGGGGGCATACCGGATCCTGGCGGCCCTCCACGACCAGGGTCTTCGCGGTGATCTTGCCCAGGTCGGACAGCGGCGGTGCCTTGTCCGCGGCGGGCGACTCGTCGAACGCGCGATTCATCGACCTCGACATGGTATTCGTCAATTGGCGGACGATGGTCGGCGCGTCCTTGCCGGGGTCATAGACGTAAAAGCCCACGCGTTCGCGGAAATAGGTGGTGAATCCCTGGTCGTCGGAGGGCGCCTTGTCTCCGATGTGCGCGAGCAGCCAGGCGAAATCCGGGGATGCCTTCCTGCGCGCTTTCTCGGCATCGTAGGCGGGACCGGAATCCCCCGTGTAACCGAGCAGTTGTGAACCGACCAGCACGAGCTTGTCGACCTGCGCCGGATGCGTTTCCGCATACACGATGGCGATGGCGCTTCCGTTGGAATGGCCCAGCAGGTTCATCCTCGAAAGGCCCCAATACTTGCGCAGCCGTTCGAGGTCGTTCGCCAGGTCGAGGTTGCCCAGGTGCTCGTTCGCGCGCACCGGCGTCGAATCGCCGGTGCCGCGCGGGTCATATGTCAGCACCGTGAAGTGCGCCCGCAACGGCGCCAGCCCGTTGGCGAGGTAGTCCGTGCCGATCCCCCAGCCGGGTGCCTGCACCACGAGCAACGGCCCGTGTCCCGCCACGCGATAGTGAAAACGGAGGCCGTCCACGTCGGCGACGTGATCGCCCGGCGACAGACGATCCGGGGTCGTGGCGGAAACGGTCGTGGCGAGGGCCAGGGCGAGCCAGCCGGCGATCAGGATCTTCATCGGCGTATCCATGGAAAAGGAAGCCGATGCTGTCGTGGGAACCGGAAACCGTCTTGGCTGAAATCCGCCCCCCAATCCCCATCCCGGGCTGCTGACACGGGATGGGGGCGGGGGACGCCACGGAACCGGAAGATGGAGAGTCGTAAGGCCCCGTGAAACCTGAAGCATCGAAAGAGGAAGCGCCGCCACTATAGGCAGCCCGCGCCCCCGAGTGAATTCGATTGTTCAGATCGTGGCGATAGGGCGCCTCAATGCTTCAGCGCAGCATTTTCCGCAACTTATAGATCTGCTCCAGCGCATCGCGCGGGCTCAGGTCGTCCGGGTCGATGGCACGCAGGGCTTCTTCCACCGGCGAAGGCAACGGCGGCGCGAACAGGCCCATCTGAGGCGCCGGGGAGGGCGGGGCGGCGACGGCCGCCGTCACCTCGTGGCCCTGCTCGAGCGCGGCGAGGTAGCTGCGCGCATCGGCGATCACCGTCTTCGGCAAGCCGGCCAGCGCCGCCACCTGCAGGCCGAAGCTGCGATTGGCCGGCCCGTCCTTCACCGTATGCATGAACACCAGTTGCTCGCCGTATTCCACGGCATCCAGGTGCACGTTGGCGATGGTGCGGAATTCGCCCGCCAACTCCGTGAGTTCGAAGTAGTGCGTGGCGAACAGCGTGAACGCGCAACTGACCGAAGCCAGGTGTACGGCGGCGGCACGGGCGAGCGACAGGCCGTCGTAGGTGCTGGTGCCGCGGCCGACCTCGTCCATCAGCACGAGGCTGCAATCGGTGGCGTTGTGCAGGATGTTCGCCGTTTCGCTCATCTCCACCATGAAGGTGGACTGGCCGCGCGAGAGATCGTCGCCCGCGCCGATGCGGGTGAAGATGCGGTCGATGGGGCCGATGACCGCCGACGAAGCCGGTACGTAGCTGCCCACGTGGGCGAGCAGCACGATGAGCGCGTTCTGGCGCATGTAGGTGGATTTGCCGCCCATGTTCGGGCCGGTGATCACCAGCATGCGGCGGCCCTTGTCGAGCACCAGGTCGTTCGGCTCGAACGGTTCGTCGCGCACCTTCTCCACGACCGGGTGGCGGCCGCGTTCGATGCGGATGCCGGGCGCGTCGGAGAGTTCGGGCATGGCCCAGTCGAGCGTTTCGGCGCGTTCGGCGAGGTCGGCCAGGACGTCGAGTTCGGCCATCGCCGAGGCGGCGGTCTTCAGTTCGGGCAGGCGCTCGATGAGCTTGTCGAGCAGGAGTTCGTAGAGCGCGCGTTCGCGCATCAGCGAGCGCTCCTTCGCCGAGAGCACCTTGTCTTCGAACTGCTTGAGCTCTTCGGTGATGTAGCGTTCGGCGTTCTTCGTTGTCTGGCGGCGCGTGTAGTGCTGCGGTGCCTTGTCGGCTTGCGCCTTGGTGATCTCGATGTAATAGCCGTGCACGCGGTTGTAGCCCACCTTCAGCGTCGGAATGCCGCTGGCGGCTTTTTCGCGCTCTTCCATGTCGACCAGGAACTGGTCCGCGTTGGTCGAGAGGCGGCGCAGCTCGTCGAGTTCGTCGTCGTAGCCTTCGGCGAGCACGCCGCCGTCGCGCAGCAGCACCGGCGGCTGCGGCACGATGGCGCGGGCGAGCAGGGCGGCGGTGTCGGCGTGATCGCCGATGCGCTCGACGAGGGCGTGCAGCAGCGGGCTGTCGATACCGGCGATGTCTTCGCGCAGGGCGGGTGCGGCGGCCAGGCCGTCGCGCAGCGTGGAGAGGTCGCGCGGACGCGCCGAGCGAAGCGCCACGCGGGCGAGGATGCGTTCGAGGTCGCCCACGCCGCGCAGGCGCTCGCGCAGGCTGCCGTGGCGGCGGTGGTCGATGAGGCTTCCGATGGCCTGGTGCCGCCCGCGCAGCGTCGTGCGGTCGCGTAGCGGGCGGTTGAGCCAGCGACGCAGCAGGCGCGCACCCATCGGGGTGACGGTTTCGTCGAGCACGCCCAGCAGCGTGTTGTCGACGTTGCCGCTCTGGTGCGTATCGATTTCGAGGTTGCGCCGTGTGGCCGCATCCATCGCGATGGTTTCGCTGGCGTTCTCCACCGCCATGCCGGTGAGGTGGGGCAACGCGCTCTTCTGGGTTTCTTCCACGTAGCCGAGCAGGCAGCCCGCGGCGGCGACCGCCAGGGGCAGGGCATCGACGCCGAAGCCGCGCAGGTCTCGCGTCTTGAAGAAGCGGCAGAGTTCGCGGGTGGCCGCGTCGCCGTCGAAATGCCAGGGCTGGCGCTTGCGCAGGCCGGGCAGGGTGCTGACCAGCTTCGGCCAGGCCACGTCTTCGCTGACCAGCGTCTCGGCCGGTTGCAGGCGGGCCAGTTCGGCGGCGAGGCCTTCGGGTGAAGCCACCTCGGTGAGCAGGAAGCGGCCGGTGGAGAGGTCCACCCAGGCCAGGCCGTAGCCCTTCGGGCCGGCGGCGATGGACAGCAGAAGGTTGTCGCGGCGCTCTTCCATCAACGCGGCGTCGGTCACCGTGCCCGGCGTGACGATGCGCACCACTTCGCGCTTCACCGGCCCCTTCGAGGTGGCCGGATCGCCGATCTGCTCGCAGAGGGCGACGGATTCGCCCAGCTTCACCAGGCGGGCGAGGTATCCCTCCACCGCGTGATAGGGCACGCCGGCCATGGGAATCGGCGCGCCGGCCGACTGGCCGCGCTGGGTGAGGGTGATGTCGAGCAGGCGCGCCGCCTTGCGGGCGTCGTCGTAGAACAGCTCGTAGAAGTCCCCCATCCGGAAGAACAGCAGGATATCGGGATGCTCAGCCTTTGCCGCGAGGTACTGCCGCATGAACGGCGTATGCCCGGCGGCGGCCGAGATGTCTTCTGCTAAAGCCATGATTTTGCGAGGTTCCATGCCGAAGGCCCGCCAACCGTGGCGGGCCGGTCGTACATGATACCGTCGTTGGAACGGCGACGGTCCGGGTGTGCCGGCGCGCTTACCAGGGCAGGACGGCACCGTGGCGATCGACGAAGCGCAGGCCCGGCTTGCCCGCGTTGGCCTCGACCACGTCGACCACCAGGGGAATGCTGTCGGAAATGTCCAGCGTGGCATCCTGCGTGCCCATGTCCGTGCGTACCCAGCCCGGTGCCACCGCCAGCACGGCACGCCGGTCGCCGGGGTGGCGCGCGTGGAACGAGGCCAGCAGCATGTTCAGGGCCGCCTTGCTCGAGCTGTAGAGCTCCCAGAAGCCGTTCGCGTTGCCGATGCTGCCGATCTCCGACGACATGACGGCGATCACGCCTTTGCCGGCATCGACCTGATCGTGGAACAACTCGACCACGCGCATCGGGGCCAGCGCATTGGTGCGCATCATGTCGAGGAAATCGGCCTCGTCGACGTCGATCGGCGTGAGCTCATTGGCTTTAGCGATGCCGGCATTGACGAACAGCACGTCGAGTTTGCGTTTGTCCAGGCGGGCGTGAAGCGCGCGCACGGTATCCAGGTCGTCGATGTCGACGTGTTCATGTTCCAGCTTGCCGGGATGACGCGCGCGCAGTTCGTCAAGTCCGCTCGCCTTGCCTCGGGAGGTGGCGATGACCTCCCATCCCCGCGTGCAGAACTCCTCGGCGAGGGCTAGGCCGAGGCCCCTCGATGCGCCGACGATCAGGGCGGTCTTGCGTGCGGTCATGATGGGATCCTCCGGTCGTTTCGATAGACGGTCCCGTCATTGAAGCAAGGGTGGATCGACGACTGAAGTGACGGGTTGGAAAAGACCGATGACGTTTCGTCACGTGTGCGGAACGCCAGGCGTGCCCACGGCGGCGTCCTTTCGAAGTCGGATGCCAGGTCAATGGAAGACGATGGACACGCTGAAACTTGCACTGACGGCGGCAGGCCTGCGTTCCATCACCGCTCGCGGCACGTCGCTGGGGCCGATCGTCCCGGGGACTGTGCGTGCGATCGACGAGTCGGGTGTCAAGGCATGGGTGCACGGTCGAGTTGGAGACGGTGGCACGATTCGTACGCTCCAGAGCAACCGCAGTGCGTTTTCGGCATCAGCCTATGATTTGGGTTGTCGCCCACGGCTTATCGCGAGATTTTGCCAGCGGTTTCTGCCACCCTTGCCGCTGTCATGAGGGACGCTAAAGGGGATGGCGTGAGGGTTGGCATGGAGCACTGGAAAATCTGGGGACAACACGTTGCCGTGGCGGCCGCATACGCCGCTTTTTACCGGATTGCCTACGCGTTGAGCCTGGCCCATTGGGAGCTGACGGTCGGCTTTCGGCTGTGTTGCCTGTTGCTGGTGCCGATGCGGCTTTGGCCCGCCCTCGCGCTGGGAGAGTTCCTTCCCGTGCTGGAAAACGCCCTGGCCTGCATCGACGACTTCGGCCCTGCCTGGGCCCTGGCCGCCGCGGTGCCGCAAATCGTCGTTTGCATGGCCGGCATGAAACCTTTACGCCGCTGGGGCGCATTGCGCGACCCCGACGGTCGCCTGTGCATGGGCTACGTCGTCACGGCGACCCTGTGCTGCGCGGCGCTGAGTACCGTGCGCGACACGGCCTCCCTGTGGATTGCCCTGATGGCCCTGTCGACCGACGGCTCGCCTGGACCGTTGCTTTGGGTCGGTTTCAGCGCGTACATGCTCGGCGGTTACCTTGGCGGTCTCACCCTCGTGCCGACCCTCCTGGCGCTCCAGGACCGGTGGCGGGTCACGCCCTCGGTATGGGCGGTCCTGCGCAGTCCGCTGGTGCGGGACACATGCATGGGGGTGGCGCCGGTGCTGGTCGCCTTGACCTGGCTGGCCAACACCAGCGAGACGTCGGGTGCCCAGCAACTCGCGCGATTGGCGATGATCCTGCCGATGGTCGCCATGGCGTGGCGTTACGGGTGGCGCGGCACGGCGATGGCCGGCACGGGTGCGAGCATTGCCTTGGCGCTGACCAGCCACGTCGTGCGCGACCCGGCGGTCATCCATTGCCAGGTCGTCTTGGCTTTCGTCATGTCCGCGGGGTTGTTGGTGGGCGGCAAGCGCCAGCCTGCCGCCCACCCGCTGCTACGAGAGCGCTGACCGTCAGGGGCTGCCCTTGTTGCAGTTGATCGGATCGGCCTTGCAATCGCTCGACACCAGCATCAGGCGAGCTGTACCGTCCGGCTGCGGCGCGACAAACGCCTGGACGCCATCGCCCTGATAGACCTGCACCGACTGGCGGCTCGCCGGGGGTGGCAGGGGTTCGTCGGGGGTCGACAGGTTGCCCGCGTCGGTGCCGATGGGCAGGCCGACCAAGCTGTAGGGTGTTCGGGCAAAGGCCCCCCGAACCACCCCTTGGGCGTCGTTGATCTGGATGTATCGGGTCGAACCGCGCGCGAACACATACACATGCCAATTCGGATGGGTGCTGACATCGGTGGTGTTCGGCCACGATTGGCCGAGTCCCGTGGCCGGCGGAGCGGCGGCGAGGACGGGGCCGGCAAGCAGCCCGGCGAGCAGCGAGAGGGACGGCAGGGTGCGACGGATGTGCATAAGACCTCCATGGTCGGTTTGGTGCCCGGTAGCGTAGCGCGTGGTCACCACCAGCCATATGCGAATTTGGGTAAACGGGCCGCCATGGACGGCCACCCAGCCCGTTTGCCTGCCTGCCCCATGGATGCATCCGTCGTGGGGCTACCGCTGACAGGCGCTCAGCATCCGTGACGCTGTGGGCGGACTCGTCGAGCGCCATGGCACAGGTGCACGCGGAGTTGTTCGGCCTGACACACCATCCACCCCAGCCAAAGGCGCCGTGGCCCGCTTCCCACCGTGACGCGGCAGAAACGATGGGATGGAAACGACCGGTGACGTTTTTGTCACCGGCCGCCGCTTCGCGGGTCAGACGGCCAGTTGCGGCACATCCACCTTCTTCATCAGGCGCGAGGTGAAGTACTTGTCCTCGTAGTACCGGATCTTCTCGCACATCACCGGATGGGGAATGCCCTCGTAGAGGAACACTTCCTTCTCCGTGCCCATCGCCTTGAGTTCCTGCGGCAGCATCAGGGCGCGCTTCTCCTCGGTGTGGCTGCGGCTCACGTCGCCCTTCTTGCTCTTGGTGATGTTCTCGCGGCGAACCGTGGTGTAGCCGAGCATCTCCGAGTAGTCGTTGGCGTCCTGCTGCTCGCGCGGGGCGTAGACGATCTGCAGGGCATGGTTGGTGATGACGGTGCGCGACACGTCCTTGCCGTAGACGGCGTCGAGCTGGGCCATGCTCTGGATGATCGGCAGCAGGCGCACGTTGTAGCCGGCCATGTACGACACCGCCGAGGCGATGATTTCCACCTTGCCGATCGAGGTGAATTCGTCCATCAGCAGCAGGCACTGGTGCTTCAGTGCGGGGTTGTTCTGCGGCAGCTCCTTGGTATTGAGGTTGATGAGCTGGCTGAAGAACAGGTTCACGATGAGACGGCTTTCGGCCAGCTTGTTGGGCAGGATGCCGATGTAGATCGTCATCTTCTTCTTGCGTACGTCGGTGAGCAGGAAGTCGTCCTCGCTGGTGGCGGCGTCGAGCACCGGGTTGATCCAGGCGTTGAGAGGCTCCTTGAAGGTGCCGAGGATCGACGCGAACGTCTCGTTCGCCTGCGACAGCAGGTTGGCGAAAGCGGACTGCGCATTGCCGCTGAGGAAGGGCTCCTTCGACAGTCGTGTGTAGAGCTCGCGCAGGTCGGTGCCGTCGCCGGACGACAGGCGATAGACCATGCCCAGCGTCGGCTTGGTGCGAAGGATCATCGGCAAGCCGTTCTTCTCGTCGTGATCCCACTTCTCGCAGAGATAGAGCGTAAAGGCCATGAACGCGTTGCGCGCCTGGCTCACCCAGAACTTCTGGTCGTCGGAAACGTCGGGGTAGAGCATCGAGGCGATGCTCATGAGGTCGGACACGCGGAACGCAGGGTCTTTCGAGACGTAGCTCAGCGGGTTCCAGCGGTGCGTGCGGCGATCCTCCGCGAACGGGTTGAACAGGTAGATCTCCTGCCCCTGGCTGGCGCGCCAGCCGCTGGTGAGGTCGAAGTTCTCCTGCTTGATGTCCAGCACGACCACCGATTCCTGGTAGTCGAGCAGGTTCGGGATCACCACGCCCACGCCCTTGCCCGAGCGGGTCGGCGCGGCGAGGATCACGAACTGCTGGCCCGGCAGGCGGACGAGATCGCCCTTGAACTTGCCCACCAGGATGCCGTTGGGGGCGGGGGAGAGCATCTTCTTGCTGCGCAGGTCACCCGAGGACGCGAAGCGGGCGTCGCCGTGCATCGACTGCTTCTTCGAGCGGAACAGGAAATACGCCGCCACGCACCAGAGGATGAGCGGGATCAGGAAGCCGATGAAGCCGGCGGTCTTGATCTTCCAGACGTAGGGTTGGACTTCCTTGAGGTCGAGCGCGCGGGCGTAGCTGATGAAGGTGTTCCATGCCAGCGGCGTCTGTTTCATTCCTATGAAGGCCAACGTGAAGTAGCCAGCCAGGAACTCGCCGACGATGATCGCGACGATCAGCAGGCCGACGGCCAAATATCCCCTGTTTTTTTGCATGATTGAACCTTTAACGGAAGCTTTTATTTGGTATCAATGTACGAAGGGCGTAGTGTCTGCTTGTCCTCCCTTTGAGTCCCATTCGCCGGAATCCTTCGCTTGTGGACAAATGCGAAGATAATCGGTGAATGATTCTTCCTCATCAATGGTCCAATATCTTTCACTATAGGGATTGGGGCGGTTGCATTCCGGATTTAGCCAGAAGTTTCCGGTGTAGGGGGGCAACGGCTTCCAGCAGGGGTCGGGAGCCTTTAGTCCGTCGTGGCAAAAGAGAAAAGGATCGTTGGCGCGGAAACGTGTGCTGTCCGCAAAGGCGGAGGAAGACAGCAAGATTCCTAGAACAAGCAGATAACGATTCATGTTGGAAATCCTCGGTTATATGGTCGGTGCCGGTGAATGGCCTGGTGGATTTGCAGGTCGAAGCTGTTGTTGATCCGGGATAGATCTCTGTTGTTGATCGGCTAAGGTCCGCCATTCCGAGCTGCTTTGTTCAATGGTGGTTGATGTGGCTTTTTCGGTATCCACAATCGCAAATTTTTTCAACGGGGAGTTCATGTCCCCCTGTACGGCATACGCATGGGTGCTGTCGGGCGACAGAACGACCTTGTCTACGCGATCCAATCCATCTCTCTTGCTCGCCACTGTCAGCGAAGCGGCAATGCGGTCGCTTTTCTCATCCGACTTTCGTTGATGTTCATTATCAAGGCTGTACACCGCGGTTTGTGCCTGCTTGAAAAGCGCATGGCCAGGATGGTCAGGGTCATCGAGCCTTACCGAAGGCTTATCATGCTCGAACCACTCCTTCGGATGCGTCAGCGCATGCCACGCGCTCGATGCTTTCTCCTCGATGGCATGAATGCCTTCCCCGATCTCTTCCCTGACGTGCTGCACGCCTTCCTTCAGGTGTTCGAAGCCTTCTTCCACCTTGTGGACCACGTCTTCCACGCCGTGCTCGATGGCCTGCAAACCCTCGCCGACTTTCTCCAGCGCTTCGTGCTCGATGACGTCCTTCAGCTCGCCGATGGCGTGGGGGATTTCCCATGGCGCGGAGATACCCTTGCGGATGTCCATCACGTCGTCGCGGTAGCGGTCGACCATGCCTTCGTGGGCGCGGTAACGGGCCTGGCTTTCCTCGCTGAGGATCGATTGGCCGAGCAGCTTGCTGTCCGGGACGAAGTTGTCGATGGCGTGGGCGCTGAAGTCGGTGGCCTTGATCGGGTTGCGCAGGGAGAGCAGGCCGCTGTCGTCGCGGTAGCCCGCCTTGGTCAGCGTATCGATGTCCTGCTGGGCGGCGTAGACGCGCACTTCGCCGAAATGCGCACTGGCCGCGCTGACGAGATCGCCCGCGCGCACGTGATCGATCACCTGCGTGCCGCCCTCCGGAATGCCCTGGCGAAGGCCCGCCGCACCGTAGGCGTTGAAGGTTTCGCCCTTGAGCCCGAATTCGTACGCGCTGATCTCCGCCAGCGTGCCACCCAGTGAGTGGCCGGTGACCGTGATTTCCGGTGGCTTACGGCCTTCGTCCTCCGCGGCCTTGTTCACCTCGTTCATCACTCGCCGGGTAAAGGCGAGCGCGTCGGGCGTCTGCAGGTTGAGGCCGGTGAGTACCATGCCCGCGTCGACGCCGCCGTCGCGTACCGGCTGGCGGTCGAATTCCGTGCCGCGGAAGGCGACGATCACCTGCTGGGGCTGCACGTCTTCACGCACGTAGGCCTGGGCCTGGAAGCCGGTGATCGGGTCGTTGGCCGCGTCGAGCACGCGGTAGGTGATGCCGTCGAGCTTGACGGTCTGGTTGACGGCGGTGTCGTGGTACACGTCCTGCGAGAGCAGGGCGTAGTCCGTCGACCGCGGGCTCACGGCAGCCGCTCCGCGGCGTGGAGCGTGATCGAGAACGTGGCTGCGGCATCGTTGAACGCGCTGGTGTCGTTCGCGCCAATGTCGATGCGCTCGTTGTCGGCATGCTCGTAGGACTTCTTCGAGAAATACTTCACCACGTCGCGCTTGCCGAGGATGTCGTCCTTGTAGATGGCCGGGCTGAAGTTCACCTCGCGGTGATGGAAGTCGGCCGTGGCGCCGACCACGGCCCAATGGCACACGCCCTGGCCGAAGTAGTCTTCGTCCTGGAGGTAATCCATGTAGATCTCGCCGCGGAACCGGCCGTCGCCGCTCCGCGTGAACGTCACGGGAACCCGCTTGCGCGGTACCACGGTGGCGCCCATGACAGGCGTCATCGGCACGCAGGCGGGGTTGCTGACTTCGTAATCCACGTGACCGTCGATACGTTCGAAGGGGCCGGGCGCGCCGTGCACCGTGGCGGTGATCTCGTAGCGCATGCGCGGCTGCGGATTGAGCTTCACGTCGGGCTGTTTCATGGCTTCACCGTGGGCGGGTAGCGTCAGGAAAAGGGACAGGGGCAGGGCGATGGCACGCCATGGCGGTGGGATAGGGTGACGTGTCATCGCCGTATCCCGTTTACCGCGCCACGGATTGCTGCTGTTGTTGCTGTTGCTGTTGCTGTTGCGACTGCGCCTGCGATTGGACTTGCGCATGCGATTGCGCGGTCTGCGTTTGCATCGCAGCCTCGCTGCTCTTTTCCAGCGGCGTGGCGAGGGCCTGGTTCACGTCGAATTCGGCGACCTTCTTCAGCGGCGAGTTGAGTTCACCCTGCACGGCGTAACCCTTGCTTCCATCCTCGTTCATCACGATGTGATCGATGTGCGTCAGGCCGCCCTTGACGGCCGCGGCCGTCGCGGCTCCGGCGAGGCGTTGGCTCTGTTCGTCGGGTGTGCGACCGAGCTTTTCGTCGAGACGGTCCGTGGCTTTCGTCGCACCGTCATAGACGGGGTTGTGCGGGTGCGCCTTGTCGTCCAGCCGGGGAGCCGTCTTCTCCTGGCCATCGAGCGCTTTCAGGGTGTTCTTGCCGACGATACCGTCCTGGTCGAGATGGTGGTCCTTTTGGAACCGTTCGACGGCCGCCTTCGTGTGATCGCCGAACTTGCCGTCCGGCACCAGCGGCTTGCCGTTTTCGTCGTGGTAACCGAGTTTGTTGAGTTTTTCCTGGAGGGTCTTTACATCGTCGCCGTGGTCGCCGGCACGCATGGTACCGGGGTGGGCGCGTTCGCCGTGGGGCGACGCGTGGGATGGGCCACCCGGCGAACGGTTTTTCCAGTATTCCTCCGGATTGACGAGCTTTCCGTCCTTGTCCTTGATTTGATAGTGGACGTGCTGGGCGTAGGTATGGTCGCCCTTCTTGCCCGGTCCCTGGCCGCCCATCGTGCCGATGTCGTCGCCCACGTTGACGTGCTGGCCCACTTTCACCGACTGCGAACTGGTGTGCAGCAGCTCGTGGCTGTTGCCGTCGGCGTCGCGGATCTTGATCGTGCCGTATTGCCCGCCGACGAAGGTGACCTCGCCGCTGATGGGCGAATGCACTTCCGGGTGGGTGAGGTTCTTGCCCGATTGGCCACCGACGTAATTGAAGTCGGAACCGCCGTGGGGCTTGGGCTTGCCCTCCCGGTGCTCGCCGAAGTGGCCGGTGATATGGGGCGCCGTCCGCCCGGAGGGCGGCAGGATCGTGTCCATCACTTCCTGGTATGACATGGGATAACTCCTGGCTTCGTGGGATCAGAGCGACTGGTCGTCGATGCGATAGAGCGTCCAGCAACCGTCGGACGGACGGAAATGGAACACCTTCTGGTCGTCGGTATCCGGCTTGCTGACCGTGACGGCAATGTCCGACGGGTCCGGATGTTCCGTGGTGACGTTGAGGCCCTTGCTGGCCAGCTCCGTCGTCGTGGGCAGCACGGGAAAGGCGATCTCCGACGCCTTGAGCGTCTTGTGCACGGGCGCGGGCTCGGGTTCCGCCTCGGCGTCGACGGAGTCGCTTTGCAGCGGGTCGGTGACGTACGCCTTCTGCACGGCGACGTCGTCGGCAAAGCGCTTGAAGAAGCCCTCGAACGTCGGTGCCGGGCATGCCATCGCGCTGGGGGCGGACGGTGCCGACGTGGTCACCGGAGACGGCGCGGTGGAGGTGGCCGCGGGCGCAGCGGCCTGTTCGGCGGGTCGCTGGCATGCGCATAGCGGCCATGCCATCCAAGATGTGAGTACGATGTTCCTCAGGAGCTGATTCATGCGTGGATCCTTGCGTGGGTGGCGGCTTTCTTGACGCGACGGGATGTCAGGGCCCATGGGCGGGCTTGATCGCGGCCGGTTCGTGACGAGGCTCGGGCGCGGCCTTGGCCTGCTCCCGCGCGAGTGCCGCCGCGCTCTGTTCGACGGGCGTGTCGAGGGCGCGCTCCGTATGCACGTCGGCCACTTGTTTGTGGGGTGAGCGCACATCGCCTTGCACGGCGTAGACCCTGCTCGCGTCGTCGCTCAACGTGACATGGTCGATGCGTTCCATGCCTTTCGCGTGTGCCGCCACGGTGAGCGCCGCCGCGAGCTTGTCGCTGTTTTCGTCGGGCCTGCGATCGCGCGCCTCGTCGAGGCGACGTACCGCATCGCGTGCCTGTGCATAGAGCGCGTGCTGGGGATGGTCGACGTGATGGAGCGATGGATGGTGCCGATGGTGTCGGTGGCGACGCGACTCGGGGACGTACTCCGTGGTGACCTCCATGATGTCGCGCTGCATCTCGAGCATCAGTACGGGGTCGCCCGGTTCGTTGGCCGCATCGGTCGTCGTGGCGGGGCTCTCGGCATCGCTCTTCGGCTTGTTCTTCGTGCCGTGACGGCGCACGCCCGCCACCGCGGGAACCGCGCCGCCGAGCGTTTCATGCGGGAACGTGTCGGCGGCGCGCTCTGGCTGCCGACGCTCCAGCCGTTCCAGCAGTTCCGGCGTGAGCCGTCGCTCCCAGGACTCGAACCGCTCGCGACGGTCGTCGAGACCGTAGAGCTTGCCGTTGAGTGCCTCGGTCGCGGAGCGTACGTCTTCGCGCGCCGACGGGGGAACACGGTTCTTCCAGTACCACGCCGCGATTTTCGCCGCGTGTTCCGGTTCCGCGGCGAGGTCGGGGTCGTTCACCAGATCGAGCCCGAGCGCCTGGCCCGCGGCGCGGTAATGCGCTTTGCCGGGCACGGGCAGGTAGCCGCGACCGTGATAGCGATAGCCATCGCCCGGTTGGTCGTTACCGTTACGGCCGCCGTACATCAACTCGGCAAGCGTTTCGGGGCGGCCGAGCAAGGCTTCCTTGCGCGCGGCATCCAGCGCCTGCGGGCCGTCGCGCCAGGCCGCCTGCACGGGGATCTGCGCGACGCCTCGCATGTACCGGAAGCTTTCCCGCAGCCGGTTCAACCCGTTGGACTCGTGCGTCACCTGAGCCATGTAATTGGCCAGCTCGCGGCGCGAACGGATGCCGCTCGCGTAAGCGGTGGTGAGCACCTGTGTTTCACGATCAATCGCCATGTGTAACTCCTGTCTGACTGTCGGTCGGCGTCGCGTCCCGCGTGCCGTCGACCCATCGTCCGGACGGGTCCCCCCTGATGCGCTTTCTCGCTTTCTGGCTTTTTTCCTTTCCGGGCACCTTATCGCTGTCTACGGGACCGCGATGTGCGCTTTCCCGCAGCGTCGGTCGGTGGCCGCCGCCTCACATGCCTGGGCCGGTCGGCGGCTTGTGCTGCGATGGCTGCTGTTGCTCGAGCTGTGCCTGCGGCTGTCGGTGAGCCAGGTTCGCCATCTCCTTCATGCTCTCTTCGAAGGGTTTGTTCACGGCTTGCGCGGTCTGCACCTCGGCCATGCGCTTGTGCGGTGAGTCGAGGTTGCCCTGCACGGCGTAGGCGCGCGAGGCGTCGTCGCTGAGCACCACGTGATCGACACGATCGAGGCCGTCGCGCTTCGCGGCCGCCGCGAGCGAACCGGTGAGATTCTCGCTGAACTGGTCGGGCTGGCGGCCGCGTTGCCGGTCCAGTTCGTGCACGCCCTTGCGCGCCTGGTCGATGAGCGCCTGGTCGTCGGGCGCTTTCGACGCGGCATGTGCGGGTGTCGTCTCCATCGGGCGACCCACGGCGCCGCCTTCCAGTCGCTGCATCACTTCGGGCGTGAGCCGGCGCTCCCATTCGGCAAAGCGGCGCTCCCGGTCTTCCAGTCCGTGGTACTTGCCGTTGATGGCGAGGGTGGCGGCCTTCACGTCTTCCCTCGCATGCTCGGGAATGCGGTGGCTCCAGTACCACGAGGCGACCTTGGACGCGGTTTGAGGGTCGGCGGCCAGCTCGGGTTTACCCACCAGATCGGCACCGATGGCTTCGCCGGCGGCGCGGTAGTTGTCCTTGCCGTTGAGCGGGAGGTAGCCACGGCCATGGTATTTCCAGCCGTCGCCGGGTTCGTCGTTGCCGTTGCGCCCGCCGTACATCAGCTCGGCCAGGCGCTCGGGCTTGCCCTGCAAGGCATCCCTGCGGGCGGCATCCAGCCGGTTGGCGCCTTCGCGCCAGGCCGACTGGGTGGGAATCTGCGAGTTGTCGCGCGTGTAGCGGAAGCTTTCTTCCAGACGGTTCAGCCCATTCGATTCATGGGTCACCTGGGCCATGTAGTTGGCCAGTTCCTTGGGCGAGCGAATGCCCGCCGAGTAGGCGTCCATCATCACCTGGGTCTCACGGTCAATCGCCATGTGCAGCTCCTGTTTCACTCTCGATGCGGCAGCACCGTGCTGCCTTGTCCCGCCAAATGGGGGCGGAAAAACCACGGTTCAGGGGAGTGTTACCTCCGGAATCGTCACCGGGTCGAAGTCTTCGAATGCGATCAGGCCCAGTTCCTCCGGGCTCAGGTCGATACGTTTTTCCAGTCCGGTCTCGCTGTCGGACACCCGCCGGACCACCTTACTGACGAACCAGTCTTCGCGATCTTCCCTGTACGTGAAGGAGAATTCATCAGCCCAACGTTCGCGGCTGCCGCCCCCGTTGACGACCGTGAAGCCGGCTTCTTCCAGCCTCACGTAGCCGAACGGGTCGCCGGCCACCCCGCCACGGGTGGCGCTGGGGACGATCCGTCGATTGGTGCCGGCCTGGTTCCACCGGCCCGACATGCCGCGGATCAGCAGAAGCACGGTTCGTTCCGGTCCTTCGCCGAGCTTCTCGTCGCCCGCACCGGGCGGGTCCAGCACGAGCAAGGCGTCCATACGGCCGCTTCCGGTGAGGTCTCCGGTCTTCCATTCCAGTATCCGGGTGCCTTCGGTCGCGAACGCCTTCAGCTCGTCCATTATCTGTCCTAGTTGCGCCGAGCGTCTTGCTTACGGTTGCCCAGGCAACTGCGGCTGTGCGGGCGCTGCCGGCTGCGAGGCGGCCTGCTGCTGATTCGTGTTCTGCTGCGGGGCCGGGCGGGCGTTTTCCTGCGCCTGTGCGTGGTTCAGGGCCTGTGCGCTGCTTTCCGCCAGCGGCGTCCTGGCCGCGTTGGCGACGTCGATCTCCGCGTGTTTCTTGAACGGGGAGGCCACGTCGCCCTGCATGGCATAGGCCTTGTTGGCATCGTCCGAGACGGCCACGTGGTCGATGCGATCCAGGCCCGATTTGAGCGCCGCGGCGGTCAGTGCGCCCGACACGTTGGCGGTATGCGGACCGGATGCGTGACCCATGCGCTTTTCGAAATCCCGCACCCCGGCCAGGGCCTGCTCGTACATGTCGTGGCGCGGATGGGCGGGGTCGTCCAGCATCGGGCCGTGCGTGCCGGTGGAGGGCTGGCCGGCGGCGTGGGCCGGCGCGGCACCTTTCTTCGCCTGCACGGCGTCGTTCATGGCCTTCATCGTCTTGTCGCCGACGATGCCGTCGTCCGTCAGGTGGTGTTCGCGCTGGAATTTCTGTATGGCTTCCTTCGTCTGCGCGCCGAAGCGGGAGTCGGGCTCCAGCGCCTTGCCGTTCGATCCCGTGTAGCCGAGCTTGTTGAGATTCTCCTGCACGTGGCGCACGTCTTCGCCGTGCGCACCTTCGCGCAGCGCGCCGCCCCCATGGCCCTTGGCGGGGGAGGACGGGGCGCTCTTGCCCATGGTCTCACGCAGTTCTTCGACCGTGAGCGGTTTGGATGCCTGGACCGTGCCGGCTCGCCAACCCTCGGCCTTGCTGACGCCGTCGGCGAGGGCATCGAGTTCCTTCTGCGACATGTCGCTGATCTTCTTGCCTTCCAGGTCCAGGCCTTGCGCCTTCGCGGTGGCGTAGATCGTCTTGACCTGGTTTTCGTAGTGCGTCTGGCCGCTGTAATCCGGCTTGGAATACGACTTGACCATCTCGTCGACGGTCTTGTCGCCCCACTTCCCGGAAATCAGCTTCTCCTGCGCCGCGCGACCGGCTTCGTAGTTCTTGAAGACCGCGTTGCCCCACTGGTCGAGATCGACCACGCCGTCGTAGTTCTTCTGGGCGGAGGCGAGTGCCTCTTCCTTCGTGCGTTTGGTGTGCACCGTGGTATCGGCGCTGTCGTGGTAACCGAACTTCAGGTTGCCTGGGTTGTTGTTGCGCCAGGCCACCGTGCCTTCCGACGCCTTCAGCCAGGTGCCGTCCTCGAGTTCGTACATGCGGTTCTTGCCTTGCGTCTCGACCAACCGCTTGATGTTCTGATCCGATACGGTATCCATGGCGCGTCTCCTTCTTGCGTAACCGATGATTTAGATGGGGCCGGCGCTGCAGCTGGTGCGCACCGCTTCGCACTCGCCCTTGCCCTGGGCCTTGCAGGCAGCCATCGCTTCCTGCGATGCCTGGTCTTTCGAGGAGGTGCCCGGCTTGGCGACGGGAAAGAACGTGCCGGACGCATCGCGGGCGAGCGCGATGCAACCGTCCGCGACGCGCGCCGCGACATGCCAGTCGCCGCTTTCCTTGCGGGTATCGTCGATCTTGCCTGCGAGCGCGCTTTCGCTGGGTTGGGCCAGCAGGAAGCGGAACGAATGCTTCACGTCGTTCAGCATCAGGGCGTTCCAGAAGGACTTGCGTTGCCACCCGCCGTCGAAATCCTTCAGGAGGCCGGAAGAGGGCAGGGGGATGCGGGTGACCTTGCCCGCGCCGTCCTGGCTCGATGCCGACGTCACTCGCCACTGGCCCTTGTCGTAGGCGAAGGCAAAGGTCACGTCGGTGGGATGGGCGTCGCCGTAGCTCTGCCGGATGTCGATGTGCCCGGGTGTCACCTTGATCTGGTCGGCGCTCACGAACGGATCGCTGCGCTCGGGGCTGCAGGTGGAGCAGGCGACGATGCGGTCGCTACGGACCACTTCCTGGAACGCGCCATTCTGCTTGCGGAAGACCAGAAGCTCCCTGTTTCGCGAGCCCGAGGCGTCGGCAGTCGTTTCATAAACGGCCACCGCGTCGGCGCCCATCTGGTCGCCGCTCTTCTTGAACGCGACCAGATGGGCGCCGGACGGCACGGCCGCGACGATTTCCGGCGGTGCGGCCACGTCGGCGGCAAAGGCGCCACCGCTCGCCACGGCGAGCAGGGTGGTGGACAGGAAGAGGGTTTTCTTTCGCATGGTCATGGTCGGCTCACTGCACTCGGACGGCATCGCTGCAGGCGCTGTAGACGACGGCGCAACGCGCCTCGCCGCCACATTTCTCCACGGATCGGGATTCGGCCCTGGTTTGGTCCGGCCCGGTAACGGTCACCACATCCCCGCCACCTTTTTCCTGGGCCAGGGCGACGCACTGGTTGTGGTATGTGGTCTTGATCTCGCATTGGGTCCCACCGGCGCTTTTGCACCGGTCCAGTGCGACCGCGATGGCGGAATCCTTGCTCTTTTCGGTATCCGACATGCCGGCCCGGCCCACGCCCATGTCGATGGCGACGGCGCCCCACGTTTCGCGCCAGACGGGCTCCGGGCCGGGAGGCGGCGCGGCACCCGTGCCCTGGTTGTAGGGCGAGTTGGGCGCCGTGGGCGGGATACATCCCGGGTTGCCGGCGGACGGAATGCCGGGAGCGCACTGCGCGAACGCCGCGCCTGCGAATCCGAGGGAGAGGGTTGCCAGCAGGATGACGCGACGAATCATGGAGTCTCACCTAGGCCAGTCGGTCGCTGATTCTTGACCGTATCGTCCTGCTTAGGCTGAACGGAAGGCCCTCCCTGGTAACCCAACGTGGGCGCCTTGCCCGTGTTCGCCACGGTTCCGCCCTGGTCACGGTGCGGGGGTACATATCCGCCGCCGCCCATGGGGCTCCTTCCCTGCGCGAGCGCCTGGGCGTCCTGCGCCGCGATCTGCGATCCGATGGAGCCGAACGAGGAATACGAGGCGAACTGGCCGAGCGTGCCCTGGAAGAACGCCGCCGCCATCGGAGGCGCCATGATGATGAGCGTGGACAGCAGGAGGCCGACGCCGCCCTGCTGGAGCGCCATGCTGTTGATGCCGTCGGCGCTGCTGGACGATCCCCCGGTGGCCATGGTCATGAGGAACTTCGCCGCGAATGCCTCGGTGATCGCTCCCATCATCTTCATCGCGATGCCCACCATCACCGATAGCACGGCCAGCGAGAACACGGTGCCTATCCCGTAAAGCAGCCATTTCTGGAACAACGCTTTCGTCGAGTCGAACAGCAGGCACATGATGAAGAACGGACCGAAGCCGACGAACAACGCCAGGGCGATCTTGTTCAGCAGGAGCATCGAGCCGGCGACCACGCTCGGCCCGGCGACGCCGATGCCCGTGAACCAGCGGTTGCGGTCCTTGGCATCCTGTTGGGCGCTCTCCTTGCCCGTATCCATGCTGTCGATGATCGCGAGGGCGACTTCCATCTGCGCGAGGTTCTTGTCGATGGACTCGAACGGACTCGCGGTGTCGCCCGTTACGTATTGCGCGATCGTCGTCGACATGCCGTCGGAGAGTGTCCAGTAGACCGAGCTGGAGCTGGCCGCGGCGGTGGTCGCGATGAACACGATGAGCGTCGCCTTCGCCGAGTCGCCCACCAGTGCCATCATGGGCTGCCGCGACTGGCCGCTCACGATCCGGAAGCCCTGCCACATGATCCACACGGTGAGTACCACGACGGCCACCGTGCCGATGATGGTGGCGGCGCCCGAGAGCAGCTTCCACTGCATCACGTCGATCTCGTTCCGGAGGAAGTCGTTGATCGTCGAGAAGAAGAAAAAATTGGTGAGCGCGCCCGTCGGATCGCCGGCTAGCGCCAGCGCCGGGGTTCCCGCGATGTCTCCGATCCTGTCGATCATGAAGCCATTTCCTTACGATAAAAGATGCGGCGAAGCGCCCAGGCAGGGCCGGAGGCCCTGCCCGGTACTTACCAGCTGTTGGTGATCGACAGATGCTGCATGCCCGCCGGCGCCTCGGATTTCTTTTGGTCGAGCGTGGTCTTGAGCACGGCGCCCGTGGTCAGGGCGGTTACCGCGGCACCGATATTGAGGTCGCTGCCGCCGGGCAGGGAGATGCCCAGTCCGCCGAGAATGCCGCCGCCATCGCCACCGCTGCCGGACGACTTCGGGGCTTGACCGGTGTTGGCTGCCTTCGCGAGCTGTGCTTGTTGCTCGCGAAGGAAATTGAGGTTGGCATCGTAGGCGTAGTTCACGGATTGCATCTGCTGCTGGTCGATCGCGAGCAGGTTGTACAAGGCCGTCAGCTTGTTGGTGTTGTCCTGTAGCTTACCGAACTGATTGGGATCGTCGGTGTTGATATTGCTCCGCTCGTCGAGCAGTTCCTTCAGTGTCTGGTAGCGTTTGGTGGTGTTGTTGTACATGGTGACCATGTACAGGTATTGGGCGTTCTCGATCTCGACGATCTTCTTGCAGTTGGCCTGTTGCGGTTCCGGCACATCGCTGCAGTAAGCGTCGCTGACAGGGCCGGTCGCGTTCTTGTCGTCGGCGGGGAGGGCGCTCTTGGGCGGGTCTACGCGGTCGCCCGGCTGTTTGGCGTTATAGGTGCCGATCACGAACTTCTTGTTGATGGCGTCGAGGTTGCCGTTGAGCGTCTTGCCATCGCCGTCTGCCTTGACGCCGACGTTATCGTTCATGTTCTGCTTGAGGTCGTCGATCTTCCCTTGGGTGTTTGCGTCGTTGACCTGCCACTGGGCATGGGCCGAAGGCACCACGGCGGCGCCGAAGAGTGCCAGCATGGCCAACGCGGCCAGGCGCCGGCCGATCGGACGAGGCTTGCGGGGGACGGTGTGGGTCGTCATGAAGGTCTCCATCATCGCTTTGCTGTTGCTCAACCCGCCGCGCTGCGCGCAGTGCGGGAAGACTGGGGGCCGGGGGTGGGTTTCTTGCCGCTGCCCTTGCGGTTTTCGTAGAACTGGGGGAGCCACTGGGCGGGCTGGAGATCGTCGGGGTGGATGCCCAGCGTCTCGCCGCGCGCCTGCAGGATCTCGTGCATGATCTCGATGTTGTCCGTGGAGGCGGAGATCACCGACAGCGCATCGTCCATGCCGCGCAGGTTGAGCTGGCAGACGGCCGAGGCGTGACCCTGCTTCACGAGGAAGCAGCGCGAGCGCTCGTCCAGGCCCACCACCACCTGGTACTCGGCCTCGGTGAGCTTGAGGCCTTCCACGTAATCCTCGCGGCTCGCGTTCGGGTTGGGCAGCAGGATCATCGTGGCCGTCTGCTCGATCAGTGCGGCGGAAATGTCGCTGGCCAGCGCATCTTCCGGGCTCTGCGTCGCGAAGATGCCCATGCCGTTCTGCTTACGGATGGTCTTCTGCTTGTTCTTCGCGAACTCTTTCAGGCCGCCCTTGCCGTCGAGGATCTTCCAGAACTCGTCCATCACGTAGATCAGGCGACGGCCGTCGATGATCGCCTCCAGGCGGTGGATGAGGTAGTTGATGACAGGCGCGCGGACTTCGGGGTTGTCGATGATGTCGGTATAGTCGAAACCGATGATGTTGGCCTTGGAAAGATCCACCGTGTCGCGGGGATTGTCGAAGACCCAGCCCAGGGAATTGCCCGAGGTCCACTTGCGCATGCGGATGAAGAGGCCGTCGTCGCCGAGGTTCGGCAGGCTCTTCTGGAAATTGGTCATGTTGCGCAGGTGCATGGGCGTGTCGAGCATGCTTTCCACCGCGCGGAAAATGTCCTCCTCCTCGCGGGAGCTGTAGACCGCCTTGCCCGCCAGCACCTTGACCAGATCGGCGAGGAATTGCACGTTTTCTTCGGTGCGTTCGCACTGGAACGGATTGAAGCCAGTGGGCTTGCCGTTTTCCAGGGCGAGGTAGTTGCCGCCGCAGGCCCGGACGAAGATCTCGGCGCCACGGTCCTTGTCGAAGAAGAAGATCGTCGGGGCGGGATCGAGCTTCTGCACCTGGCTCAGCAGGAAGTTGATGAGCGCGGTCTTGCCGGTACCGGACTTGCCGATGACCATGGTATTCGCGATGGCCTTCTCGCCGAACGAGTTTTCGGCCGGGTGCGTCGCGTGGAAGTTGAAGAAGTACGGCTGGCCGTTCGTGGTCTGCAACGTGGTGACGGCGTCGCCCCAGGGGTTGTTTTCCTTCTTGCCCGTGGCGAAGTTGTGCAGTGGCGACAGGCCGAGGAAGTTGAGCGAGCTGACGTTGGCCAGTCGCGTGCGGTATTTCCAGTTTCCCGGAAACTGCGCATAGAAGGCGGCGGTTACCGCGAGGTCTTCCTTCACCGAAACGAAGCCGGCGTTGGACAGCTCGGCGCGCGTCGTCGCGAGCTGTTGGCCGAGCGCTTCCTGGGAATTCGCGTAGATGGCGATGGAGAAATGGTACTCGCCCAGCACGAAGTTGCCCGAGGCGAGCTGGTCCATGGCCTGGTCCATCTCGATGATCTGGCTCACGGCCTTGTCGCCGGAGGAAATCATCATGCCCTTGGTGCGCTCCAGTGCCTTGAGCGCATCGTGACGGCCCATGGGGCTGAACGAGTGGGTGATGACGTATTCGAAGTCGAGATACTTCAGCCCGTTGAGGATGCCCGGGTAGGTCCCTTCGGGGTATTCCTTGACGTTGAGGATGGCGCCGAAGTGATTCGCGCCCGAGGGCGTCGTCAGCACGAAATCGCCGGTACGGTTGGAGAACCGCTGGCGGCTTACCGCGAGATAGTCCTTGACGGCGGCCTGCAGCACCGGCACCGGTTCGTCGATGCGGTTGAGGATGTAGCCGAAGTGCTCCAGCACCTCGGAGAAGACGATGCCGTTGGGCGCCTCGTACATGCCCAGGCGATTGGGTGCGTAATCCTTGAGCACGGCCTCCACGTTGCCGGCCAGTTCGAGGATCTTGGTGATGGCCTGTTTCTGTTCCGCCTCCAGCCGCGAGACGTCCGCCGACTTCTCGACGAAACGCTTACCCTCGACGACCGGGCGATAGATCATCGTGAGATAGAGCTCGTTCTGCATGAGCTTTTGCGCCGAGAGCGCGCCGAAGTACGCGTCGGACATCGACTGGTTGAACTCGTGCTCGAACTTGCTGGTGTCCTTGACCTTGCGTCGGCGACGGACGTCGTGCACCCAGAACGCCACGTTCACGAAGTCGGGCGCGCGCAGCGTCTGCAGCATGCGGTTGAACGTGTTGTGGCGGTGCTCGATCTCCCACTCTTCACGACCGACGAAGGGCAGGCCGCCCAGGCGCCAGACCATGAGGAAATCGCCCGCGGTCGTCTTGACGACGGTCGGCGAGACGTGAGTCGACAGCGGGATGTGGTCGGCGATGGGAGCGTCGGGCGTGAACATGGCGGTTTACCGTGTGGATCTTCAAAGGCCCTGGCAGTTGCCTGCCAGGGCACCTGGCTGTCAGCGTTTCGATTTCGTCGAGGGATCGCGGTAGCTGTTCGGCGTAAACACCCACATCCCGTCGTGTTCCTTCAGGTTCCGTACGCGCGTGCGGAACTGGAGCCGCAATCCGAGCAGCCGGAAGATCATTTCGTCACGCTTGGCCATCTGGCGCATGACGAAGATGACCACCGGGATGGTCACGAGGTAGTAGATGTTGATGTAGAAGGAGAGCAGCAAACCGGAACCCGCCCCTATGAAGAAGGGGATGTAGGGCACCCCCATGAACATGGGAGGGCGGGTACAACCGCGAAACAGCGCGTTCTTATACATGCAGGTGCAGGAAGTGCTGGACGTGCGTGATCGCGTCGATGATCAGGCCCGTGCCGATGTCCTTGCCGCTGCTGGAGGTGCATGCGGTGGTGCCGTTGGTGGAAGCGCCGTTGCCACCCACCACCATTCGGGCGACCTGCGCCGCGGCACCGATGAGCACGCCGCCGACGAGCGCGGGAGCCACGTCGCCGATGCGCTTATGGGCGAAGGCGATCTGGTAGCCCGAGAAGATCACGGCGATGGTCACCACGACGATCGACGCGGCATTGAGAAGGGAGTTGATGTTCTGGAAAAAGCCGCAGACCTTCTGCCCGGTTTCGCCCAGGCCGTCGCTGTCGGCGCCGAACGCGACGGCGGGAAGCATCAGGGCCATGGTCACGAGGGCAAACGCGATCTTGCTGGCAAGCGGCGCGTTCGAAGGATCGATCGTGGTGTTGTAAGACGGCTGGGCCATCGCGGTAACTCCTAAGTTCAACGGTTGATTCGATGTCGCGACTGCTCGGGGCAGTCACCGGAATAGCTACGTGAGTAGCCGTTGGGGTGGAACCATTGCCCCGAGGCGGCCGGTGCAATGAGGTGGCCCGAGGGCCATCGCCGGTATCCCACAGGACGGATATCCGGACGATTCGGTTGGCCGGCGCAGGCACCGGCAAGCAGTTCAGAAGACGAAGGCGCCATCGCCACCTCCGTTGCGAAGATCCGCGCCGTCGACGGCCGGGACACGCGGTGCGGGTTGCGGCACACCGGTGGTGGGGGCGGCGTCGTTCGGACCGCGCACCTGCGGCACGAAAACGCCGTTGTCGTCGTTCGTCGGCAACGCGGCCTCGTTGCCTCGCGGCGAGGTGGCGGACACGCCGACCCCGGCCATCACGGCAGCGGTGTTCGGATCGGTCGCGATCTGTCCCGGCCGGGATGGCGCCGCGGGCAGGCGCGCGCCGATCTGGCTCATCACGGCGGCAGTGTCCGGATCGGTGGCGATCGGTCCGGGCGGCGGGGGAGGCACGGGATTGCCGATGACGCCTTGCTGTTGCTGGAGCGCCGCCTGGGCGACGCTCAACTGGGCCTGGTTGATCATCTGCAGGTCGGCGGCGGACATGGCCGAGCCGGCCGGTGGCATCCCGGCCTGGGGTCCCACGGCCGACACGCGGCTGATGGCGGGGGCAATGGCGGCCGACAGCGCGGCATCGGCGACGCTGCGCATGGCCACCCGGGCGGCCGCATCGTTGGTGGTGATCGTAGGCGCCGCCTTCGCCATCGCGGCGGCCGCGTTGGAAGCGACCTGCAATGGAATGGGACGGGCACCGACCATGGCATCCTGGCGAGCCATCGAATCGAAGATCTTCTGTACGTAACCGTCCTGGTAGCCGGTGATGAAGTTGCCGGAGTAGTAGCAACTGAACGCCTTGCCCCAATCCCCACCCGCGCTCGTGTAGCACTGGGCGAGGATCTGCGAGCCGGCCCTGAGGTTCGGACACAGGTCGAAGGCCTTCTCGTAGGAGTCGAGGCCGTACTTGCCCAGATTGGCCCGGTTCACCTGTGCCGCGCCCAGCGAATAGTTGTAGCCCTTCTCCTCGAGCATGCGCACCGTGGCGACGGCCTCGGGGAGGTTCTGTGGCTGGCGCACGAGCTGGCCACCCACCACGCCGATGGCGTAGGGATTGCGACTCGATTCGACGTTGACGACGTGCTGCATCACCTCGGCCGGTACGGCGAGGTTTTGGCAACCCATCATTTCAAGTCCTGGTAGCACCTTTACAACTCCTGTTTCATGACCTTGGGTGACGCGTACGTTATCCCCCGCCCATCGCCCGGGTGGGGTTGAAATCGATGCCGGTGATGTGTCGCTTGCCGGCATGCGCCCGGATGTGCACCACGATGTCGATGGTGAGCATCAGCAGGCGTTTGATCGTGGAGAATTCCAATCCGGCCCCTTCGTTCGATGCCTTCACCATCAGCGCGAGCTGGTCCCAGGTCTGCTCGACGCTGCCTGCATGGCAGCTTGTGATCGACCCGGGGTGGCCGGATGCGCAATTTCGGATGAAGTAGAACGACTCGTCGCCGCGCAGCTCGGCAAGGATGATCCTGTCCGGCTTCATGCGCAGGCAGGCCTCCATGCAGCTCTTCGCCGTGACGTTCGCGGAGCTCTGGCCGCCCTTGGAATAGAGCAGGTGGACGACGTTGGGCTGGTCGATGAACAGCTCGCGCGCGTCTTCGATGGTGACGAGACGCTCGTCCGCCGGAATGTGGTTGACCAGCGACTTCATGAAGGTGGTCTTGCCGCTACCGGTGGCACCGGCCACCACGATGTTCTTCTTGCCGAGCACGGCCCGACGGAAGAAGTCGGCATAGCGACGTTCCGCGCGCAACTCGAGCAGTTCGCGGTCGACGTCGCTCAGCACGTTGGCGCCTTCGACCACCTGGTCGAAGAAGCCGTCTTCCTGGTACTGCGCCAGCGTTTTCGTCTGCCGGGAGGGCAGGCGGATCGTGATCGAGACACGGCCCGCCTCGCAGGCGGGCGGAATCACGAACTGCGCACGCTGGCCGGTGGGAAAAGTGAGCGACACCACCGGATCGGTATCGGTGATGCGCTGGCCCGTATTGCTCTCGTTGACCACGGCCGTGCAGAACTGCCGGGCGCGCTCGAACGTGAGACTGGGCACCTCCACGCGGCGCCACGCGCCACGCGATTCGAGATAGAGCTCGCCCGGCCGGTTGATGCAGATTTCGGTCACGTCCGGCGACGCCAGGAAGTCCCGGACGCCCAGCACTTCGTACTGGTAGTCCAGGAAATCGTTTCCGACGACGGCGAGGGCGGGTTCGTTCATCGTGGGCTCGTCAGTACCGCGCGACCACGCCGGCGAAGTCGACGTCCTTGGCGACGTAGATATCCAGGACGGTGCCCTGGTTGATCGTGACCGTGGCGGGGCGGTTCGCCGCACGCGAGACCGCGCTGTTCGCGAGGGTCTGGAGGGTCTGCGCCGTATTGCTCTCGAACGGGCTCTGGGTGACCACGCCGTTGCTGATCGTGGTCTGGCGAGGGCCGTGCTCGGCGGCTTCGTACTTGAACGCATCGCTGAAGAGGCTGATCAGCAGTGCCGAACCGATGCGGCTACCCCAGTGGGCGCGGTAGATACCGGGGTGACCGGCGCCGCCCAACGTGTCGATACCGGGGCTGGCCATGTTCACGTCGATGCCGGTGGGTGTGACGATCCGGTCCCAGATGACGGCCACGCGGGGGCCGTTGGGTTCCATGTCGTACTTGCCCAGCACCTTCGAGCCCTTGGGCAGCAGCAGCCGCTTGCCGGTGAACGAGTAGACAGGTTCCGTGACCACGCACGAGGTAAAGCCCGGGATGTCGGTGATGATCTTGGTTTCGAGCGTGCAGCGGATAAACGTGCCGCGAAGCATCAGCGTGTCGGGATGCGTGAGCGGGTCGGCGCTCGAGATGCCCGACAGGTCCTTGGCTCCGTAGGCCGTATTGATGGGCACGCCGTTGTACGACTGCGGCGGTGCCTGTTGGGGACCGAAGTAGCCGCCGGGACCGAAGCCACCCGGGCCGGGAGCGCCACCGCCGGCCGGACCGCCGGCGATCGCCGCGCTCGATTGCTCCGCAGCCGCGATGCGCCGCTCGAGCAGGGTCGGGCCCGCGGGACGCGACGGCATCGTCATCTTCGCCGGGCGCGTCTGCTCGGGCGTCGGCAACGGCGGCGGAGGGGCCAGGGCGATCGGCTGGGCGGTCTGCTGCGGAGGCAGGTCGGGCAGCGGCTTGGGTGCCGTGGGGACCGTGACGGTCTCCTCGCGCACCTTGGGCGTCGGGGCGGGCTGGCTGGAGCCGCCGGTAAGCAGGAAGTAGCCCACGGCGAGCAGCAACACGACGATGCCGGCGAGGAAGCCGATGGCGCGACGGTTCATGCGGCGGACATCGGCCGCCGCGAGTTGGGGCGCCGCGGCGTCGAGATCGGGCTGGGCCTGGCGCTGCTGGTTGGCGGCGTAGGGATTGCCCGACAACGTATCCTGCTGCTGCGCGCGCTCGTCCTGCGGCGGCACGGTGTTGCCGCGCGCCGACTCGTCATCCGGATGGTAGGGATTATTCGGGCTCACTTCTTCGTGTTCCTTCGCAGACCCACGACATTGTCGTCGTGACGAATCACCAGGTAGTTGTACGTACCGTGGACGATGATCGTGTTGCCTTCCACGGTCGTGTTCACCACCGATTCCACTCCATGCTCCTTTTCGCGCATGTATACCGTCGGGAAATTTCCCGTCGGGAACTGCTTGAGGTCCGGCATCTTGATGTACGTGAAACGGCCGTCGTCGTAGACGTTGATCGGGACGATCCAGATCGCGGTCTTGCGGGTCTTGGCGTAGTCGTAGTCGAAGTTATAGTCGCGGCCCTTGACCAATGAGGTATCGAGCATCGGCGCGTCTTCCACTTTCTTCGTCTCGGCGAGGAAGCTGGTGTCCGACGGATAGCTGAAGGTCACCTTGTACTGCACGCCGGCGCGACGGGCCTGGTCGAGCGTTTTCCAGTCGGTGGCGACCACCTTGAGTTCGAAGATGTACGAATGCGTGGCCGTGCGCACCATCATGTTGGTGTCGACGTCCACGTTCTTCGGTTTGACGTAGAAGACGTTTTCGCGGCGGGTCAGTTCCCAGCCGCTGCTGAAGCCCGTGCTGTAGTCGAGGATTTTCTCGTTCGGGCTGAGTTCGATCTGGGTGGTGATGCCCAGGCCGGTGCGCACCGTGTAGATGCGATTGGGTTCGTATTGGTAGGTCTCCAGCGCAGGCGCCGGAACGAGGCTCGATGACGCCATCGGCGTCGTCGCCCGGGGGGCGGACTCGGCGTGGGATGCGAGCGAACCCAGGGCGATCGTCGCGGCGAACGCGACGATCAGGGCGGGCGGGATGGATCGGTGGCTCATCAGCGACGGACTCCGTTCACGCTGCCGCCCTGGCCCGTGGCGGCGGGGGCCGCGGCGGAAGGCTGGACGGTGGGCTGGGCGGTGGGTTGGATGGCGGCGGGTGCCTGCGGCTGTCCGGTGATGGTCGAGGCCGCATCGGTTCCGTTGGGCAGGGCACCGGCGGAACTCGCCGCCGCCGGCGCGACGCCGGGCTGGGCGGCGGCCGGATCGACCGGGATCTCCGGAGGCGGGGAGTCCGCGTAGTCGTTGTCGACGCGATAGCCCGTCACCTGGAAGCCCAACGGGTTCTCCACGCGATAGCGGTCGTCCATGCGCAGGTTCGGCTTGTAGACGAAGGACATCGTGGCGATCTTGTTGTCCAGGGGCGTGCTCGTGCCGGTGGTCTTGTTATAGACCGAGCGCTGGAAGCGCACGGTGGCTCCGATCGGCGGGGCCCCGGGCGTTTCGCTGGGAATCATCACGATGCTGAGGATCTTCACCCGGATGGCGCGGTCGCGTCCGTAGGTCTTGAACGGTGCAGCGGGATTGCGCGACGAGTTCAGGGCCATGTATTCCGTGGCCAGCTTCTGCGACGACATCGTCATGACGGTGTCCCAGTCGCGCAGGAGGATCATGTCGTAATCGTAGGCTTCACGCGCCATGATGAAATGCGTGATGTTGCTGCGATTGATCGCGTCGCGTGCCGTCAGCTGGCGATTGAGTACGTCGTCGGTGAGCTGCGACAGCGAACTCGTGCCCGTGTACGCATCGGCCATGATGAGGTACGGCACCTTCTCCTTCAGCGGAAGGATGTAGAAGTAGCCACCGATCAGGCAGAGCGACACGAACAGCGAGCACATCGCCACGATCCAGGCACGGCGCTCGCTGCGCTTGGCCAGGTCGGCGATGGAGACTTCGAAGTTCACCGACCGCGACACGGCCTCGTCGATCTTCGGGGATTCCTTTTTCTTGAGCATCGTCAGCGGCCCGTCACTTGGCGTCCGGGGCGGAGGCGGGCTTCGCCTCCGTCGCGGCGGTGGGGGCCGGAGCCGGCGGGGAGCCGTCGGACGGGGCGGGGGCGGTCACGCTGCTCACCTCCTCGACGACGATCTGCGGACCGTCGATCAGCACGGCCACGCCCTGCGGTGCGTAGATGGCACTCAGCTGGGCCGCGGCGTCGCGTGCCTCGGACGTATGAATCTGTGACGCAGATTTGGGAAGCGTGAAGTCCGAACGCAGACGATAGGACACCTTCCGGCTGGTATCGGCGCCCCAGCGCGTCAGCATCGCCTTCAGGGTCCCGTCCATCGGGGAGGCGTAATAGGTGTACGGCACCGCGAGCGGAATCTCGGTGGGCTTGTCGTCGTAGTGGTTCACGGGCTTCCAGGAACCCCCGAAATCCTTCGCCATGGGTGTTCCGCAACCGATTAGAGCGAGGCACAGCATCGATGACGTGCCAAGCCGCAGAGTAGAGAAGAAGGATATTTTCACGTTGAACTCGTAACTCTCTGAAAGGCAAGGTCTTTCTGATTACGGGTCGCGGCGTCGGTCCATCGACGGACACCGGAGGTCACCCGGTACGGCTTGACTTCTTATTCGGAGGGAGGTCGCGCCAGGGCACGCGAAGACGCATAGCCATGGCTATGTCTCGCAAGATGTCCGCCGCCGGCGGATGCCCGTGGATACCTCGATTGTCGATACGACCGACGAGCCCCCCGGGCCCGCACTGCTTGCCAGCTATCCATTGAAAACTTCCTGTTTGGGACGACGTGTATCGTCCGGTCAACGTTGTAACTCCTGAGACACCGTCCTACGTAAAACCGCGACGTCTAGACTGCGGCTTTTCGTAGCTGTGGCTGGACTCTGACGGATCCCCCTAACAACGGACGAAGTCCGCGCCAAAAAAATAACCCATCATCTTTCGTTTGGCTAGAGCGGAATTGTGATCGCTTCGTGATTGTTTTCACAGAACAAACACACAATGCGTGCCTAGGCACCCATACCACTTCCCAGCCCTGCGCATTGCAACAGCAAGGGGGCGTCGAAACATTGACAGGCATGTTTTGATTCGATGACAGGGCGCAATAACTTGCGTATCACGCGTGATACAGGTGTGTCGAAGAGTCAAAAACGCGACTCGCCGTTTGCCACCATGCAGTGGCGTTTCGGCGTATCGACCCGGATGTCGTTCGCGGCCCATAACGGGGCGTCCGGCTCGGTGTGGCGGGGGGAATGCAGTGTGCCATGGCACCGGATCGTCCTTGATTCGTGACGCATGCGCGGCCTTCTGACCATACGCGGGAGTATCGCTCGCGTAACGTGTAATGTCGGATTGTATATGTCAATCAAAGGTTGCGCCAGCGGCGACGGGCTGCGTCATGAGATCCGGTTGCCGCTGCATCTCGTAGGTGAACGGCGGGTATGACGACGCATACGCCGTCATCTGACGGCTGCCCCATCGACGATGGCGCGTTCCATACGGTCGCGATCCGCGGATCGGCTTCACGAGATGGCGCGGGTGGCCTGGTCAGGGCGCCCGGTCGATTCCATCCAGGCTTGGCGTAGGCGCCGGCCGGGTGTAGAACCTGCCGTTTACGCATGGCGAAAAAGGCGAAATCCGCATGTCCGAAGAGAAAATTCCCTCCGACGCCGACCTCATGGCCCTGGCTGGCGAGGTGGCCGAGGCGGCTCTCGACCGCCGGGTGATGGTCGCGACGGCCGAATCCTGTACCGGAGGGTGGATCGCCAAGTCGCTCACCGACCTGGCCGGCAGTTCGGCCTGGTTCGAGGCGGGGGTGGTGACCTATAGCTATAGCGCGAAGGAATCCCTGCTGGGGGTCAATCCCCGCACGCTCGAGCGCACCGGTGCGGTCAGCGAGGAAACGGTGCTGGAGATGGTGTCGGGCGCGGTGGCCCGCTACGGCGCGGGCGTGGCGGTGGCGGTAACCGGTATCGCGGGCCCGTCCGGCGGTACGGCGGACAAGCCGGTCGGCACGGTCTGGATCGGCTGGAAGCGTCGCGGGGGGTACGCCCACGCCAAGCTCTTCCAATTCGGCGGCGATCGCGAGGCGGTGCGGCGACAGACGGTCGCGGCGGCCCTTGCTGGAATGGTCGAGGAGCTTCGGCACTGACCCGTGCTCCCTATGGCACACTTGCCGATTGCGGATCGCAGTCGCTGAGACCACGGTCGGGCAAGATCCCTTCACTGAACACGACACCGGAAACCATGATGGACGACAACAAGCGCAAGGCGCTGGCCAGCGCCCTTGGCCAGATCGAGAAGCAGTTCGGCAAGGGCGCCGTGATGCGTCTGGGCGATCGCGTCGACGACCAGATCGATACCGTGTCGACGGGTTCCCTCGGCCTGGATATCGCGCTGGGTATCGGCGGCCTGCCGCGTGGCCGTATCGTCGAGATCTATGGGCCGGAGTCGTCCGGTAAAACCACCCTGACGTTGCAGGCCATCGCTTCGTGCCAGCGCAACGGCGGCACCGCCGCCTTCGTCGATGCCGAACACGCCCTCGACCCGTCCTATGCCGAAAAACTCGGCGTCAACGTCGCCGACCTGCTGGTCAGCCAGCCGGATACCGGCGAGCAGGCGCTCGAGATCGCCGACATGCTGGTGCGTTCCGGCGCGGTCGACCTCGTGGTGGTCGACTCCGTGGCGGCGCTCACGCCCAAGGCCGAAATCGAAGGCGAGATGGGCGACTCCCACGTCGGCCTGCATGCCCGCCTGATGAGCCAGGCGCTGCGCAAGCTCACGGCAAATATCAAGAAATCCAACTGCCTGGTCATCTTCATCAACCAGATCCGCATGAAGATCGGTGTGATGTTCGGTAGCCCGGAAACCACCACCGGCGGTAACGCCCTCAAGTTCTACGCCTCGGTGCGCCTAGACATCCGCCGCATCGGTGCGGTCAAGAAGGGTGAAGAGGTCATCGGCTCGGAAACCCGGGTGAAGGTGGTGAAGAACAAGGTGGCTCCGCCGTTCCGCCAGACCGAATTCGAGATCCTCTACGGCGAGGGTACCTCGCGCGAAGGCGAGATCATCGAGCTGGGCGTGCGCGAAAACCTCATCGACAAGTCGGGTGCGTGGTACAGCTACAAGGGTGACCGCATCGGCCAGGGCAAGGAAAACGTCCGCCAGTTCCTACGCGACAATCCGGCCATCGCCAACGAGATCGACACCGAACTGCGCGCTCGCCTGCTGGTGAAGCCGGGCGCCAAGTCTTCGGCCGACGACACCGAGCAGGATGCGGTCGAAGAAGCCTGAGCAGGGCCCGGGGCGGGGTGACGGCAAGGCCGATCGCCCCGCTCGCAGCGCATACGACAAGGCGCTGGGCCTGCTGGCCCGGCGCGAGCATTCTCGTCGCGAACTCCGGCAAAAGCTGGAGCGCGGTGGTTTCGAGCGTGACGAGTCCTCGGCCGCGCTCGAGCGCCTGGGAGACCAGGGATACCAGGACGACGGCCGGTTCGCCGAGTCGCTGGTCCGCAGCCGGGTAGGGCAGGGCTACGGGCCCGCGCGCATTCGCGCCGAGTTGCGCAGCCAGGGTATTTCCGACGGGGTCGTGCGCCAGTTGCTGGAGGCCGCCGACGTCGACTGGCATCGATTGGCCGCCGACCAGCTGCGCCGCCGCTACGGCGGCCCCTCTCCGGACCCCGCCGAACGGGCTCGCAGGGCGCAGTTCCTCTTGCGTCGCGGCTTCGCCGCCGCCACAGTACGTGTTCTTACCCACGCCGATGCGGAAGACGCCGACGACGACTGAAGGCTACATGCCTTGATTCTGGACGGGTGTTTCCGCGATACGCGGCCCCAGCCACGATCGATCATGAAAACCGCCGATATTCGTTCGACCTTCCTCGACTTTTTCCGCTCCAAGGACCACACCATCGTGCCCTCGGCATCGCTGGTGCCGTCGAACGACCCCACGCTGCTGTTCACCAATTCGGGCATGGTCCCGTTCAAGAACGTGTTCCTGGGCAGCGAAAAGCCGGGTTACGTGCGCGCCGCCGACGTGCAGCGCTGCCTGCGCGCGGGCGGCAAGCACAACGACCTCGACCAGGTGGGCTACACCGCCCGCCACCACACCTTCTTCGAGATGCTGGGCAACTGGTCGTTCGGCGACTATTTCAAGCGTGACGCCATCCGCTACGCCTGGGAACTGCTCACCGACGTCTATAAGCTGCCGGCCGAGCGCCTGTGGGTCACGGTCTATCACACCGACGACGAGGCCTACGGCATCTGGCGCGACGAGATGGGCGTACCCGCCGAGCGCATCGTCCGTATCGGCGACAACAAGGGCGCACCGTACGCGTCGGACAACTTCTGGCAAATGGCCGATACCGGCCCATGCGGCCCCTGTACGGAAATCTTCTACGACCACGGTCCCGACGTGGCCGGCGGCCCCCCGGGGTCCCCTGACGAGGATGGCGACCGCTACATCGAAATCTGGAACCTGGTGTTCATGCAGTTCGACCGCGCGCCGGACGGCACGCTCTCGCCGCTGCCCGCGCCCTGCGTGGACACCGGCATGGGCCTGGAGCGCCTGGCCGCCGTGCTCCAGCACGTGCATTCCAATTACGAGATCGACCTGTTCGCGCACCTGATCGGCGAGGCATCGCGCCTGACCGGCACCGCCGACCTCGGCAACAAGTCGCTGCGCGTGATCGCCGATCACATTCGTGCGGCTTCCTTCCTCATCGTCGACGGCGTGCTGCCCTCGAACGAAGGGCGCGGTTACGTACTTCGCCGCATTATTCGTCGTGCCTTGCGTCACGGCTGGATGCTCGGCGTGCGCGGCGATTTCTTCTGGAAGATGGTGGCGCCGCTCGTCGCGGAGATGGGCGAGGCGTATCCCGATCTCGCCGCCAAGCGTGCCTTCGTGGAGCAGGCGCTCAAGACCGAGGAAGAGCGCTTCGGCGAAACCCTCGAGCACGGCATGCGCCTGTTCGACGACATCGCGGCGAAGTCGGGACAGGTCATTCCCGGCGCGGACGCGTTCCGGCTCTACGACACCTATGGTTTTCCGGTCGACCTCACCGCCGACATCGCCCGCGAGCGTGGCATGACCGTCGACATGGAGGGCTTCGAGCGCTCCATGGGCGAGCAGCGCGCGCGTGCCCGCGCCGCCAGCAATTTCGCCACCAAGGCGCAATTGCCCGCCGACGTGGCCAGCGTGCTCGCGCCCACGGTATTCACCGGATACGACTCGCTCGACCTGACCGATGCGCGCGTCGTGGCGATCGTTCGCGACGGCAAGGCGGTCGATTCCCTCGCCGATGGCGAGGAAGGCTTTCTCCTCCTCGATCGCACGCCGTTCTACGCCGAGTCCGGCGGCCAGGTCGGCGACACCGGCATGATCCGCAATCCCTCGGGCGCGCTCGCGGTGCAGGACACCCAGAAGGTGGGCGGCGCGTTCTTCGCCCATTTCGGCACGTGGCAGGGCTCGGCGCCGCTGCGCAAGGGTGACGTCGTCGGCGCGTCGGTCGACGCGGCACAGCGCCAGGCGACCGTACTCAACCACTCGGCCACGCATCTGCTGCACGCCGCGCTGCGCGCCGTGCTCGGCGATCACGTGGCGCAGAAGGGTTCGCTCGTCGCGCCCGAGCGCCTTCGTTTCGATTTCTCGCACTTCAAGGCCGTGACGCCGGAAGAGCTGGCGCTGATCGAGCGCATGGTCAACGACGAAGTGCGTCGTAACGCTCAGGCCGAAATCCACAACATGGGGTACGACGAAGCGATCGAATTCGGCGCCATCGCGCTGTTCGGCGAAAAGTACGGCTCCGAGGTGCGCGTGCTCCGCATGGGCGATTTCTCCACCGAACTGTGTGGCGGCACGCACGTATCGCGCACCGGCGACATCGGCCTGTTCAAGATCGTGTCGGAGTCCGGCGTGGCCGCCGGCGTGCGCCGCATCGAGGCGGTGACCGGTGCGGGCGCCATGGCGCGCATCGCCGACGAGGAGCGCATCCTCGGCGAGGTGTCGGGCCTGCTGGCCGCCACGGGCGACGACGTGGTCGAGAAGCTTCGCCAGTTGTTCGACCGGCAGAAGAAGCTCGAGCGCGAGATCGAATCGTTCAAGGCAAAGGCGGCCAGTTCGGCCTCGGCCGACCTGGCGGCGTCGGCGGTCGACGTGGCAGGTATCAAGGTGGTGGCCGCTCGTCTCGAAGGCCTGGACGCGAAGTCGTTGCGTGACAGTGTCGATGTGCTCAAGCAGCAACTCGGCGATTGCGCCGTGATCCTCGCCGGTGCCGCGGACGGTCGCGTATCCCTGGTGGCCGGTGTCGGCGGCGCCGCGCTGGGCCGGGTGAAGGCCGGCGACCTGGTGGCCGAAGTGGCATCGCGCATCGAGGGCAAGGGCGGTGGCCGTCCCGACATGGCCCAGGGTGGCGGCCTGGATACCCCCGAGTTGCCCTCGATACTCGCGGGCATGCCGGGGTGGGTGGAAGGCCGGCTTCGCTGAACGGAAGCATACGCGTCTCGCGCCAGGTCGCCATGGGGCGACCTGGCCTCCCCTTTTTCGGATGCCGTGCGTTGCGCGGGCTGGTTTGGCTCAGCTAGTATCAGTCGAATGTCGAAAGCGTCCCTCGGTATCGACCCGTCGGACCGACATGGCAGGACAGCTGGTCAGCGACAAGCACAACTTAGAGCCGGGGAAGGCAGTTCGGCCTTCGATGGTCGACACGTCGATCCATCGGCGACAAGCACTCGGGGTGAGGTTGTCGTTGGTGGGGAAGCCAATACCTGATTTTATGGAGTATCAATCATGCTGATTCTGACCCGCCGGGTCGGTGAAACCCTGATGATCGGCGACGAGGTGACCGTCACCGTCCTGGGTGTGAAAGGTAACCAGGTGCGCATCGGTATCAACGCACCGAAGAACGTCGCTGTCCATCGCGAAGAAATCTACCAGCGCATCAAGAACGAGGGCGACACCGGGGATCATTCCGGAAACGATCACTAACGCTTTACGGAGCGGGCAAGGGCAAGTATCCTTGCTGGCTCGTCGAGTCGGCACGGCCGTCGAGACAACCATCTTGGAGAGTTGCCCGAGAGGCCGAAGGGGCTCCCCTGCTAAGGGAGTATAGGGTCAAAAGCCTTATCGAGGGTTCGAATCCCTCACTCTCCGCCAGTTACGCAAAACGCCCCTTTCGGGGCGTTTTGCGTTTTCGCGGATCGCATCGTTCGACCTCAGGAGGGTAATGCCGGGAACGAGGTGATGCGCAGCTTGGCACCCGCGTAGGGAACGAGTCGCAGCGTGGTGTACGGCTCATCCTCCATCTCCGGTTTCGCGGGCACGGGATCGGCGGCGCCTTCCTCGGCTTTCCATGCCACGAGTCGTGCCCGCACGGCGAGCGTCATCGCCGGGGTGGCGCCGGCGAAAGGACGCGCTCCCACGTCATGCCGTTCCACCGTTCCTTCGGTGCTCGCGGCGTAGTTCCATGGCGAGGTCGGGTACACCTGCCAGTCGTTGGTGAGGCCGCGCTTGCGCCACTTGACCCATGCCTCACCGATCGGCAGCGAGAACACCAAGGGGCCGCGGCTGAAGCTCACGGAGTCGTTGAAGCCCTTCTCGGTGACGACCTCGGCAGGAAACGACACATGCACCGTGTCGCCCGCGGTCCACAGCCGCTCCACCGTGAGGAAGCCCTGGCCCGAAGTCGCCGCCACCGTTTCACCGTTGACCCGCACCGAAGGGGCGCGGCACCAGGCGGGCAGGCGCAGGCGCAGCGGAAACGTCACCGGCGAGCGAGGCTTCATCGTCATGACGATCTCGTCGCGGAAGGGGTAGTCGGTCGCCTGGTCGATCTCGATCGGCACGCCGCGCGCCGTCGTGCTGACGTGGCATGGCGCATAGACGGCGGCGGCGAGGCCGCCGTCCGCGCAGGCCATCCATAAGCTTGCCGTCAGCTTCGGCCAACCCTGGTGGAAATTGGCCGTGCAGCAGCCGAAATGCGGATCGAGTCCGAACAGGTTCGCCTCCGGGCCGTTGGTGGTCCAGGGGCGGCGATGCAGGCTGCATTCCACCTGGTTGGGCTGCTGGTCGTATTGGTGCGCCCACATGTCGTCGGTGAAGGCGCCCGGCAGCGCGTTATAGGCGATGCGCTCGATCCGGTCGCCGAGCGCGGCGTCGCCGGTGATGGCCAGTGCCGTTTCCAGGGAATACATGGCCTCGACGACCGCGCACAGTTCGACGCCTTGCGACGGGCTGCGCCCGGCAAGGTGCTCGTCGGCGGAAAACATCCCGTTGGCGAGGCCGTGATACCGGTCCAATTGCTCAAGCTGGTGATGGATGGCGGCGCGATCGTTCGCATCGCGCGATACCAGCGACCACACCGGCGATGCCTTCAGCGCCTGCGCGACGTTGACGCCGTGCACCTGCAAACCGTCATCTTCCATGAAGGCGTTCTTGCCGCCCTTGGCTTCCACGAGTTTGGCGTCGGTTTTTTCCCGGAACGGGAAGTCGGCGAACATGCCCTGCCAGTCGTAGCCCTGCTTTTTCAGCAGCGCCGCCAGTTCGAGGAGCTTCGGGTCGTGCGTGCGCGAGTACAGCCAGAGGACCGAAGCGACTTCGTCCTGCCAGCGCATGCGGCCCCAGTCGCGCAGCGGACGCGCGGGCAGGGCACCCAACTGGTAGTGGAAGTAGCGAGTCATGAAGGGAATGACTCGCGCGTCGCCGGTCAACTCCTGGTACTGCGTCAGTACCTTCAGCATGACCATGCGTGGCCACCAGTCGTCGTTGCTTTTCGGACCGAACATGCCGTTCGGCCACGGATGTTCCAGCGTCCAGTCGATGAAGCGTTGCGCTTTCGCCTTCAGCGCGGGTGAATCGAGTTGCCATGCCAGGGGCAGCAGGCCGTCGAGGAAGTACGGGCCTCGCTCCCAGGACTCGCCGTCGCCGCCGAGCCAGCCGCTGCGCGGTCCCAGATCCGGCCACGTTTCGTCCACGTGGCCGCCGAGGCCGTTCGCCTGGATCTCCAGTTGGCGCCGAAGCCATCCCGATGGGCGGATCGAGCCCGCGGGCAGGAACTGGAAAGGCTGGGGCGCCAACGGCGCCTGCGGAAAGACGGGTGCGGCGACCGGTTTCTCCACCGCATCGGTGGCTTCCACGGGCAAGGCGGAGGTCAGTGCGCCGAGAACGGACGCCCGGAGAAAGCCCCGGCGGCCGGGGAGATGGGGATCGTGCATCAGGACAAATCCTCTCGCCTTCAACCAGAAGAACGAAATGTACGATTTTTCCGACGTGCCCGCTCCCAACCCAGGGAAGGTGGTCAAAGAAAAAAGGCCCTGAACGTCAGTTCAGAGCCTTGATTCTTCGAATGGTGGTCGGGGAGACAGGATTCGAACCTGCGACTTCTACGTCCCGAACGTAGCGCTCTACCAGGCTGAGCTACACCCCGACGGGAGCCGCGTATATTAGCCATGGCCGACTCGGTTGGCAACAGGGGTTCACGTCTTTTTTACCGGGTGGCGCCAGAGCCGGGGTACGCCATCTGTTACTCTTACGGGCTGCCGCATGGCGGCGTCCGTACAGCCTGTCCCAAGAGGAATTGCATGGCACTCACCCCGGCCCGCACCATGCCCGGTGTCCTCGAGCTCCTGCCGCTCGACCAGATCGCTTTCCAGCGCATGCTGGATACGATTCGCCGCAACTACGAGCGTTTCGGCTTCCTGCCGATCGAGACGCCGGTGATCGAGCATAGCGACGTGCTGCTGACCAAGACCGGCGGCGAGACCGAGCGCCAGGTCTACTTCGTTCAGTCCACCGGTTCGCTCAACGCGGCGGAGAAGGGCGGCGTGCCCGAGCTGGCCCTGCGCTTCGACCTTACCGTGCCGCTCGCCCGCTACGTGGCCGAGCACGAGCACGACCTGAGCTTTCCGTTCCGTCGCTATCAGATGCAGCGCGTGTACCGTGGCGAGCGCGCCCAGCGCGGCCGTTTCCGCGAGTTCTACCAGTGCGACATCGACGTGATCGGCAAGGATTCGCTGTCGATACGCTACGACGCCGAGATCCCCGCGGTCATCCACAGCGTGTTCCGTGACCTGAACATCGGCGCGTTCACCATCCAGCTCAACAATCGCAAGCTGATGCGCGGTTTCTTCGAGAACCTGGGCATCGCCGATGCCGAGCAGCAGATGCTCGTGCTGCGCGAGGTCGACAAACTCGACAAGCGCGGCCCCGACTACGTGCGCGATACCCTCACGGGCGAAGCCTTCGGCCTGTCGGCCGATGTCGCCGCGAAGATCCTCGACTTCGTGCAGGTGCGCTCCACCTCGGTGGACGACGCGTTCGCCAAGCTCGATGCGCTCGGTGCCGGCCCGGAAACCATGGAGCAGGGCCGCAACGAACTGAAGGAAGTCCTCTCGCTCATCCGCGACTTCGGCGTGCCCGAGACCCATTTCGCGCTCAATCTCTCCATCGCGCGTGGGCTGGACTACTACACCGGCACGGTCTACGAGACCACGCTCAACGATCATCCCGGCATCGGTTCGATCTGCTCGGGCGGCCGTTACGAAAATCTCGCCGGCCAGTACACCAAGTCGCATCTGCCGGGCGTGGGCATTTCCATCGGCCTCACGCGCCTGTATTGGCAGTTGCGTGACGCCGGCCTCGTGTCGACCGCGCGGAGCACGGTCGACGTGCTGGTGACGCAGATGGATCCGGCCCTGCTCCCGCAGTACATCGCCGTCGCGACCGAACTGCGCAACGCCGGCATCGCCACCGAGGTGGTGATGGAGAGCGGCAAGCTCGGCAAGCAGTTCAAGTACGCCGATCGTGCCGGCATCCGTTTCGTCGTCGTCATCGGCGAAGACGAAATCGCCAAGGGCGTGGTCACGGTGAAGGACCTTCGCCGCGAAGACCAGTTCGAGGTGGCCCGCACCGAACTGGTGAAGACGCTTCGCGTCGAACTGGCCCAGGCCGACATCGGCCGCTAACTTCCATCTTGTCCACGGCCTCTTCCATGACCACCAGCATCCTTCTCGATGGGCGCAGCCTCACCCGCGCCCAGGTCGCCGCCATCGCCCGTCAGGGCGCCTCGATTCGACTGGACGAAACCCAGCTGCTGAAGGTGAAGCGCGCGGCCGACTTCCTGGCCGAGAAGGTGGGCGGGGGAGAGCCGATCTATGGCGTCACGACGGGGTTCGGCAGCAATGCCGACAAGCTGCTGGGCGCGCATCGCGTGCGCGACGAACTGCCGGGCGGCAACCCCGAGCCGCGCGAGGGCACGTTGCTGGAAGAACTCCAGCACAATCTCATCATCACGCATGCGGTCTGCGTGGGTAAGCCGTTCGCCGTCGACGTCGTTCGCGCGATGCTCGCCATTCGCGTGAACACCCTGATGCGCGGCCATTCCGGCATTCGCGTGGAGACGCTTCGCGCCCTCGCCGAACTGCTCAACCGCGGCGTCATTCCGGTGATCCCGGAGAAGGGATCGGTCGGCGCCAGCGGCGACCTCGCCCCGCTCTCGCACCTGGCCATCGTGCTGCTCGGCGGTGGCGAAGCCTTCTACCAGGGCGAGCGCCTGAAGGGCGCCGACGCCTTGGCTCGCGCGGGGCTGGCGCCCGTGCGTTTGTCGTTCAAGGAGGGCCTGGCCCTCAACAACGGCACCACGCAGATGCTCGCCACCGGCGTGCTGGCGCTGGACACCATGGACATGCTGATCCGCACGGCCGATCTCGCCGCGGCGATGACGCTCGACGCTTTCGCCGGCCGTACCGGCGCCTACGCGGAAGAAGTGCATGGCCTGCGTCCGCATCCGGGCCAGGTGGCTACCGCGCGTAACGTCCGCGGCCTCCTGGAGGGTTCCACCCTCGCCGACATCGCCTACCACCTCGTGCCGCGTTTCCGTCCGTGGCTATCCGACTCGTGGAGCGAACCCGCCGACCAGGCCCATCGTTTCGACATCGGCTGGGACTGGGTGCCGGCTACGCAGCGACACGGCAAGGAGGCGTTCTACTCGCGGTTCCTGCCGTTCAAGGGCGGCAAGAAGCATCAGCCGCAGGATGCGTACTGCCTGCGCTGCGCGCCGCAGGTGCATGGCGCCGTGCGTGATGCCTGGGAGCAGGCCTGCCGGGTGTTCGACATCGAACTGAACGCCGTCACCGATAATCCGCTGGTGTTCCCGGATGCCGAGAACGCCGAGGTGATCGAGGACCAAGTGATTTCCGCCGGCCATTTCCACGGCATGCCACTGGCCCTGGCCATGAGCTACGTAAAGGCCGCCATTCCGGTGCTGGCCTCGATCTCGGAGCGTCGCACGGCCAAGCTGGTCGACCCGGCCAACAACGACGGACTGCCTGCCTTCCTCATCGGTAACGAGGACGCCACGGACTCGGGCTTCATGATCGTGCAGTACACCGCCGCGGCGCTCGTGAACGACCTCGCCACCCGCGCGCATCCGGCCTCGGTGTATTCGGTGCCCACCAGCGCCAACGCCGAAGACCACGTGTCCATGGGCGCTAACGAAGCACGCCACGTGCTCGAGATGACCGAAGACCTTGGCCACGTGCTGGCGTTGGAGCTCTACACCGCCGCGCAGGCCTTGGAATACCGCCAGGACATGCTCAACGCGGCGCGCACGCTCGCCCATCGCGGCGACTGGCAGGCGCTGGCTGCGAAGATTTCCGGCGCGCCGCGCAGCGACTCGCCGCATTACGCCCGTTTCGAGACCGAAGTGAAGGCCCTGATGGATGCCCTGGCCAGCGCCGAGGATTTCCACGGCGGCCGTGCCGTTCGCCAGGCGCTTGCCACGTTGCGTGAGCACGTGGCCTTCATGCAGCGCGATCGCGCCATGGATGGCGACGTGGCCCTCGTGTGTGAACTGGTGGCGTCGGGTCGCCTCGTGGCCTAACCCGCCACGCCGGCAAGGTACTGATACAACTGGGCGTCGTTGGCGATGCCCAGCTTGCCCATGGCCGAGCGCTTCTGCCGGCTGATCGTCTTGAAGCTGCGCCCCATCGCCGCGGCGATGTCGGCCAGGGCGTGCCCCTGGGCGTAGGCGCGAAGGACTTCCCTCTCTTTCGGCGAGAGCCGCCTGTCGAGTTCCTCCGTGCGGTCCGCGCAGGCGGCTTCCTGAAAGAGCCGGCGGATCGCCGGGCTGAGGTAGTGGCGGCCGACGCCGGCCGCATGCACGGCGACTGGAATGTCCCGCAGGCTGGTGCGTTTGTCGAAGAGGGCGGCGACGCCCATGTCGAGCAACGTGCGCAGCACGGCGGGGTTGGACAGCATGGTGAGGACGACGATTCCGACATGCGGATGCAGCTTTCGTACGCGCCGGATCATGGGCAGGCCATCGGGAAGGCGGCCGTCCGGCATGGAGAAATCGGTGACCAGGACGTTGCAGCGGATGTCGGCCAGGCAGGCGAAGAGGGTGTCGGTGTCGTGGGCACGGGCGACCACGAGGTGGCCATGCGGCCGGAGGATGGATTCCACCCCGGCGACGACCACCGGGTGGTCGTCGGCGACGATCACCGAACTGGGCACGGGGTAGCTCATGCGGGGACTCGCTGGTAACGGGCACTGCGGGCATCTTGGCGAGCCGTCGCCACCCGGTATATGGAAGAAAGGCGCAATGACGTGTGGGCGCTTGCCACGGAAAGGCTGCGACGGTACGATGCGTTATCGTATTAACGCGTTAGTGCACTATGAAGCGCCGATCGATCGACCCCCAAACGCCCGACGGCTCGGCCGAGACCAGCCTCTGCGAGGCCCTGCTGGCGCTCTCCTCCGTGGAGGAAATGCGTGCCTTCCTGCACGACCTGTGCACCCCGGCCGAAATCGAAGTCATGGTCGACCGCTGGAAGGTGGTGCCGTTCCTGCTGGAAGGGCGCTCCTATCGGGACATCCATGAACGCACGGCCGTGAGCATCACCACCATCGGGCGCGTGGCCCGCTATCTCAACCAGGGCAATGGCGGCTACATGGCCGCGGCCGCCCGCCGCAACGTCGAAGGTGCCGTATGAAGCCGCGTGATCGCCTGCGCATCGCCATGCAGAAGTCCGGCCGCCTCACCGAGCCGGCGCAGGAACTGCTGGCCCGCTGCGGCCTGAAGTTCCGGCAGAGCCGAGACAAGCTTTTCTGCTTCGGCGAGGGCGAGCCGGTGGATCTCCTGCTCGTTCGCGACGACGACATTCCGGGCCTCATCGCCGAGGGCGTGTGCGACCTGGGCATCGTCGGTCGCAACGTGCTGCGCGAATTCCAGCTTTCCCAGCCCGAGGCGGGCGAGGAACTCGCCGAGCTGCGCCGCCTGGGTTTCGGCGGTTGCCGGCTGTCCATCGCCGTCCCCCAGGAAGACGGCTACGAGAGCCCCGCGCAACTGGATGGCCAGCGCATCGCCACGTCCTATCCCGGACTGACCGGCGAATGGCTACGTACGCATGGAGTGGACGCCAAGGTGGTGTACCTGGCCGGTTCGGTCGAGATCGCGCCGCGCCTGGGCACCGCCGATGCCATCTGCGACCTGGTCTCCAGCGGAGCCACGCTGATGGCGAACCAGCTGCGCGAGGCGGCCGTGGTGTTCGAGAGCGAGGCGGTGCTCGCCGGCCACCGGGACATGCCCGCCGACGAACGCGGCGAGATCGCCGAGTTGCTGCTCCGCCGCCTCGACGGCGTGATCCAGGTACGCGATTCACGCCTGATCCTGTTGCAGGCCCCGCGCAATGCGCTCGACGACATCACCCGCCTGCTGCCGGGGATGCCCGTGCCCACGCTCACGGCCGTGGACGGTGCGCCCGACCAGGTGGTGGTGCAGGCGCTGTGCGCGGGCTCGGTGAGCTGGCGCCAGCTCGAAGACATGAAACGTGCCGGCGCCCGCGACATGCTGGTGCTGCCGGTGGAGAAGATGCTGGCATGAAACGGATCGACTGGAACGACCTCGACGACGCGGGACGAGCCGCCGCGCTCGCCCGCCCGGCGCAATCGCGGGCCACCGAATTGCGCGAGGGCGTCGAGACCATCGTCGCCGCCGTCCGCGCGCGTGGCGACGAAGCGCTGCGTGAGTTCACCGCGCGCTACGACGGTGCCGGGCTGGATGCGCTGGACGTGCGCGACGACGAATTCGCCGCCGCCGAAGCGCGCCTGTCGCCGGAACTGAAAGCCGCCATTCGCGAAGCCGCCGAGCGTATCGAGCGGTTCCATCGCGCGGCCGCGCCCACGCCCGTCGCGGTGGAGACGGCACCGGGCGTGCGCGTGGAACGGATCCTGCGCCCCATTCGTCGCGTGGGCCTCTACGTGCCCGCCGGCGGCGCACCGTTGCCGTCCACGGCGATCATGCTGGGCGTGCCCGCCGCCATCGCCGGTTGCCGGGACGTGCTGCTGTGCACGCCGGTGCAGGCCGACGGACGCTGCGACGACGCCGTGCTCTACGCGGCCAAGGTCACCGGCGTGCATCGCGTGTTCAAGCTGGGCGGCGCGCAGGCGATCGCCGCCATGGCCTACGGCACGGCATCGGTGCCCCGTTGCGACAAGCTCTTCGGCCCCGGCAACGCCTGGGTGACGGAGGCGAAATTGCAGGTCGCGGGCGATCCCGACGGTGCGGCCATCGACATGCCCGCCGGGCCGTCCGAGGTGCTGGTGATCGCCGACGGCGACGCCGATCCGCGTTTCGTCGCGGCGGATCTTCTCTCGCAGGCCGAGCACGGGCCCGACTCGCAGGTGCTGCTGGTCAGCCCGTCCGCCGCGCTGCTCGATCGCGTCGAGGACGAAGTGGAACGCCAGCGACGCGAACTGCCGCGGGCCGACATCGCCGCCATGGCGCTCGCCGAAAGTCGCCTCGTGCGCGTGCGGGACCTGGTCCAGGCCCTCGACGTGAGCAATCGCTACGCGCCCGAGCATCTCATCATCCAGACGGCGGATCCGCGCGCATTGCTCGACGGCGTGGAGTCGGCCGGCTCGGTCTTCCTCGGCGATTGGACCCCCGAGTCGTTGGGCGACTACTGCAGCGGCAGCAACCACGTCCTGCCCACCTACGGTTATGCGCGCAGCTACAGCGGCGTGTCCGTAGCCAGCTTCCAGAAGCAGGTGACGGTGCAGGAGGCCAGCGCCGAAGGCCTGCGCGCCATCGGCCCCTGCGCCGCCACGCTCGCCGCCGCCGAGCAACTCGAGGCGCACCGCCGCGCGGTCACGCTGCGCCTCGCCGCCATGGATGCCGTCGCATGAGCGTGCTCGACCTCGCCCGTGAAGACATCCGCGCCATGGCGCCGTACTCGAGCGCGCGCATGGAAGCGTCCGGGGGCACCGTGCTGCTCAACGCGAACGAATCCTCGCGCCCACCGAACATTCCCGGCGGCGACGGACTCAACCGCTATCCCGATCCGCAGCCACGCGCCCTGGTCAATGCCCTGGCGGAGCTGTACGACAGCGACGCCTCGCGCGTGCTCGTCACCCGCGGCAGCGACGAGGCCATCGACCTGCTCGTGCGCGCGTTCTGCCGGGCCGGCCGCGATGCGGTGCTGATCTCGCCACCGACGTTCGGCATGTACGCCGTCAGCGCACGCATCCAGGGCGCCGCCGTCATCGAATCGCCGCTGGAGCCATCGGGCGCGCTCGACGCGGATCGCCTGCTCGCGGCGGTCACGCCCGATACGCGCCTGCTCTTCGTCTGCACGCCGAACAATCCCACGGGCAACCTCGTGGACATCGCCACGCTGCGCCGCCTCGCCACCGAACTCACGGGGCGCGCGGTGCTGGTGGTCGACGAGGCCTACGCCGAGTTCAGCGGCGCACGAAGCGCCGCGACGCTGATCGACGCATTCGACAACGTAGCCGTGCTGCGGACGCTGTCCAAGGCCTGGTCGCTCGCAGGCGCGCGCATCGGTACGTTGATCGCGCGCGAGGACGTGATCGGCCTGCTGCGCCGGATCATCCCGCCGTATCCGCTGCCGTCGCCCTGCGTCGATGCCGCGCTGGCCGCGCTGTCGTACGAAGGCCGACGGCTCCAGCGCCACCACCTCCAGGAAATCCTCGGCGAGCGCGCGCGCATGGCCGTCGAACTGGCGCGCCTGCCCGGCGTGCGCGAGGTGTTGCCCTCGCACGCCAATTTCCTGGCCGTGCGTTTCGACGACCCGGCGGCCACGTACCGGCGCCTCTACGCGGCGGGCATCGTCGTGCGCGACATCACGAGGTACCCCGGCCTGGGCGACGCCTTGCGCATCACCGTGGGTACCGGCAACGAAAACGACCGCGTGCTCGCGGTGCTGAAGGCGGGAATGCCGGCATGAGCCGCAAGATCCTCTTCGTCGACCGCGACGGCTGCCTCATCGAAGAACCGGCCGACCAGCAGATCGACAGTTACGAGAAGCTGGCGCTCATGCCGGGCGTCATCGCCGCGTTGCAGCGTTGCGTGGCCGCCGGTTACGAACTGGTGATGGTCACGAACCAGGATGGCCTGGGCACGCCGTCGTTTCCGCAGGCATCCTTCGATGGACCCCATGAGCTGCTGTTGCGCATCCTCGCCTCGCAAGGCATCGGCTTTCGCGAACAGCTGATCGACCGCAGTTTTCCCCACGAGAACCTCGACACGCGCAAGCCCGCCACGGGCCTTGCCCGCCACTGGCTGGCCGACGACGGTTGGAGCCGCGCGCAGTCGGCGATGGTGGGCGATCGCGAAAGCGACATCCGCTTCGCCGAGAACATGGGCGTGCGCGGTTTTCGCGTCGGACCCGAAGGCATGGACTGGACCGCCGTCGCCCATGCCTTGCTCGATGCGCCGCGCACCGCCGAGGTCGTGCGACGCACGAAGGAAACGTCGATCCGCGTCGCCGTCGATCTCGACCGCGTGGCCGAGCCCCGGGTCCGCACGGGACTCGGCTTCTTCGACCACATGCTCGAACAGATCGGCAAGCACGGCGGGTTCGCGATGGAGCTGACGTGCGACGGCGACACGCACATCGACGAGCACCACACCATCGAGGACTGCGCGTTGGCGCTGGGCCAGGCATTGAAGCAGGCGCTCGGCGACAAGCGCGGCATCGGGCGCTACGGCTTCGCCTTGCCGATGGACGAGAGCGCCGCGCGTGCCGAGCTGGATCTCTCCGGTCGGCCTTACTTCGTGTTCGAGGGTGTGTTCCCGCGTGAACGCGTAGGCGACGTGCCGACCGAACTCGTGCCGCACTTCTTCCGCTCGCTCTGCGAAACCCTCGGCGCGAACCTGCACCTCACCGTCCGCGGCGACAACGCCCACCACATGGTGGAGGGCTGCTTCAAGGTGGTCGCCCGCACGCTGCGCCAGGCGATCCGTCGCGAAGGCGCCGAGTTGCCCAGCACGAAGGGCAGCCTGTGAAGAGGGTGGTTCTCGTCGACGCGGGCGGCACGAACATCGGCTCCGTGCGCTACGCCTTGCAGCGCTTGGGCACGGATGCGGAACTGACCTCCGACGCCGCGCGGATACGCTCGGCCAGCCACGTGATCCTGCCTGGCGTGGGCGCGGCCGCGCCCGGCATGCGGCGCTTGCGCGACGCCGGGCTGGTCGAGGTGCTGCGCGGACTGACCCAGCCCGTGCTCGGCGTATGCCTCGGCATGCAGCTGTTGTGCGAGCGTTCGGAAGAGAGCGACACCGAATGCCTCGGCCTCGTGCCGTCCACTGTTCGGCGCTTCGCCGATCGGCCAGGCCTGCGCGTGCCCCACATGGGCTGGAACCGCCTGCATCGCGACGTGGATCATCCGCTCACGAGCGGGCTGGACGACGCGGATACCGCTTACTTCGTGCACAGTTATGCCGTGCCGGTCGGCGACTACACCCTTGCATCGAGCGAGCATGGCGAGCGCTTTTCCGCCGTCATCGCCGCCGGCAATTTCATGGGCATGCAGTTCCACCCGGAGCGTTCGGCCGGCGTGGGCGCCCGGCTCCTGCGGAATTTCCTCTCACTATGACGTTACCGATTCCCGCCATCGACCTGCGCGACGGCAAGGTCGTTCGCCTGTTCAAGGGCGATTACGATCGCCAGACCACGTTCGACGTCGACCCGCTCATGCTCGCCCAGCGCTACGCCGACGACGGCGCCGCCTGGCTGCACGTGGTGGACCTCGACGGTGCGCGCACGGGCCGCTTCGAAAACCTGACGACGCTCGGCGGCATCGCCGCCGTTGGGGCATTACGGGTTCAGGCAGGGGGAGGCATCCGCGACGAGGAGGGCGTCTTCCGCTTGCTCGATGCGGGCGTGAGCCGTGTCGTCGTCGGCAGCATCGCCATCCGCGAGCCGGAAACGGTGGCGGGCTGGATCGCCCGGCACGGCGCGGATCGCATCGTGCTGGCGCTGGACACCCGCTTTCGTGACGGCGCATGGACCCTTCCCAGCGCGGGCTGGACCGCCGACGAGGCAAGCACGCTCGACGAGCTCCTTCCGTTCTATGCGGACGCCGGTGCGCGGCACCTGCTGTGCACCGACATCGATCGCGACGGCACCATGACCGGCCCGAACGTCGAGCTCTACGATCACGTGGCGCGCATCGCGCCGTCCTTCGAGGTCCAGGCCTCCGGCGGCGTCCGTTCGCTCGACGACATCGAGGCGCTGGCGTCGCGCGGGGTTTCCGGCGTGATCCTCGGACGCGCGTTGTTGCAAGGCGAATTCACCGTCGCGCAGGCGCTGGCCGTCGCGGGGGTGTCATGCTGAGCCGTCGTATCGTGCCCTGCCTCGACGTGCGCGACGGCCAGGTGGTGAAGGGCGTGCGTTTTCGCGATCACGTGGTGGTCGGCGGCATCGTCGAGCTGGCGCTGCGTTACCGCGACGAAGGGGCGGACGAGCTCGTGTTCTACGACATCACGGCCAGCCCCGAAGGACGCCGCGTCGATCGCGACTGGGTGGAGAAGGTGGCCCGCGAGATCGACATTCCCTTTTGCGTGGCTGGCGGCATCCGCAGCGTCGAGGACGCGCGCGAGGTCTTGCACGCCGGCGCCGACAAGGTATCGATCAATTCGCCCGCGCTGGAGCGCCCGGCGTTGATCGGCGAACTGGCCGAGGCCTTCGGCGTGCAATGCGTGGTGGTGGGCGTGGACAGCCTGCGCGACGACGACGGCGAGTGGCGCGTGCGTCAGTACACCGGCGATCCGTCGAAGACCCGCGCCCTGCGCAAGCGCACGCTCGACTGGCTCGTGGAAGCGCAGGCGCTCGGTGCCGGCGAGATCGTGCTCAACTGCATGGGCACCGACGGCGTGCGGCGTGGCTACGACATCGAACAGCTGCGCGCGGCCCGCGAGCTGTGCCGCGTGCCCCTGGTGGCGTCCGGGGGGGCGGGGACGGCGGCCCACTTCGGCGACGTGTTCGACGACGCCGACGTCGATGCCGCGTTGGCCGCCAGCGTGTTCCATTCCGGCGAGATCGCCATTCCCGCCCTGAAGCGCGAGCTGCGCGCGCGGGGCATCGAGGTGCGTGCATGAGCGAGATACGTCCCGACTTCGCCAAGGGCGATGGCCTGGTACCGGCCGTGGTGCAGCATGCGCGCACCGGCGAGGTGTTGATGCTGGGCTACATGGATGCCGAGGCATTGGCGAAAACGCGTCAAAGCGGGCTGGTGACGTTCTACAGCCGCAGCAAGCGGCGCTTGTGGACCAAGGGCGAAACCTCGGGCGACACGCTGTCGTTGGTGGATGTCCGGCAGGATTGCGACGCCGATACCTTGCTCGTTCGCGCGCTGCCTGCCGGGCCGACCTGCCACACGGGCACGTCCAGTTGCTTTGGCGACGACGTCGCGCCCGCCCTGGGCTTTCTGGCGGAACTGGACGCGCTGGTGGCGTCGCGTCACGCGGAGCGGCCGCAAGGCAGTTATACGACCCGACTGTTCGAAGGCGGCATTCGCCGCATGGCGCAGAAGGTGGGCGAAGAGGGCGTGGAGACGGCGCTGGCCGCCGTGGCCGAAGACGACGAGGCTTTGCTCGGTGAGGCGGCCGATCTGGTGTTCCACCTGATGGTGGTGTTGCGTGCGCGAGGGCTCGGTTTCGAACAGGTCGCCCGAAAGCTCGCCTCGCGGCATCGCTGAGCATTCGCCGATGCGATCGGCTCCCACCCCTTCGGTAGGAAGGCGATGTAAGACCTTGCTACCGAAGGGGTGGGAGCCGATCGCATCGGCGAATGCCCGCTCGCGATAGCGTCAGAGAATCGCGAGCACCGCTTCAGGCGGCCGCCCGATGGCCGCCTTGCCGTCATGGATCACCACCGGCCGTTCGATCAGCTTCGGCATCGTTACCATCGCGGCGATCAACGCGTCACGCGACGCATCGGCAGGTACCGAGTCGTATTCGGCTTCACCCCTGCGCATCAACTCGCGCGGCTCGATGCCGAGCATCGTCAGCACGGCATCGATGTCGGCCGCCGAAGGCGGCGTTTTCAGGTAGTCGACCACGACCGGCTCGAGCCCCCGCGCCTGAAGCAGCGCCAGCGTCTCGCGCGACTTCGAACAGCGGGGGTTATGCCAGACGGCCAGCATGCTCAGAAGTTGCCGCCGCGGTTACCACCGCCACCGCGGTTGCCGCCGCCGGGGCGACCGCCACGGTTGCCGCCGCCACCGGCCGGGCCACCACGGCCCTTGCCGCCCGAACCGCGATTGCCGCCGGCGCGGTTCGGACCGCCCATGCGGTTGCCGCCGCCGGCCGGACCGCCGGAGCGGTTGCCGCCCTGGCCCATGGCGCGATTGCCGCCACCCTGGCCCTGGCCACCGCGCGGGCCGCGGTTGCCGCGGTTGCCGGCGGTATTGCCGTTGGCATTGCCCTGGGTGTTGCCGCCACCGGTACGGCTGTCGCCGGCGAACCAGGTGCGCATGGCCGGAAGCTCCTGGCCCGGGGCCACGGCGCGAGCGCGGCGCGGCTTGGCCGGGCGCTCCGGACGGGCCACGTTGCCGTTCACTTCACGCCCCGGTTTGCGGGGGCCGCCGCGGCCGCCTCGGCCGCCACGCGGGTTGTCGTCGCGGATACGGTCGAAGGCGGTCAGCTCGCGGGCCTCGTCGTGACGCGCCGAACTCCAGCCGCCGGCCGTGTTCTTCTCGGGGCGGTACTCGGTGACGTGACGCGGTGCGCGGCGCTGGTGAACCACGGCATTGAGGGTGAGCACCGGCGCGGGCGCGCCGAGGCCGGAACGCTCACGCAGCTCCTTGATGGCCGCTTCGTCGAGCGATTCGCAATCGCCGCGGCGCAGGGCGCGGGGCAGTTCGACGCTGCCGTAGCGGATGCGCTTGAGGCGGCTGACGAGGAAACCCTGTGAATCCCACAGGCGGCGCACTTCGCGATTACGGCCTTCGCGGATGGTGACGCGGAACCAGCTGTGGCTGCCGCCGCGGCTGATGACGCCGATCTCGTCGAAACGGGCCGGGCCGTCTTCCAGTTCCACGCCGGCCTTCAGCCGCTCGATGACCTCGTCGGGCACTTCGCCGTGCACGCGGCACAGGTATTCGCGTTCGAGACCGCTCTTGGGGTGCATCAGCGCGTTGGCGAGTTCGCCGTCGGTGGTGAGCAGCAGGAGGCCGGTGGTGTTGATGTCGAGGCGGCCCACGGCGACCCAGCGCGCACCCTTCAGGCGCGGCAACTGTTCGAACACGGTGGGGCGGCCCTCGGTGTCTTCGCGGGTGGTCACCACGCCCTCGGGCTTGTGGTAGACCAGCACCTCGGCGTCGCTGCGGCTGTCGGTGGCCACGACGAACTGCTTGCCGTCGAGCACCACGCGGTCGCCCGCGTGCACGCTCGAGCCGATGGTGGCGGCGGTGCCGTTGACTTCGACCTCGCCGGCCTGGATGCGCTGCTCGAGCATGCGGCGCGAGCCGAGGCCCGCGTTGGCCAGCACCTTGTGCAGGCGCTCTTCGAGCTGTTGATTGTCGTCGGGGCGTTCGCCGCCGCGCTTGAGGGAGAGTACGGATCGTTGGGGCGCATTCATGCGCGTGACTCCTCGGTGTCTTTCTCGGCGCCGTCGCTGTCTTCGTCGTCGGCGCGTGTGGGGTTCTCTGCCTCGTCGGCAGTGGGGGATGCCGCGGCGACGTCGTCGCCGGCAGGCCGTTCGGTCGCCGGTTCGTCCTCGCCCGTAAGGGCGGCGGATGCCTCGGCGGTGGTGTCGTCGGACGCGCCGGTCGGGGCCGGGGCGTCGTCGTCGGATTCGGTGGTGGCGCCGGCCCGGTCGGTGTCGACGTCGTCGGGCAGGGCGGCGCGGGCCGCAGCGGGTTCCGCGTCGCCGTCGAGGCGCAACTGCGGATTGATGTCGTCGAGGTCGCGGATTTCGGACAGCGGCGGCAGCGCGTCCAGCGACTTCAGGTTGAAGTAATCGAGGAAGGCGCGGGTGGTGCCGAACAGCGCGGGCTTGCCCGGCACGTCACGGTAACCCACCACGCGGATCCATTCGCGCTCTTCCATCGTCTTGATGATGTTGGAAGACACCACCACGCCACGGATCTGTTCGATTTCGGGACGGGTGATCGGCTGCCGGTAGGCGATGAGCGCCAGCGTCTCGAGCAGGGCGCGGGAGTACCGGCTCGGCTTCTCGGCCCACATGCGCGAAACCCATCCGTGTACCTCGCGGCGGACCTGATAGCGCCAGCCGGAGGCGACCTCGACCAGTTCCACGCCGCGGCCTTCGCAATCCTCCGCCAGCGACGCCAGTGCCGCGGCCAGTTCGTCGCTGCCGATGTCCTCGTCCTCGCCGAAGAGCCCCTTCAGCTGCAGGACCGTCATCGGCTGGGTCGACGCCAGCAGCGCCGCTTCCACGATGGGTTTGAGTTGTTCGGGTTGCATAGGCCTTTCGATGTGCCGCGCCATGGCGCGGATGGGTTTCACGAAAGCGCCGCATCGGGCGGCGGGTTGCTTGCAGGCCCTCGACGGGCCTTCAGGCGAGCAGTTCGTCCTGCTCGCCCTCCGTGCGCACCTTCGTACGCAGGTAGATCGGGCCGAGGGCTTCCTCCTGCACGATCTCGATGAGCATTTCCTTGGCGAGCTCCAGCATGGCCAGGAAGGTGACCACGACGCCGAGCCGGCCTTCGCTGATGTCGAACAGCGTTTCGAACCGGTGGAACGTATTGCCGCCGAGCGCCCCGAGCACCTCGCCCATGCGTTGGCGTACGCTGAGCGGTTCGCGCTGGATGGCATGGTGCGTGAACAACTCGGCGCGGTTGAGCACGTCCTTGAGCGCGAGCAGCAGTTCCTTCAGGTCGAGCGGCGGCGGCACGCGCACCACGTTGTGTTCGCCGACGAAGGCGTGCACCACGGTGGTATCGCGTTCCAGGCGCGGCAGTTCGTCGATGTCCTGCGCGGCCTTCTTGAAGCGTTCGTACTCCTGCAACCGGCGCACCAGCTCGGCGCGCGGATCGTCCTCGAGGCCTTCCTCCGCCGGGGGGCGGGGCAGCAGCAACCTGGATTTGATTTCCGCGAGGATCGCGGCCATCAGCAGGTATTCCGCCGCCAGTTCCAGGCGCATCACCTCGCGCATCATCCCGATGTAGTCCATGTACTGCCGGGTGATCTCGGCGACGGGAATGTCGAGGATGTCGAGGTTCTGCCGGCGGATCAGGTAGAGCAGCAGGTCGAGCGGCCCTTCGAACGACTCGAGGATGACTTCGAGCGCATCCGGCGGGATGTACAGGTCTTGCGGCATCTGCAGCACAGGCTGCCCGCGCACGAGCGCCAGGGGCATTTCCTGTTGTTGCGGGACGCCAGCGAAAGCGTCGCGTGGTGTTTCGAGGACCTGAACTTCGGTTGTCTCGTTAGTCATCGGCACACGTCAGAAGGGCCGCGAAAGCGGCCGGGAACGCAAGCAACCATCGATGCCGTCCGGCGGCTGCACCGCCTGGGTCCGGCATGCCACGCATCGTCGCCGACGAGCGAAAGGCACCCGCTGGACACCCCGGAAGGGTCAATACCCGTGAAGGAACGACGAGACCGCCACGTCCGGTCCACATCCACGGACCGACAGGGCGTGACGCCCGAATAAGTTCACCCGATGACATACAGGGTATCGCCTGGGCCCGCCCAAGTCCAGCGCGCCCGGGGGCCGATCCGGCACAATAGGCCCCATGCAGCCGGCCCAGCGAGCCATCATTCATGTCGACATGGACGCCTTCTACGCGTCGGTGGAGGAGCTGGACGATCCCTCGCTGGTCGGAAAGCCGGTCATCGTGGCCGGCTTGGGGCGCCGCGGCGTGGTGTCCACGGCCAATTACGAGGCGCGCAAGTACGGCGTGCGCTCGGCCATGCCCACGGCCGAGGCGCGGCGGCGCTGTCCGGGCGGGGTGTACATCTTTCCCCGTCACGACCGGTACAAGGCGATATCCGACGTCGTCTTCGAGGTGTTCGCGCAGTTCACGCCCACCATCGAGGGGCTGTCGCTGGACGAGGCCTTTCTCGACGTCTCGGCGAGCTTAAGGCTTTTCTCATCCATCGAAGCCATCGGGCGCCGGATCAAGGACGACATCCGTGCGAGAACGGGCCTGAACGCATCGGTGGGCATGTCCCACAACAAGCTGCTGGCCAAGCTGGCCAGCGAGCTGTCCAAGCCGGACGGTTTTCTGGTCATCCGGCCCGACGAAGTACGCGGCTATCTCGAGCCGCTGCCGATCGGGCGGATGTGGACGGTCGGCAAGGTAGCCGAGGAAGCCCTGCAGAAGATGGGCATCCGTACCATCGGCGACCTCCTGCGCGCCGACGACTGGCGACTGCACAAGGCGGTGGGTGCCCGCCACGGGGCCCAACTGCGGGCGCTTTGCCGGGGTGAAGACGCCCGGCCGGTGGTGGCCGAGGCGGCGGAGGTCTCCATCAGCGCGGAATGGACGTTCGAAACCGACCTGGACACCCTGCCGATCGCCGAGGCCTGGCTGCTTCGCCAGTGCGAGCGGGTAGGGGCCCGGGCGAGGGCACGGGGCCTGGAGGGGCGCACGGTGTCGGTGAAGCTTCGGGAGCCGCCTTTCGTCACCCACAGCCGCCAGGCCCGGCTGCCCGTGCCGGGCAACGCCACGCCGGCGATCTATGCCGTGGCACGTCGCTTGCTTGAGCTGTGGTGGAATCAACATCCCCGGCCGAGGTTGCGCCTGCTCGGCGTGTCCTTGTCGGGGTTCGATGCCCGGTACGGCGACGAGCAGCAGGACATGTTCGCCGCGCCGACGTCGGAAAAGCGCCCCGACGGCGTCCAGGACAGCATCAACCAGCGCTTCGGCGCCGGTGCGCTGGTCAGGGCGGGGGTGCTGAAAACGCGTGGTAAGGAGTGACCCGGCAGACGGTGTCAGCCGCCTCGTACTGCGCTAATGTGTCGCTAAGTGACACGGAACGTAAGTTTTGCGAGGTGCGGTCATGTCGATCGCTAACGAGGACAAGGCACCGGGATGGGTGGAAGAGCTGATGTTTCCTGACAAGGCCACCGCGCAACAGGCGCACGAGCGCCATGCACGCATGAAGGTGCCTGCCGCCGTGCTCATGAGCCGGGGGCACGAGGCCTTCTCGACCGACCTGATCGACATCTCGGCCACGGGCGTGCTGCTGAAGCGCCCCCAGCGCTGGAGCGGTGCCGTGGGCCAGGTATGGATACTCGACGTCGTGTTCGCCCACGACCTGCACATCAACATGGAGGCCGAGGTGGCCCGCGCCTCGGCCCGTCAGATCGGGCTGAAGTATTCGCTCATTCCCGAGGAAAAGCAGGCTCCGCTGTGGGAGCTGCTGGGGGGCTACGCCGATACGCTCGAGGCGTGGCACGAGGAGTGATGTGTCGATCGCTCCGTCGGAATCGCTGACAGGGTCCGCTCCCACCCTCCGGTAGCAGCCTTCCTACCGAAGGGTGGGAGCGGACCCTGTCCGCGATTCGAGGCGAAGCGACCGTCTCAGGCCTTGGCGGCCTTCTTCTTCCTTTCCTCGTCGCGTAGCTCGCGACGGAGGATCTTGCCCACGTTGCTCTTGGGCAGCGCATCGCGGAACTCGATGTGCTTGGGCCGCTTGTAGCCGGTGAGGTTTTCCCGGCAGTACTCGCGCAGGGCCTCTTCGGTGAGGGAGGGATCCTTGCGCACCACGAAGAGTTTCACCACTTCACCCGAATGCTCGTCGTCGACGCCCACGGCGGCCACTTCGGCCACGCCGGGATGGTGCATCACGGTGGCCTCGATCTCGTTCGGATACACGTTGAAGCCCGACACGAGGATCATGTCTTTCTTACGGTCGACGATGAACGCCTGGCCCGTGGCATCCATCTTCGCGATGTCGCCCGTGCGCAGCCATCCGTCTTCGGAAAGCACCTTGGCGGTTTCCTCCGGCTGCGCCCAATAGCCCTTCATCACCTGCGGGCCGCGGATGCAGAGCTCACCCTCTTCGCCGATCGGCAGGGCATGGCCCTGGTCGTCGCGGATCTGCGCATCGGTGTTGGGAATGGGGTAGCCGATGGAGCCGGTGTAATCGGTGATGTCCACGCGATTGGCGAAAGCCACCGGGGAGGTTTCGGTGAGGCCGTAACCCTCGATGATCGGACGGCCGGTGACCTTCTTCCAGCGCTCGGCCACCGCGCGTTGCAGCGCCATGCCGCCGGCCATCGCCAAATGCAGGCGGGAGAAATCGACCTGCTCGAAACCCGGCGTGTTGAGCAGGCCGTTGAACAGGGTGCTCACGCCCGTGATGGCGGTGAACGAGGTTTTCTTCAGCTCCTTCACGAAACCGGGCATGTCGCGCGGATTGGTGATGAGCACGTTGAGGCCGCCCAGGCTGGTGAAGATGAGGCAATTCACCGTGAGCGAGAAGATGTGGTACAGCGGCAGCGCCGTGATGATGACTTCCTCGCCCGGCGTGGCGTGGTTCGCCACCCACGGGCGCGTCTGCAGCATGTTGGCGACCATGTTGCGATGGGTGAGCATGGCGCCCTTGGCCACGCCCGTGGTGCCGCCGGTGTATTGCAGGAAGGCGAGGTCTTCGGGGGCGACGTCGACCTTGGGCATCGCGTGGTGGCGGCCGCGTGCGAGGGCATCCTTGAAGCGAACCGCCTTGGGCAGGTCGTAGGCGGGGACCTCCTTGCGGATCGACTTCACCACGAAGTTGATGAGGGTTCCCTTGGGGAAGCCGATCAGGTCGCCCACGGCGGTGGTGACGATGTGCTGCACCTTCGTGCCGTCGAGCGCCTTCTGCGCGGTGGAGGCGAAGTTGTCGAGTACGACGAGCGCCTTGGCGCCGGAGTCTTCCAACTGGTGATTCAACTCGCGTGGCGTATAGAGCGGATTGGTGTTGACCACCGTGAGGCCGAGGCGAAGGGCGCCGAACAGCGCGATGGGATACTGCAGCAGATTCGGCAGCATGATCGCGATGCGATCGCCTTTCTTCAGACCCAGTTCGCCCGAGAGATATCCGGCGAAGGCCTTCGACAGCTCGTCGATCTGGCGGTAGGTGAGCGTGTGGCCGAAATTCCGGAACGCGGGGCGGTCGGCGAATTTCGTGAAGGAATCTTCGCAAAGCGCGGCGACGGATCGGAAGGTGTCGATGTCGACTTCCGCCGGTACGCCGTCGGGGTAATGATCAAGCCACGGACGCTCGGTGCTCATGGATGGGATGGACTCCAGTGGTGACGGTCACACGGCCTGCCGTCGTAAGCTCGCGGCATTGGAGCATACGCGCGCGTATAGCGGCAAGCCGCATTGCAACGTCGTTTTAGGGGAAAACCATGCGTTTCGTCTTGCGAATTTTCTTGGTGATCATGATCGCGGCCGGGCTTGCCGGATGCCATCGCACGGCCGACGAGGCGCAGGTGCGCGAAGCGATCGCCGCCGCCCTGTCGGCCGCCGAAGCCGGTCATGCCGGTGACGCGGTGAATGCGCTCAGCGACGGTTTCGACGGCAACGCGGGGCAGCTCGACAAGCGTGGGCTCGGGAACCTCGTGCGGGTATCGGCGTTTCGCGGGCGGAAGATCCACGCGCTGACGGGGCCGGTGTCGGTCGAGCGGCGCGGGGAGCGCATGGTCGCCACGTTCACGGTGACCTTGGCGGCGGGCTCGGGGCTGCTGCCAGACGATGCCGGCGCGTATCGGGTGGAGAGCGGGTGGCGAAGAGAGGATGGGGAGTGGCGGTGCTTTACGGCGACGTGGAGCCGGGCGTTGTGAGTCTTTCGCCACGGCGAGGTGTCGGGTTTCGTCAACGCATGAAAAAAGCCCCGGAATCCCGGGGCTTTTTTCGTCTTACGCCGCCTTCGCCAGCGAGCGAAGCACGTATTGCAGGATACCGCCGTGGCGGAAGAACTCGCGCTCCTTCGGCGTCAGCAGCAGCACCTTCACGGTGAACTCCTTGACCGAACCGTCCGGACGCGTGGCCTTGACCGTGGCCGTCTTCGACTCGCCGCCGTGGAGGCCGGTGACGTCGAAGGTCTCGTCGCCCTTCAGGCCGAGCGTCTGCGCGTTTTCGCCGTCCTGGAACTGGCAGGGCAGCACGCCCATGCCGACCAGGTTCGAACGGTGGATGCGCTCGAAGCTCTCCGCGATCACGGCCTTCACGCCGAGCAGCAGGGTGCCCTTGGCGGCCCAGTCACGCGACGAGCCCGTGCCGTATTCCTTGCCGGCGAGGACGACCAGCGGCGTGCCGTCGGCCTTGTACTTCATGGCCGCGTCGTAGATGGCCATCTGCTCGCCGGTGGGGATGTACTTGGTGTAGCCGCCTTCGACGCCGTCGAGCATCAGGTTCTTGATGCGGATGTTGGCGAAGGTGCCGCGCACCATCACGTCGTCGTTGCCGCGACGCGAGCCGTAGGAGTTGAAGTCCTTCGGTTCCACGCCCTTGGAGATCAGGAAGCGGCCCGCCGGGCTGTCCTTCTTGATCGAACCGGCCGGCGAGATGTGGTCGGTGGTGATCGAGTCGCCGAAGATGCCCATGGCGCGCGCGCCGTGGATGTCTTCGATGGTGCCGGCTTCGGCGGCCATGCCGTCGAAGTAGGGCGGGTTCTTGATGTAGGTGGAATCGTCCCAGGCGTAGGTCTGGCCGTCCGGCGAGGCGATCTGGTTCCAGCGGCTGTCGCCCTTGAAGACGTCGGCGTAGCTGTCCTTGAACATCTGCGGGCTGATGGCGCCGGCGATGAGGTCGGAGATTTCCTGGTTGCTCGGCCAGATGTCCTTCAGGTACACCGGCTGGCCGTCGCTACCCGTGCCGATGGCGTCCTTCGTGAGGTCGATGTTCAGCGTGCCGGCGAGGGCGTACGCGACCACCAGCGGCGGCGAGGCCAGGTAGTTCATCTTCACTTCGGGATGCACGCGGCCTTCGAAGTTGCGGTTGCCCGAAAGCACCGAAGCCACGGCGAGGTCGCCCTCGGCGATGCCCTTGCTGATCTCGGCCGGCAGGGGACCCGAGTTGCCGATGCAGGTGGTGCAGCCGTAGCCGACCACGAAGAAGTTCACTTTCTCCAGTTCGGCGAGCAGGCCGGTCTTCTTCAGGTACTCGGTGACCACGAGCGAACCCGGGCCGAGCGAGGGCTTCACCCACGGCTTGGAGGTGAGGCCGCGAGCGGCGGCCTTCTTCGCCACCAGGCCGGCGGCGAGCATCACGGCCGGGTTCGAGGTGTTGGTGCAGGAGGTGATCGCGGCGATCACGACCGAGCCGTCGTTGATGCGGAACGACGCGCCGTCCTTCTCCACCAGCACGCCGTCGTCGTTGATGCGGTTGGCTTCGTTGCCGTTGGCGGTACCGCCGCCTTCGTTCTCGAGGCGGGCGATGTCGCCGTTACGCGGCTTGCGATTGGCGGTGAGCGGGCCGACGGCGTCGAGGAAGCTCTGCTGCACGCCTTCGAGCAGCACGCGGTCCTGCGGACGCTTCGGACCGGCGAGCGAGGGCTTGACGTCGCCCATGTCGAGTTCGAGCACGGTGGTGAATTCCGGCTCCGGCGAGTTCGCGTCGTGCCACAGGCCCTGGGCCTTGGCGTAGGTTTCCACCAGCTTGATCTGGGCGTCGTCGCGGCCGGACAGGTGCAGGTAGTTCAGGGCTTCCTGGTCGATCGGGAAGATGCCGCAGGTGGCGCCGTATTCCGGGGCCATGTTGGCGATGGTGGCGCGATCGGCCAGCGGCAGGTTCTGCAGGCCGTTGCCGAAGAATTCGACGAACTTGCCCACGACGCCGAGCTTGCGCAGCATCTGGGTGACGGTGAGCACGAGGTCGGTGGCGGTGACGCCTTCGGACAGCTTGCCGGTGAGGCGGAAGCCGACGACCTGCGGGATCAGCATCGACGACGGCTGGCCGAGCATGGCGGCTTCGGCTTCGATGCCGCCCACGCCCCAGCCCAGCACGCCGATGCCGTTGATCATCGTGGTGTGCGAATCGGTGCCGAACACGCTGTCGGGGTAGGCGAACGATTCGCCGTTCACGTCGCTGGTGAACACGACGCGGGCGAGGTTTTCCAGGTTGACCTGGTGGACGATGCCCGTGCGCGGCGGCACCACGGCGAAGTTGTTGAAGGCCTTCTGGCCCCAGCGCAGGAAGGAGTAGCGCTCTTGGTTACGCTCGAACTCGATCTCGACGTTCTTCTCCAGGGCCGACTCGGCACCGAAGGCGTCGACCTGCACGGAGTGGTCGATGACCAGCTCGGCGGGAACCAGCGGGTTGATGCGCTTGGCGTCGCCGCCGAGCTTCACCACGGCATCGCGCATGGCGGCCAGGTCGACCACGCAGGGTACGCCGGTGAAGTCCTGGAGGACCACGCGGGCGGGCATGAAGGAGATTTCGGTATCCGGCTCGGCCTTGGCGTCCCACTTGGCCACGGCCTCGATTTCCTTCGCGGTGACGTTCACGCCGTCTTCCTGGCGGAGGAGGTTCTCCAGCAGGATCTTCATGGAGTAGGGCAGGCGCTTGATGTCGAACTTGTCGCCGAACTTGGCCAGGCTGGCGATGGTGTGGCGCTTGCCGTTGACGTCGATACTGTCTCGGACCGAGAACGAGTCTTTCATGCTGTACTCCTGGCGTGGCGTTCTTTAGCTGGGGAGGCCTGACGGGCCCGGGAGGACCGTCAAAGCGGGGATTATCGCGCAGTCTGCGACCGGTATGCGACCGCCATGAGACCGGAGGACGGCTACAATGCCCGTTCCAGGGCGCACGCCGCGCGAAAATCGGCGGCAAGAGGATGAGGGCGGCGGCGAATGGGCGCAAACGCATTTGATGGCATGCAGCGTTCGATGATTTCGATGGCCCTGTCCTCGGTGTCGCTGCGCGACCTCGCCCTGGTCCAGGCCGTCGCCCGCGAGGGCAGCTTCAATAGCGCCGCCCGGGCCATGTACATCAGCCCCTCCGGCCTCTCCCACCAGGTGCAGAAAGTGGAGCAGGCGCTGGGCGTCCCGCTGTTCGAGCGCGGCGGCCGTCGCGTGGTGGCCACGGCCAGCGGCCAGCGCCTGCTCGGATATATCGATGCCGTGCTCGCCGCCGCCGAACACCTGGAGCAGGCGGCACGGGTGGGCGACGTCGCCTTCGGCGGCGAGTTGCGCCTTGGGGTGCCCTCCACGCTGGGGCCCTACCTGCTGCCGCACGTGATCGAGCCGTTTCCCCAGCGTTTCCCCGGCACGCGCCTGACGATTTCCGAGGGCAAGCCGCGCGGCCTGCTGCGGCGCCTGGGAGAGGGCGAACTCGACGCCGTGCTGGCACCGCCGAGCGCCGCCTCGACGGGACTGGACTCGGTCGCCCTGTTCTTCGAGCCCTATGAGCTCCTGTTGCAGAAGGGCCATCCGCTCGCGGCACGGCCGTCGATCGCCCTTGCCGAACTGGATGCCGCCGATGCCACGCTGATGGCGGAGAGCCATGGCAGCGGAGTGTCCGACCTGGGCATGACGGGCATGGCGCGGCCCGAGCGCATCCAGGACCTGAGCATCGAGAGCCTCGCCACCCTGGTGGCCCTGCGCGGCGGCTATTCGCTCGTGCCGATCCTCGCCCATGAGCGATTGGGGTCGATTCCCAACGTGGTGCTGGCGGCGGTGGAAGGCGCGCGGCCGGGGCGACATATCGCCTTGTACTGGCGTAGTGCCACCCCGTGGCGGGAGGATCTGCTGGGATTTGCCGATCTGTTGCGGACGCTGGCGGGGACGATTCCCGGACTGGACGCCGCGGCGACCTGATTCGCCGATACGATCGGCTCCCACCCCTTCGGTAGAGAACTTCCTACCAACGGGGTGGGAGCCGATCGTATCGGCGAATCAATCTCGCCTCAGAGCCCGTTATCGAGCGTCGACCCGGTCAGCAACCCCCGGGCCAACATCGCACACTGCTTGCGATAGAAAAGAATCTGCCACTGCCGCCCGCCGACCTGGCGCCATAGCACCGCCGAGCGCACCGCGGCCAGCAACGCGGCGCGCACGCGGTCGACGTTGGCCTTCTGCTGGAGATGGGTCGGATTGCCGGTGACCATCACGCGCGGCTTGAGCGTGGACAACGTGCCGGCATACAGCTCGGCAAGGCGGGCGGAGACGTTGGGATGGTCGAGCCCGAAATGTTCCACCTGCCGCTGCGCCGAGACGATGCCTTCCTGAAGGCGGTCGAGCAGCGCACGGTTGCGCGACAGCGAACGCTCCAGGCGCAGCACCGTCACGGCCATGCGCATCACCGCGATGTCGCGGGTGCTGTCCTCGAACTGCGCCACGAGCGTGCGCAGGCCACGGCGCACGCCGCTCACGCCGCCATACACCGCGGCCACCGAGTCGGCGTCGATGCGAAACACGCTGGCGAGGCTGGCCTCGTAGGCCACGTCGTCGCAACGGCCTTCGGTGGCCAGTTGCTGGGCCAGGGCTGCGCCCTGGAAGACGCCGGCAAGGGCGAGCACGCGTTCTTCGTTCATTCGTCAGGCTCGGGAATACGTCGGGATAAAGGCAGATCGTGGGAGCCGGCCAGGCCGGCGGTAAGGGCCGCGGTGACCTTGCATCGCCGGCGACGTCGGCTCCCACGCGAGGTCCCGGAACGGTCACAGGCCGCCATACGGCGCATCCGTGGCGGCAATCACGGCACCCCCGAGGCACGCCTCGCCGTCGTAGAGCACCACCGACTGACCCGGGGTGACGGCGCGCTGCGGCTCATCGAAGACCACGCGCAAGGCGTTTTCGCGCACTTCCACCGTGCAGGCCTGGTCTTCCTGCCGGTAACGCGTCTTCGCCGTGCAGCGGAACGACAGGGCGGGTGGCTCACCCGACACCCAGGTCGCGTCGGTGGCTTCCAGGCGATGCGACTGCAGCCATGCGTTTTCGCCGCCCTGGGCGACGATCAGCGTGTTGGCGGCGACGTCCTTGCCCACCACGTACCAGGGGTCGTTCGACGCTCCCGCGCGACCGCCGATGCCCAGGCCGTTGCGCTGGCCCAGCGTGTAATACATGACGCCCTGGTGTTCGCCGATGACCCGGCCCTCCGGATCGACCATCGCGCCGGGTTTCGCCGGCAGGTATTGCGACAGGAACGCCCGGAAGTCGCGTTCGCCGATGAAGCAGATGCCGGTGGAGTCCTTCTTGGCGTGCGTGGCGAGGTTCGCCTCGCGGGCCATCGCACGTACTTGCGATTTCTGGATCTCGCCGACGGGAAACAGGGTGGCGGCGAGCTGGTGCTGGCCCAGGGCGTGGAGGAAATAGCTCTGGTCCTTGCTCGCGTCCACGGCGCGGAGCAGGCGATACCGCCCGTCGCGCAGGTCCACCCTTGCGTAATGGCCCGTGGCGATCTTCTCCGCGCCCAGGGCCTGGGCGTGCTCGAGGAAGGTCTTGAACTTGATTTCGCGATTGCAGAGCACGTCGGGGTTCGGCGTGCGGCCGGCCGCGTATTCGGCCAGGAAGTACGCGAACACGCCGTCCCAGTACTCGCCCGCGAAGTTGCGCGCATGGAAGGGGATGCCAAGGCGGCCGCAGACGGCCACGGCGTCTTTCCTGTCGTCGTCGGTGGTGCACGGGCCGGAGCGGTCGTCTTCTTCCCAGTTCTGCATGAACATGCCTTCCACCTCGTGGCCGGCCTGCTGGAGCAGCAAGGCCGCCACGGAGGAGTCCACGCCGCCGGAGACGCCGAGGATCACCTTCACGGGCGCGCTCCCGGCAACAGGCTGGCGACCGTATCCAGCGGCAGGCGACGGCCGTCGAGCCAGGCATCGATGGTGTCGAGGATCAGCGGGCTGCGCAGGCGGGGCCCGAGGGACCGGATCTCGTCGCGGCGCAACCAGAGGGCCCGGCGGATGCCGGTATCGAGCGCACGCGCCGGATCGTGGGAGATGGCGCGTCCGCTGAAGGCGAAGCGCAGCACCTGCTCCCCGTGCTCGGGGCTCATCCATTGCCAGGTGCCGAGGAAGGCATCCAGCGCGATGGTATGGCCGGTCTCCTCCAGCGCTTCGCGCACGGCCGCCGCCTGCAGCGTCTCGCCGGGATCGAGGTGTCCGGCGGGCTGGTTATAGGCAAGCTCGCCGAAGACCTCTTCCTCCACCATGAGGAAGCGGTCGCCGCGCGCGACGACGCAGGCCACCGTCACGCGGGGGCACCAAACGTTTTCGGCCTGGGGGGCTGGGGAGGGCATCGGTCGAATGGGGGGATGAGCTCTGGAAAACGGCCTATTGTGCCATTACCTGTGGGTATCAACCCCGAAACCGGTCCGGTGGCGGGTGTATATAATCGAATCGCGTACCTAAGGTTCTTCTTAAATGTCCCAGGAACACGAACACGATCGGGAAAGCGACCGCGGGCATGGGCTCGCGCTGGAGACCACCCGCCCGGAGACGGCGAAGCCTCCGCTCTTCCAGGTCGTTTTGCTGAACGACGACTTCACCCCCATGGATTTCGTGATCGAGGTGTTGCGCAGCTTCTTCGGCATGGACCAGGAGAAGGCGGTCCAGGTGATGCTCCACGTCCACACCCGCGGAAAAGGCGTGTGCGGCGTGTTCACCCGGGAGGTGGCAGAAACCAAGGTGACACAGGTCAACGAGTACTCACGCTCTCATCAACACCCGCTGTTGTGCACTATGGAAAAGATGTAACCAGTCCCCCATCTGGGATACATGCGGCACTCACAAGGGCTTGACCCCGCCGCCCACAGCTATCGGAGACGGTCCGTATGTTCAGCAAGGATCTCGAAGTCACCATCGGGCACTGCTATAAGCAGGCCCGCGAGCAGCGCCACGAATTCATGACCGTGGAGCACCTTCTGCTCGCGCTTACCGAAAACACCTCCGCCCTGGCCGCCCTGCGTGCCTGCGGCGTCGACCTTCCGCGCCTGGCCGCGGACCTGCAACGGATCATCGCCGAGACCGTCCCCGTCCTTCCCGCCGGTGACGAACGCGACACGCAGCCCACGCTGGGTTTCCAGCGCGTGCTCCAGCGCGCGGTCTACCACGTGCAGTCGTCGGGCCGTAAGGAAGTCACCGGCGCCAACGTGCTGGTGGCCATTTTCGGCGAGAAGGACTCCCACGCCGTGTACTTCCTGCACCAGCAGGAAATCACCCGCCTGGACGTGGTCAACTACATCTCGCACGGCATCGCCAAGATCAGCGACGAGTCGTCCTCGGCCGCGCCGAGCAACGACCGCGACGGCGAGGAAGGTGGCGAGGGCAAGGGCAATCCGCTCAGCGAATATGCCTCCAACCTCAACGAGCTGGCCATCCAGGGCAAGATCGACCCCCTGATCGGCCGTCACGACGAGGTGGAGCGCACCATCCAGGTGCTCTGCCGCCGCCGCAAGAACAACCCGCTCTACGTGGGCGAGGCCGGCGTGGGCAAGACGGCCCTGGCCGAAGGCCTGGCCAAGCGCATCGTCGAAGGGCAGGTGCCCGAGGTGCTCGAAGACTGCACCATCTGGTCGCTTGACCTCGGCGCGCTCGTGGCGGGCACCAAGTACCGCGGCGACTTCGAGAAGCGCCTGAAGGCGGTCATCGGCCAGCTCAAGAAGCAGCCGAACGCCATCCTGTTCATCGACGAGATCCACACCATCATCGGTGCGGGCTCGGCCTCGGGCGGCACCATGGACGCCTCGAACCTGATCAAGCCCATGCTGGCCTCCGGCGAGCTGCGCTGCATCGGTTCGACCACGTTCCAGGAGTTCCGCGGCGTATTCGAGAAAGATCGCGCCCTGGCCCGCCGTTTCCAGAAGATCGACGTGGTCGAGCCCACCGTGGCCGACTCCATCGAGATCCTGCGTGGCCTGAAAACCCGTTTCGAGGAGCATCACTCGGTGGAATACACCGGCGAAGCCCTGCGCGCGGCGGTGGACCTCTCGGTCAAGCACATCCCCGACCGCCTGTTGCCGGACAAGGCCATCGACGTCATCGACGAGGCCGGTGCCCGCCAGCGCCTGCTGCCGGAAGACGAGCGCACGGGCAAGGTCGACGTCGCCGAGATCGAGTTCATCGTGGCGAAGATGGCGCGCATTCCGCCCAAGCAGGTATCGGCCTCGGATCGTGACGTGCTTCGCAATCTCGAGCGCAACCTGAAGATGGTGGTGTTCGGCCAGGACGGTGCGATCGAGGCACTGGCTTCGTCGATCAAGATGGCGCGTTCGGGCCTGGGCGATCCGTCCAAGCCGATCGGCAGCTTCCTGCTCGCCGGCCCCACGGGCGTCGGCAAGACGGAGGTCACCCGTCAGCTCGCGATGCAGCTGGGCATCGAGATGGTGCGCTTCGACATGTCCGAGTACATGGAAGCCCACTCCGTCTCGCGCCTGGTCGGCGCCCCTCCGGGCTACGTCGGTTTCGACCAGGGTGGCCTGCTCACCGAGCAGATCACCAAGCATCCGCACTGCGTGCTGCTGCTCGACGAGATCGAGAAGGCCCATCCGGACGTCTACAACATCCTGCTGCAGGTGATGGACCGCGGCGTGCTCACGGACACCAACGGTCGTGAGGCGAACTTCAAGAACGTCATCATCGTGATGACGACGAACGCCGGCGCCCAGCTGGCTTCGCGCCGCGGCATCGGCTTCGTGAAGCAGAACCACGCCCCGGACGCCATGGAAACCATCCGCCGCCTGTTCACGCCGGAGTTCCGCAACCGCCTGGACGCCATCATCCAGTTCAACTCGCTGGACTTCGACCACATCCTGCGCGTGGTGGACAAGTTCCTCATCGAGCTGGAAAGCCAGCTGGCCGAGAAGAAGGTCAGCGTGGACGTGAGCCCGGAGGCCCGCCGCTGGCTGGCCGAGCACGGCTTCGATCCGCAGATGGGTGCCCGTCCGATGGCCCGCGTGATCCAGGACAAGGTCAAGCGGGCGCTCGCCGACGAGCTGCTCTTCGGCAAGCTGGCCGAAGGCGGCAAGGTCACCTTGTCGGTGGAAGGCGACGATCTGCACGTGGAGACCGAGTCGGCGGAGCCGGCCACGGCCACGGCGTAAACCGGGAACGATCGGGGCCGGCGTGCCGGCTCCGATCGCGGGAAAGACGGCAACAAAAAAGCCGCGGCATGCCGCGGCTTTCTTTTTTCATGAAGCGGCGCCGAAGCGCGCTTACTTCATACGGTAGGTGATCCGGCCCTTGGTCAGGTCGTAGGGGGTCATTTCGACCTTCACCTTGTCGCCTGTGAGGATGCGGATGTAATGCTTGCGCATGCGACCGGAGATATGGGCGGTAATGACGTGCCCGTTCTCGAGCTGCACGCGGAACATGGTATTGGGCAGGGTTTCCTGAACCGTGCCTTCCATTTCGATGACGTCGTCTTTTGCCATGTGTTCCGGGTCGGATGGGTGGCCGGCGTGGCCGCATAAGTCCCGTATTATGGCATATCCCGGCTACCCGGGGCCACCCGTCCGGGGCGAAAGGGGTTCAGGCGAAGTGTTCGTCCAGCTTCTTCCGGATCTCGCCCTCGATCATGCCCTTCATGGCCGACAGCAGCATGCCCAGTTCGGCGGTCACGTGCACGTCGCTGTCGGACACCGCGATGGCGCCTTTCACGCCCGACCCCGAGAACGCATAGGCATCGCCTTCCCAACCGCCCTTCGTGCCGAACTTCTCGCCCATGCGGGCGGCCACCTTCTCGACCACCGCACGGGCCTCGGGGAGGGTCTTGCCATGAGGACGGCGGATGTCGATCTTGGCCATGAGGTATTCCGGCGAATGAATGAATCGGGCAGTTTAGCAGCCACGTTGGGCGACGATCACGACACCTTTACGTTTCAATCAGATACTGCAACCTGCTAAAGTCATGTCGTCAACGTCCCGGTTTCCCCATGCGTATCGAATTCGTCAGCTCGGCTCGAGGTGATTTCCACTGGTCACGCCCCGTGCTCACGATCGGCCGTTCCGACGAAAACGACCTCGTGGTACCCGAGGGGCAGGTCGCGCCGCGTCACGTGCGTATCCATCACGACCGCCGTGGCTTGGTACTCGAGGTGATGCCCGACGCCGGGAGGGTCTACGTCAACGCGCGTCCGGTGCGCGAATGGGCGCTGCTGCGTCCCGGCGACAGCCTCGCCCTGGGCGAGTGCCGGATGCTCATCCGTGACGATACCGACGTCGATGCCCGCGAATCCGTCCCCCCGAACGAGGCTCGCTGCACGGCCGCCCTGCGCCCTGTGGCGGGACCGTTGTCGGGTCGTGTCGTGCCGATCGGCGACCGCCTCGAGCTGGGTGCCACCCATGGCGCGCTGCCGCTCGAACTGCCCGGTAACGACGCGGCGCTGCTCGGACTGGCCTGGGACGACGACGAACTCGTTCTCGACGCCTCCCGGGTGCCGGCCCGCCACGCCGCGCGCGTGAACGGCGTCACCGTGGTGCGTGCCGTACTCCAGCCGGGCGACCAGATCGGCATCGCCCATCATCGTTTCGTGCTCGATGCGCCGGGTTGGGCGGCCGAGCCCGTGTTGGCGCTCCCCCCCTCCGACGTGCCGCTCGAAGCCGCCAACGACGAGTCCGGCGGCGCGCGCGGCGACGTCTGGTGGCTGATCGTCACGGCCGTCCTGCTCGCCATCGGTATCGCCGCCGTCCTGTTCGTGCGTCTCTAGCACGCTGTTGCCCCAATCGCGGACCTCGCCCGAGAACGGCTGTCCTTGACCGGATCGTCCTCGCCCGGCGACGGCAAACTTTTCTACCGAAGGGTGGGAGCGGACCCTGTCCGCGAGCCCTCGGGATGGCTATCGCGAATGAAGCCACGCATCGGCCGAGCAGGCGGTACAGCCTCCCCCCGATCGTCGCCACGCCTGAGGGTTCGCGGACAGGGTCCGCTCCCACCTACCGAGGCCGCGCGCATAATGGCGGCTTCCTCCCCATGAAGGTGTCGAGCGTGACGAGAGCCTGGAACTTCAGCGCAGGACCGGCCGCCTTGCCGGAAGCGGTGCTACGCCGCGCGCAGCAGGACATGCTGGACTGGAACGGCTCCGGTGCCTCGGTGATGGAACTGTCCCATCGCGGCAAGCGTTTCATGGCGCTGGCCGCCGAAGCCGAGGCCAGCCTGCGTCGCCTGTTGAGCGTGCCCGAGGGATACAAGGTGCTGTTCCTGCAGGGCGGTGCCACGCAGCACTTCGCGCAGATCCCGATGAACCTGGCCGGGCCCGGCGACCATGCCGACTACATCGTCACCGGCCACTGGGGCGAGAAGGCCGTGCGTGAAGCGTCGCCGTACATCGATGCGCGGATCGCGGCCACCTCCGTGGCCGACGATTACCTCAAACTGCCGCCGCGAGACACGTGGAAGCTCTCGCCCGGCGCCGCCTACGTGCATTACACGCCGAACGAAACCATCCACGGCGTCGAGTTCCGCGACATTCCCGACGTGGGCGACGTGCCCCTGGTGGCCGACCTGTCGTCGAGCATCCTCAGCGAACCGCTCGACGTCTCGCGCTTCGGCCTCATCTACGCCGGCGCGCAGAAGAACATCGGCCCCTCTGGCCTCGTGGTGATGATCGTTCGCGACGACCTGCTCGCGCGGGCCGGCCGTCCCATGGCGAAGATCTTCCGCTACGCCGAGCATGCCGCGAACGATTCCATGCTCAACACGCCCAACACGTGGGGCTGGTATCTCGCCGGGCTCACCTTCGCATGGCTGGAAGCGCAGGGCGGCCTCGTCGCGATGGGCGAAACCAATGCGCGCAAGGCGACGGTTTTGTATGAAACCATCGATGGCTCCAACGGTTTCTACCGAAGCCCCGTCGAGGTGTCGGCGCGGTCGCGGATGAACGTGCCTTTCACCCTGCACGATGCCGCGCTCGATGCGGTTTTCCTGGCCGAATCCGAAGCCGCGGGCTTTCTCGCGCTCAAGGGCCACAAGGCCGTCGGCGGCATGCGCGCGTCGCTGTACAACGCGGTGTCGCTGGATGCGGTCAACGAACTCGTGAAATTTATGCGGGACTTTGCGGCGCGGCACGGTTAAAGTCGAAAGATCGCCGCAATGCAGCATCGCGAGCGAGGATATCCCTTTCAATTGCAACCATTTAGCCGCCGCCCACATATCCCATGAGCAAGTCTCCCACCGATAAACAAGCCACGCTGACCGAGGCGCGCCAGCGCATCGACAGCATCGACCAGCAACTGCAATCGCTCATCAGCGAGCGCGCCCGTTGGGCGCAACAGGTCGGGCGGGCCAAGGGCCCGTTGAAGGCGGCGGTGGAGTATTACCGACCCGAACGCGAGGCGCAGGTGCTGCGCGGCGTGATCGACCGCAACGACGGTCCGCTGCCCAACGCGGAACTGGTCCGGTTGTTCCGCGAGATCATGTCGTCGTGCCTGTCGCAGCAGCAGCCGCTGAAGATCGGCTTCCTCGGTCCCGAGGGCACCTTCAGCGAACAGGCCGTGCGCAAGCACTTCGGGCATGCCGCCTACGGCTTGCCGCTGGGCAGCATCGAGGAAGTGTTCCAGGAGGTCACCGCGGGCAACGCCGATTTCGGCGTGGTGCCGGTGGAGAACTCGGGGCAGGGCATGATCCAGATGACGCTGGACATGTTCCTGGTGTCCAAGGCCACCATCTGCGGCGAAGTGGAATTGCGCGTGCACCAGAACCTGATCTCGCTCACCGGCGAGCTCAAGGACGTCAAGCGCATCTATTCGCATCCGCAGTCGCTGCAGCAGTGCCAGGCGTGGTTGCGCGTGAACCTGCCCGATGCCGAGCGCGTTCCGGTGTCGAGCAACGCGGAAGCCGCGCGCATGGCGCGCCTCTCGTCCGACTCGGCCGCCATCGCGGGCGAAACCGCCGCGCGCGTCTACGGCCTGAAGATCATCGCCGGTCCCATCGAAGATCGCTCGGACAACACCACGCGCTTCCTCGTCATCGGCCGCTCGATCTTCCCGGCCTCGGGCAACGATCGCACCTCGTTGCTGGTCACGGTGAAAGACAAGCCCGGTGCGTTGTACGACGTGCTCAGCCCGCTTGCGCATCACAACGTGAGCATGAACCGCATCGAGTCGCGCCCCGCGCATACGGGCAAGTGGCAGTATGCGTTCTTCATCGACATCTCCGGCCACGTGGACGACGATGCCGTGCAGGCCGCCTTGAACGAGATGAAGCCCGCTGCCGCCGACGTGCGGGTGCTCGGCTCCTACCCGGTCGCCTTGCCGTGAGCGCCGGGTTCGACGCGGCCGCGCTCGCCAACCGGGCGACGTCGGCACTTCGCGCCTACGACCCCGGTCACGACCTCCCCACGCTGCGCGCGCGCTTCGGCGACGTGCTTTCCGAGCTGGGGTCCAACGAGAATCCGCTCGGTCCGAGCAAGCACGCCCTTCGCGCCGCCACGCGCGTGCTGGACGACGTCTTCCGTTATCCCGACCCGCTCGGCGCGTCGCTCAAGCGCAGGCTTTCCGACGAGTGGGGCGTGCCCGCGTCCGCCATCACGCTGGGCAACGGTTCGCACGAACTCTTGATGCTGCTGGCGCAGTGCTTCGCCGACGCCGAGCATCCCGTGGTGTTTTCACGTTTCAGCTTCGCGGTGTATCCCATTGCGGCGGCGGCCGCGGGCGCTCCCGGCATCGCCGTCCCGGCGCTGCCGTCGGATCATCCCGAGGCACCGCTCGGCCACGATCTCGAAGCCATGGCGAAGGCGGTCACGCCGCGGACGCGGCTGGTCTACCTCGCCAATCCCAACAACCCGACCGGCACCTGGTTCACCGATGCGGCGCTCGAGCGGTTCCTTTCCGAGGTACCGTCGAGCACGCTGGTCGTGGTCGACGAGGCGTACAACGAATACGTCGACGCGCCTGGGCTCAGCACCGCGATGCACCTGCTCGGGCGCTATCCCAACCTGATCGTCACCCGCACGTTCTCCAAGGCGCATGCGCTGGCGGGTTTGCGCGTGGGTTACATGCTGAGCCATCCGTCGGTGGCGATGGTGTGCGAACGTTTGCGTGAGTCGTTCAACGTCAACGGCGTGGCCCTTGCCGCCGCCGAAGCCGCGCTGGGCGACCACGAGCACCGTGCCCGCGTGCGCGAGACCAACAAGCGCGATCGCGAATGGCTGGCGGGGGAGCTCACCGCGCGCGGCATGCGCGTGTTCCCGTCGCAGACCAACTTCCTGCTGGTCGACGTGGGTCGCGATGCCTCGGAACTCGAGTCGCACCTCTATGCCAGCGGCGTGATCGTGCGACCGATGGTCGGGTACGGCCTGTTGACCACCATCCGCATCAGCGTGGGCAGCCGCGCCGAACTGCAACGACTCCTGGAGCGCCTGCCATGACCCGTCTGGACTGGACAAGCCGCGCGGGTGGTCCCCTGCGTGGCGACATCACGGTGCCCGGCGACAAATCCGTGTCGCACCGCGCACTGATGTTCGGTGCGCTGGCGGAAGGCACCTCGCACATCCGCGGCTTCCTCGAAGGCGAGGATACGCGTGCGACCGCCGCCATCCTCGGCAAGCTCGGCGTGCGGTTCGACACGCCCGCACCGGGCGAGCGCATCGTGCACGGCGTGGGCCTGCATGGCCTGCGCGGCAGCGACGAAGCGCTCGACTGCGGCAACGCCGGCACCGGCATGCGCCTGCTGGCGGGCCTGCTCGCGGGCCAGGCGTTCGACAGCACGCTGGTCGGCGACGAGTCGCTTTCGCGTCGCCCCATGCGCCGGGTGACCGATCCGCTGGGTGAGATGGGCGCGCTCATCGACACCCGTGACGGCATGCCGCCGTTGCATATCCATGGCGGACGCCAGCTCAAGGGCATCTCGTACCGGCCGCCGGTGGCCAGCGCGCAGATCAAGTCGGCGTTGCTGCTGGCAGGGTTGTATGCCGAGGGCATCACCGAGGTGATCGAGCCGCATCCCACGCGCGACTACACCGAAAGCATGCTCAAGGCGTTCGGGTACCCCATCGAGTATTCGCCCGGCCGGGCCAAGCTCGAAGGCGGCCATGTGCTGCGCGCGGTCGATGTCGACGTGCCCGCCGATTTCTCGTCGGCGGCGTTCTTCATCGTGGCCGCCTGCATCGTGCCGGGCTCCGAGTTGCGCCTGAAGGCCGTGGGCCTGAATCCGCGACGCACGGGCCTGCTTGCCGCGCTGGAACTCATGGGTGCCGACATCTCGGTCGAGAACGAACGCACCAGCGGTGGGGAAGACATCGCCGACCTCGTGGTCCGCCATCGTCCGTTGCATGGCGTGGCCCTGCCGCTCGACATCGTGCCCGACATGATCGACGAGTTTCCCGCCTTGTTCGTCGCCGCGGCGACGGCCGACGGCATGACCACGATCCGTGGCGCGGCCGAACTTCGCGTGAAGGAATCCGACCGCATCGCCAGCATGGCGAACGGCCTGAAGGCCTGCGGCGTGAAGATCGACGAACTGCCCGATGGCGCGATCATCCAGGGCGGCGCGATCGGCGGCGGCCACATCGACAGCCACGGCGACCACCGCATTGCGATGAGCTTCGCCATCGCGGGCCTCGTCGCTACCGCGCCGATCACCATCGGCGACTGCGCCAACGTGGCCACGTCGTTCCCGGGGTTCATGGAACTGGCGAACGGAGTGGGGTTCAACCTCGCGCCGGCGACTGACGCTTCGTAGGTTCGCCGACACGGTCGGCTCCCACCCTTTCGACAGGACAGTGCCATCAACTGATGGAGGCCGTGCTACCGAAGGGGTGGGAGCCGATCGCATCGGCGATGTGCGAGCGGCGGCACGGCATGGCTTGCACAGGGGCTTTTTTCGCGACACGCTTCCCGGCCTACCGCCCCTCCCGGAAGCCCCCATGGCCGCCAAGCTCCCTCCCTTCGTCGTCGTGGTGCCCGCCCGCTTCGGCTCCACGCGTCTGCCCGGCAAGCCCCTGCTGAAGATCGCCGGCGAATCGATGATCCGTCGCGTCGCGATGCGGGCGGGGCAGGCCGGCGCGGCCCAGGTGGTGATCGCCACCGACGACGAGCGGGTGAAGGGTGAAGTACGTGGCTGCGGCGACATCCTGGTCTGCATGACCCGTGAGGACCACGCCTCGGGCACCGACCGCATCGCGGAAACCGCCGCCCAGTTCGGCTGGCCCGAGGACACCATCGTGGTCAACCTCCAGGGCGACGAGCCCTTCGCGCCGGCCGCCGGCATCCGCGCCGTGGTCGCGACGCTGGCCGGGGACGAGGCGCCAATGGCGACCCTGGCGACCCCGATCACCCAGGCGCACGAGCTGTTCGATCCCAACATCGTGAAGGTGGTGCGCGCCGCCAACGGCCGGGCGCTCTATTTCACCCGTGCGCCGTCGCCCTGGGCCCGCGATGCCTTCGCGAAAGACCGCGAAACGCTTCCCCCGGCGGTGCCGTTCCTGCGGCATATCGGTATTTACGCTTACCGCGCGGGTTTCCTGCGCCGGTTGGCGGCCCTACCTCGTACGCCGCTGGAGCAGGCCGAGTCGCTCGAGCAGCTGCGCGCCCTCGAGCACGGCTACGCGATATCGGTCCGCGATACGCCCGAGCCGTTCCCGCCGGGCATCGACACCGCCGAAGACCTCGAGCGCGCCGAGCACTGGCTGGCGGGCATGTAAGGGTTCGCCCACATGCAAAACGGGCCAGGGCCGAGACCAATCTGGTGGACGGCCCGAGTGTCACGGCGAGGGCGTGCCCTTAACCTATCTCTGTCGCCAGGATGACCCCCACGGACGGCGACAACCCACGGAAGGCCCTCGCCGGCATGGCTTGCCCCATGCCGGCGTTTTTCATGTTGGGACACCCGTCGCGCGCTAAAATGGCGCGATGGAGCACACCGAGTCGCATCCGTTCGACGGCAAGGCCTTCGTTCGTCACCTCACCACCTCGCCCGGGGTCTACCGCTACTTCGACGCGGAAGACGAGCTGCTGTACGTCGGCAAGGCCGCCAACCTCAAGAAACGCGTCGGCAACTACTTCCTCAAGCCGCCGATGGATCCGCGCATCGCCTCGATGGTGTCGCAGATCGCCCGCGCCGAGGTCACGCTGACCCGCACCGCGGGCGAGGCCCTGCTGCTCGAATCCCAGCTCATCAAGTCGTTGAAGCCGCGATACAACATCGTGCTTCGCGACGACAAGAGCTACCCCTACATCTACCTCTCCGGCGGCGAGGACTACCCGCGCCTGGCCTTCCATCGCGGCGCCAAGAGCGGGCCGGGGCGTTACTTCGGCCCGTACCCCAGCACCTTCGCCGTGCGCGAGAGCCTCGGCCTGATGCAGAAGCTGTTCAAGGTGCGCCAGTGCGAGGACAGCTACTTCCGCAACCGCTCGCGCCCGTGCCTGCAACACCAGATCGGCCGTTGCAGCGCGCCCTGCGTGAAGCTGATCGAGGTGGACGACTACCGTAGCGACGTGCGCCATGCCGAGATGTTCCTCGAGGGCCGCAGCAGCGCGGTGATCGACGAGCTGGCCGGTTCGATGGAGAAGGCCAGTGCCGCGCTCAACTTCGAGCGCGCGGCGACGTTGCGCGATCAGGTGGCGGCGCTGCGCAAGCTCCAGGCCCAGCACTTCGTGCAGGGCGCCAGCGCCGACATGGACGTGATCGCCTGCTGCCTGGAGGGCGGCATGGCCTGCGTCAGCGTGTTGTTCTTCCGCAACGGCGTGAGCCTGGGCTCGCGCGACTTCTTCCCGAGCCTGCCCACGGATGCGTCGGTATCCGACGTGCTTTCGCAGTTCATCGCGCAGTACTACCTCGAGCGCCAGGTGCCGCGCGAGCTGGTGCTGAGCGATCCGGTGGAGGATGTGGACGTGCTGGCGGGCGTGCTGTCCGAGCACGCGGGCTACGCGGTGTCGATCAAGACCAGCGTGCGTGGCGAGCGTGCGCGCTTCCTCGAGATGGCCCAGCGCAACGCCAGCGCGGCGCTCACGTCGCGGCTCGCCAGCCGCCACACGCTGCTGGCGCGTTTCGACGATCTGCAGAAAGTGCTCGAACTGGACGCCACGCCACGCCGCATCGAGTGCTTCGACATCAGCCATACGCGCGGCGAGGCCACCGTGGCTTCGTGCGTGGTGTTCGGCCCGGAAGGCCCCGAGAAGTCCCATTACCGCCGTTTCAACATCAGCGGCATCACGCCGGGCGACGACTACGCTGCCATGCACCAGGCGCTCACGCGCCGGTTCAAGAAGGTGGTGGAAGGCGGGGCCAAGCCCGACATCCTGCTCATCGACGGCGGTACCGGCCAGGTGGCCCAGGCCATGGACGTGCTGCGCGAACTCGGCGTCGAAGGCGTGCGCATGGTCGGCGTGGCGAAGGGCCCCGGTCGACGGGCGGGCGAGGAAACCCTCGTGCTCGCCGAGAGTGGCCGCACGCTGCATCCCGGCACGTCGTCGCCGGCGCTCCACCTGGTGGCCGCGGTACGTGACGAAGCGCACCGTTTCGCCATCAGCGGCCACCGCAGGCGGCGCGAGGCCGCACGTGAACGCAGTACCCTCGAAGACGTGGCCGGCGTCGGCGCCCGGCGAAGAGCGGCGCTGCTCAAGGCCTTCGGTGGCCTGGCGGGGGTCGAAGCCGCGGGCGTCGAGGAATTGATGAGCGTCAAGGGTATTGATCGCGGCCTCGCCGAACGCATCTATGCCATGCTGCACCCCTGATCGAATGGAGGTGCGCGCCCACGCGGCACTTCCCGGAACCGGCTGAACCCATGCGAATCAACCTGCCCACCTGGCTCACCCTTTTCCGCGTGCTCTTGCTCCCGGTGATGGTGATCGTCTACTACCTGCCGTTCCGGGGGGCCAACCTGACCGCCGCCGTCGTCTTCGTGCTGGCCGGCGTCACCGACTGGCTCGACGGCTACCTGGCCCGGCGGCTCAACCTGACCTCGGCTTTCGGTGCCTTCCTCGACCCGGTGGCCGACAAGCTCATGGTGGCCATCACGCTGTTCCTCCTGGTGCAGTCCAACCCGGGCGGCTGGCCCGGCATCTTGCTGGCGGTGACCGCGGCGGTGATCGTGGGGCGCGAGATCAGCGTCTCGGCCCTGCGTGAGTGGATGGCCGAGATCGGCGCGCGGTCGAAGGTGAAGGTGGCCTTCCTGGGCAAGCTCAAGACGGCCATGCAGATGATCGCGCTGGTGGTGCTGCTGCTCCAGCACGACGCCGAGACCCTGCGCTTCTACCACATCGGCGAGGCCCTGCTGGTGGTGGCGGGCGTCCTGACCATCTGGTCGGGCCTGGACTACCTGCGCGCCGCGTGGCCGGCGCTGCAGGGCGGGGTGGACGAAGTGAAAAAAACGGAAAAAAACCCTGTGCAAAGTGGTTGACACATTCCGGTTCTCCCCTAGAATAGCTGGACCACGACGCGGGAATAGCTCAGTTGGTAGAGCACGACCTTGCCAAGGTCGGGGTCGCGAGTTCGAGTCTCGTTTCCCGCTCCAGGATTCTCACAAAGCCTCGGGTGACCGAGGTTTTGTTTTTTAAGCGCTATCGGATACTCTCCGCGTGCGCAGCGATGGCCGGGTGGCAGAGTGGTCATGCAGCGGACTGCAAATCCGCGTACGCCGGTTCGATTCCGACCTCGGCCTCCATCGCATTCCAAGGCGCACCGCTCACGCGATGCGCCTTTTTTCTTTAGCCCGGATGGCGAAATCGGTAGACGCAAGGGACTTAAAATCCCTCATCCGCAAGGGTATGTGGGTTCGAGTCCCACTCCGGGCACCAGGAAAATCATTCGCTTAGGTGTTGGCTTCGGCTGAAGTCCATTTGATGCCGAGCTCGTGTCCGCATAGTGTTCACACGGAGCACAACATTGAACGCTAATGTCATCGGTGGTGTAGATATTGCCCGCGAAGCCGGTGCGGCACGCGGCGCAATTGTTGCTCTCGTGCACTCGATGGCGCAGTTCGCCATGCCGGCGCCAAATGTTCGCAACGTCGCTTCAACAAAGCTCGCTCGTGCGTCGATGGATTACGGTATTGCTCTGTGCGTGCTGGGTGAGTCTGCGCCTGACGACTTGGGCGCACCGCTGATCAGCTTGCATCGCATGCAAATGGAGCATGTGATTCGTTCTGCGTTCTTTGGCGGTCCAGCGACGGAGGAGGAACTGAAGCGTTTCGTTGTCAACGACGAGATGCCAACGGTCCTAACCGCTAACGGCAGAAAGAGGCGCCTGAGCATCACAGAGCTCACGGAGCGCGTTGAGCCATTCTTTGATACGGAGGGAGACGGAAAGGTCACCCGTGTGGTGAGATCCCACTACGGCCTCATTAGCGGCGTCGTCCACGGCGGCAGGGATCTCCTTGCTCTTTACGGTGAGCCCGGCCAGCCGATTGGGTTCAGCGTAGACAAGAAATCTTTAGTTCAGATCATCGACCACGCTGTGTCGTTTGCACACTTGGCCACAATTGTGGTCGCAAAAAGCGCTGTTGACTCGCCGGAGCGATTTTCCGAACTCATGCTTCCCCATTTTCAGGCCATTAAGGCGTATGTGGCGAGGCAGCAGGCTCGCGTGTACGAATAACGACCGAAGGTTACGGTGTCATGATCTTCGCCAGGCGAATCATGGCGTCGCCGTAGCCTAGCCCCGGTTCCATGCCGGACGGGCCAAGGATCCGCTCGATATCTGCCGCGGTATCCGCGATCGTGGAACGACCGCGCTCGAGGGCCCAGTCCGCGATCATGCGCGCCCTGAACCGCGCCTCGTCGAAGGCACTGGCCAGGGCGGCATCGTTCATCACTATCGCGTCAGTGCAGAGCTGGGCGAAGCGGAGGACGGCATCTTTGTCGATGAGGGCCATGGACGGGGAATAGCTCGGTAGCGCCCATCGCTTGAGGCGCGTGGGAAGAAGCTCGCTATGAACGGCAAGCACTTGCCTGGCTCAGCGCTTCGCGGAAAGGCCGAGGCAGTGGCGCATCCTTGCGCTACCGCTTTACATCATACGAACAGTACGTACTGATACGGCGAAGAGCGCCAGTGCTGACGTCGTCGTATATCGTGGCCTCTCTCGACGGTTCATGGGCATATAGTGCGTACCCCATGCTTGCCTGGAGTCCTCCATGTCGAATCCATCTTCATCGTCCCTTCCCGTTGCGGTGCTCGCCGACGAAGCGCCACCCAGGTTGACCCCGAGCAATTACCCTGAGCCGTTCGCATCCATGATGGAAGGGCGGATCAAGCGGCCGCTGGGTGATCTTTTCGGTCTTAAGGGTTTCGGTGTGAACCACGTGACGTTACCGCCGGGTGCGATCTCCGCGTTGCATCATCGTCATTCGGTACAGGATGAGTTCGTTTTCGTGTTGACCGGTGAGCTGACGCTCGTGCACGACGCGGGGGAAACCCTGCTCCAGGCGGGATATGGCGTTGGCTTTCCGAGTGGCGGCACGGCACACCACCTGGTCAATCGGTCCGATGCCGAAGCGACCTATCTGGAAGTGGGCGATCGCAGGCCGGGCGACAGCGTGTCGTATCCAAAGGACGATCTTCAGGCCGTGCGAACGGCATCGGGGTGGCGGTTCGAGCATAAGGATGGCCGACCTTACTGAGGCGACAGATAGCTTTAGGGCTGCCCTCGGACCGGAGGATCGCTTTGCCGGTGCCAGTATGGCGTTAAGCCTATGGTTGAACCCGGGAGACTTCGACGTTCGGAGCTCCGCCTAACGACTCAGGCAACGACACGTCTCTTCCTTCGCCTCAGGATGATCAGCTTCTTTGCCAGCCGGTATGTCCAAGTTCGGATCGATGGCGGCCCGGAGATGCCTCAATCCGTAGCGCTATTTCCACCTAGTGATTTACGATTCCGTCAGAGAGGCACAATCCGGCCACAGACAACGCAGGGGCGGTTATGGGTAACGTGGTTATCGTGGCATACCGGCCGAAACCGGGGCGCGAGGATGATTTACTGGCTCTCACGCGTTCGCACGTGCCCGAGTTGCGAAGGTTAGGCCTCACAACGAAGAGGCCGTCGCTCGCGATGCGCTCGAAGGAAGGCGTCGTTATCGAGGTATTCGAATGGAAGGAAGGCGCTATCGAATCGGCTCATGCCAATCCCGCCGCACTTGCAATGTGGGAGCGCTATGCGGCTGTTTGCGATTATGTGCCTCTGCGCGATCTTCCTGAAGCCCAGGATATGTTCGCGCAGTTCGAGCCTGTCGATCTAATTTGATCGCCCTGGCTTCAGTCGGCGCGAAGACGACGCGGTAGTCCGCATTCCTTTCGAGCGGCCAAGAGAATCGGTTCCAATCGGGTAGACGTGGGATAAGCGTCTCTCCATGCCAGACCACAGCTGTCGATCAACATGAGCTCCGCAGTCCCATAGACGTAGACGAGTTCGCGTCCCTGCGAAGTCAGGTCTGGTTGCCTCAGGCGCGACAAGAGCTTCGTTTCGCCCGCAAGCGCCGCATCGCGAGCGATGTGGTCGGGATCCCGCTTGGCGATGGCGTACTCCGTCCAACGCGCGCCACCCTCCTGCCAAAGCTCGAATTCCATGTATCGCCAGTTTCGTTCGCCCGCCGAAGCGGCGAACGCGTGCCTCGCCTCCAGGTAGCCATCGAACTTGCCCAGGAAGTCGGGGCGTCCGCGCGCTGCGAGCGCATCGGCTAGGGCAAGGGATGCTTTGCGGTAAGCCTGGCCGACGACGGGATCCTGGTAGGGGAAGGCGAAGTTAAGCATCCACATGCCCGAGGTGTCGTTGCCTTTGAGGTCCAAAGCGTCGACGCGGGCGAAGTACCCTGGGCGGGAGGTCTGCCATTGGTGGAAGTGCTCGTGCAGTATCGTTCGCACCCAGGCTGTTCGGTCGAGTCCCGTCGCCTCCGGCGTGCCCATGACGATCGTCGATGGAAGGCCGAACACGGGCATGGCGGCCAGAAGTCTATCCGGCAGCGACGATCTGGCTCGCTCGTATCGCTCGCAACCGGTAGCTGGATCGGGCCCTATGAGTTTGAAGCTTTCCGGGGGATGGGGTTGACATAGCAGCGTTTCGCGGCCGTCGGCGATGAGCAGCATGCCGAAGGGGGCGGTGCCGTATCCCGGCCAGATGCGCTCGCCGGATTGGGCTGCCACGGAACGTGCATGGGCCAGGTCGGAACTTACCGATGTCCACGCCGTGGGTGGGGCAGCGGCTGCCAGGGACGTGGAACAGAGGGCTGCCAGGCACTTGCACCACGTTTTTGCCAGCACGGACGGCTCCTTGATTCGGGGTGGACGTAAGACGCTTCCCGCGATGGTCCAATGACGCCAACCCAGCCTGCAAACCGACAGCGCCTCGACTGATTCGGAAATATCACCGGGCGCCGGCGTACGGCCTCTGCCGGAAGTAACTGCCGCGCCTCGGAATCGCGGCGCGACGACGCCGTCTTGGAATGGGCGCCCGGGCGACGCAAACATTTGCCATGGGAAGCCCTCGGCCGCGGTCGATTTAGGCGGCCAAACAAAACCTGAATCGTGCCCCTTGAACTGCAACGACCAAGCCCTATCTGCCTATTCGCCGGCACCCGCCGGCCTAGCCTGGACGACAGGCGAGCACCCATTCCATGTCCTTGCACTTTCGGAGGATTTGCCATGCGTACTCTTCTCGACATTTCGCCCCTTTCCCGTGCCGGTACGGGCTTTGACCGTGTCTTCGACCTCCTGGAGGCCACCGCGCAGCGGCAGGGGGACGATTTCCCGCCCTTTGATTCGATCCGCCTTTCCGACAACCGCTTCCGCCTGTCGATCGCCGTACCCGGCTTCACCGAAGACGAGGTGGCCGTGACCGTTTACAAGGGCACGCTCATCGTGAGCGGCGAACGCAAGGATGCGTCCCAGGGCGAATACCTGCATCGCGGCATCCCCGCTCGGGTGTTCAGCCGCCGCTTCCAGCTCGCCGAGCACATGGAAGTCACCGGGGCGACGCTTGCCCACGGCCTTCTGTCCATCGAACTCGCCCGCGAGATTCCCGAGGCGGAGAAGCCGCGCACCATCCCGGTCAGCACGTCACCGGAGCGTGCCGCGCCTGTGCGCCAGATCGAGCGTGACGTAGCCTGACGGCGACTCGGCCCGCCCTTCGGGGCGGGCTTTTTTATGGCGCCGGTATCGTCAGTGGGCGGCGTTGCCCCGGTACGTGCCGCTGATGACCGATCCGGTTCGGCTGGCGTCCAGCATCGCCCTCGCGTAGGCGTCTTCGCGCGACGGGAAGAGGGCGGTCGAGCCGGATACCAGGGAAGCGCCCTGAAGCCCCGGGTCATGGCATGCGCTGTCACGATCCGCATAGACGGCCCAACGGGCCACCCAGCCGCCCCGCTGGCCGGGCGCTTCCTCGGTCTCGATGACCGCCCAGTGGACGCCGATCTCTATGGGGTCTCGCATGGCTCGTTGGTCCCGTGGGCTGAGTGCGTTGGATTGTCCGTCGGGGACGCGTGGCCCGACACAGTCGTTCGATCAATCGGCCCTTTTGGGTCCCTGTCTTGCGTGGGATAGAAAGGTACAGCCAGCGGCCGTCGTCGCCAGCAACGCACTGACGAGCAGGCCGCGAGCCTGCCATCGATCGAACAGCACGGTCCCCAGTACCGCGCCGACGATGAAGCTCGCCGTGACGATCAGGCAGATCGCGACACGCCGACGGTCGACGATCCCGCGCCTCGCTGTTTGTCCCAGGGCGATGCCCAGGTCGGTGAACATGCCCGTGAGGTGGGAGGTTCGCAGGACCGCCCCGGAGGTCACCGAGGTCGTGCCGTTCTGCACGCCCATTGCGGCGGCACACACCATGACGCCGAGCCAGGGGGTGGTATCGAGTAACGCGCTCGCGGACACCAGCAGCGCCGACACCAGGAGAAGCAGCACCGCTGCCGATACGGATGGTATCCATCGCGGTCCCCGTGCGATCCACGCGCTCACGGCGCAGCCCCCGGTGAACAGGGCGATCACGCCGACCGCATGGACGATGAGGGCGACATTGCCCGAACCGAGCCCGATGGCGCCCTCGGTGGAGATGCCCGTGAGGTGGGTGACGCCCCCATGATTCAGCGCCAGGAGGGCGGCGGCGTTGACGCTGCCGGCGACGGCGGGAAGCAGCACCGCCCAGGGCCAGATCCAGCGCGGGACGGGCGGAATCATCGTAAGCGTGAGGCGGCGGACATGCGGTAAAGCATAAGTCAATCGCGCGAACGTGGGCCACGCACCGAGCGGCGTATCAGGAGGGTGCGGTCGTGTGCCCGGCGGGTGCGGACCGATCGAGTAACTCTCCCTCCGGGCGTTGCGCGGTGCGCCCGGCCGGATCCTGATCCATCCACCGCCTCGGCAGGTTCAGGCGGTGCTCGATGGCCCTCGCCGTGTCCGTATGGATTCGCCCTCCCAGGACGATCCGCAGGAGACGTCGGGAGGTGACGATGCCTCCCAGTGCCTTGGACTGGGCATCGGGAGTCAGGTGTCCGGCCAGCTCCAACCCCGAGAGCAGCCTTGCCAGGTTCCAGTGGCGGCGGTATTGGGTGCGCATTCCCACCGTACGAAGGACGGGGAAAAACGGATGCCGGCTTCACGGATTCCTGCCGGTATTGCGTATGACTGGCGGCCTCCCTACCGAATGGCACTGTCCGGCCGAAGCCATCGCGTGAAACATCGCAAGGCCTTCCCATGGAGCTGGTGCCATGCGCCTTACCGCGATTCTCCTGGCGATCTTCACGGCCGCTGCCGACGCATCGGCAACGGATGCCGTTTCCGCGGGCCAGTGGGAGGGCGATGTCGATGTCGGCGGGCGGTCCATCCATCTGTCCTGCGAAGGCAAGGGGGATCCGGTCGCCGTGATCGATGCCGGCATGGGTACGGCGCCTGTCGAAGACCAGGGCTGGCAGCGGATCGCCCATCGGGTCGCGGCGGTCACGACGGTCTGCCTCTACGACCGCGCGGGTCAGGGAGCGAGTTCGAAGGCGCCGCCCGGGCCGCGTACCAGCATGGACTCGGCCAACGACCTCCATGCGGCGCTGGGCGCCGCCCATGTGCGCGGCCCGTACCTCCTGGTAGGACATTCCATCGGCGGCCTGCACGCGCAAGTGTTTGCGAGTCGCTATCCGAACGACACCGCGGGCTTGGTGCTGGTCTCGTCCACGCATCCCGACCAGACGCGCACCTGGCTGTCGCTGCTTCCTCCGCCGGCACGCGACGAGAACAAGTCCATCACCGAGGCGCGGGATTTCCTCACCTCGATGGCGAGCGACCCATCCAAGAATCCGGAAATGCTGGACTTCGCGGCAAGCGCCACGCAGGCGAAGGCCTTGCGTTCGCTGGGTTCCAAGCCCGTCGTGGTGGCGACGCACAGCCCGCGCTTTCGCATGGTGCCCGGCCTCCCGGAGCCCTTGGCCGTCAAGCTCGAAGACGCCACGCAGCGAATGCAGAAGCAATTCCTGTCCTTGTCGTCGGACAGTCATCAGAACATCGCCGCGACCGCGGGGCATGGGCTTCCGCACGAGGATCCTTCGTTCGTCGTCGACAACATCCTGCAGGCCGTAACGCTCGTTCGGCGCGATCACTGATCCTTCATCGGCGTCGCGGCCTCAGAGGTAGCCGAGTCGCATGAGCGTGAAGGCCGTCATGTCGGCGCATGCATGGAAGCTGATGGCGTACCAGAGGTTATCGGGCCAACGGTCACGCACCACCGCCACGAAGCACGCGAAGACGAAAGCGTTGGCGATGCCGAAGGCGCCGAGCTGCCAGTGGTAGGCGGCGAAGGCGACGGCCGTCGCCGCCACGGTGATTGGCGTGCGGGCGTGTCGCACAGGGAGATAACGCAGCAGCGCGTCGTACAGGAATCCACGAAACACTAGTTCTTCGTAAAGCCCTCCGACGATCCATGAGAGGGCGAGCGCGATCAGGTATCCGGAGACGTGGGCGCGTACGAAGTCGAAATCGGAAAAATCGGGGTACGTGCCGATGAGCCGGAACAGGAGCGGACCGATGACGATGTCGTTGGCGAGGGCATAGAACACGCCCAGGGCGCCTCCTACCAGTAGCGGGGCGGGACGGCATCCGCGCCAGCGGAAGCCCACGTCGGACCACCGTCGTCGTTGCATCGCGAGCATGGCGGTGCATAGCGCGAACCCGAACATCGGATACACCAGCGTCGGCACACCGAGATGGGGCGCGACGAGCACGCCGGTGATGCCGAGCGCGATCCACACGCCGTGGCGTCGCGTTGCGTCGTGCAGCCGTGCGTCATTCTTTCCGCTCAACCGATGCTCCTTGCATGTGTCGCCACATTGCGAAGTTCCATCCGTCATGTCCTTTGTGCGATCGAACACGACATGCATCGACATGCCCTACAGACAACACGATGTCGTTTTGATAGGGTCTCCACGTCGTCTGCGCTGCTGGTCACGTGGTGCCGCAGACGACCATCGCTCGAAGCGGTGAGCGCGGGGCAGAGGTGCTACCAACACCGGCTGCCCCGCTGACCATAATCAATAGTGAGATTGACGATGGCTAAGCCGAATACTAAGGCATCCACGCGCCCGCCGCTTCCCCGCGGCAGCACCCTCGACGGTTACCGGGCTGTCTGGCCACCTTCCAGACGCGGTTGACGAACCGCGGCGCCCGCCGTTTTCAATGCGACTTTTCTCAGCCGTACGACCCGGCGCGTCAGCGCTCGGACTGAATTCGGCTGACGCCGCACCCCACTTCCCAACCTAAACGCCCGGCGCCCGGACACGGGCAGGCCGTCGAGCCTCATCGTCTTCGAGCGATGGCTCCCTCGCGGCACGCTCGTGAAACGGCGTGCCGCACCTCGACAGCGTCCGCATAAGCCGTAAGCCATCCATTCCCTCACGTCGCCCCTGCGAAGGCAGGGGCCCAGCGTCTTCCGCCAGTCGATGTTGTGAGGCGCAAGACGCTGGATTCCTGCCTTCGCAGGAATGACGGGTAGGAGGGCGTGCGGACGACCAAGTGAGACACGCCTTTTTCTCAAGGAGTACCTAATGGACGAACGCAAACAACCTCGGACGCTCGGCAACGGAAGCTATGGCCTCGTGCCCGATGCCACCACCGACGAACTGCTCAACGACGCCACTGAGTGGCTGCAATACGCCAAGGGCCTGACCGAGCTGATGAGCGACATGATCGGTGACTCCGACATCCTCGATCGCCGTCACCTGATGCTCGCCATGGGGGCCATCGGCGTGCTGACCGACATGGGAACCCAATGTGCCATGCAGGCGCATGCTCGCATGCAATGGGACAAGGTTTAGCCATCGATCGCTTCCATGTCGGCCCAGGTCGATCACGAGGAGGACGGGCAAAGGGCGACGCGTTGTGAACGTTGATCGATGACGAGCGTCGTGTCTTTCAGGGCATGGGCACCGAGCAGGATTTCCGGGTAGCGATCGGATACCCGGGCCTCCACGTGGGAGAGCGAGAGGGAGCCGACGGTGACGGGCCCGTCGACCACGCCACGGTCCCATGCGATGGACGAATTCGAAAGCCTGGCGTGGCCGGCGGGTTCGAGCGGCGTATTCGACACCCTCGGCCACAACGTGCGGGGAACGACCATCGCGACGTTCGCACCCGTATCGAGATTCGCTTGCAGAACGTCACCGTGGACGCGAATCGGCACGCGGAACGCACGGTCGTAGTGCAAGGTATCGCGATCGGCAAGGGACACCTCGGTGCTGAAAGTCAGCCGCCGGGCCGAGTAGTCGATCGACAGCACGCCGTCGGCGAAAAAGCCCCGGGCAAGGATGCCGTCGAATGACGCGTCGTTCGCCGCGTGCCGTTTGTAATCCCGGGTGATCACGTCGATGTCCTTTTTGACGAGTCCGCCGAGACCGAGGGAGGTGAGGTGCGTGGTTTCCTCCGTGGCCGTTCGCACGCCGTCGGAATGGTCCATCGTCCCGCTCGTCTGAAGATCGAGGGTGTCGAGCAGGGATCGGTCGAGTCGGCCGATGCCGCTGGCTCCGGTATCGACCGCAAACCGGAAGGGGCCTTTCCCGTCGACCTGCGCCTGGACGTAAACGCGGCCGTCTACCAAGTCGAACGGAACGCTCATGGCGGCCGGTGGCGGATGGCGAGCGAACTCGCAGGCATCGACATGCGCCGAGGGCGCCGACGCGGCCATGTCGATCGCGACGGCGAGTGCAAGGGTGAGCGTGCTGGCTAACATCGGTTCCGTTCCTTAGCGGGTTGGCTTACTCCTTGGATACGCCGCCCCGTGGCCCGGTTGCAGATGCAAGCTTTCGTTCGTACCGGGCGAATCCCAGCTTTCCTCACGCCAACGGGCGCAGGCTACGGCCTTTGCTTGGGATGCCCGGCGTAATGGAGAGTAGGTGTGAACACGTGGCCGAACACGTTGAAAACCCACTGCTCGCAATTGGCGCAGGGGGCGGACAAGTCGCCACGCTTGGTGAAGCTGGCCTCGTAGTAGTCACGGGGCTTCTTTCCACGTGCCGTCAGCTCCAGCCAAAGGTGGGCTTCGGCGCAGACTTCGAAAGGACGGTTCGCTACCGGGGTCAAACCGTTCCAGGGAAGGAAGTCGCGGAACTCCCGCAGATACGCGCCGAAGGGACGCTCCGGGCTCGTGACCCGTTCGATGGGGCCGCTCAGGGACATGACTTTCGCGTTCATGTCACGGAGTGAAAACGCAAGGGCGGCCATGTGTCCGTCCTGGTTTTTCGCGGCGGTGCCCATGCCATATTCGTTGGCCAGCGCACGCGCATGGGCCTTTGCCTCGGCGAGGCTCGTTTGGCGTGTCATGTCGGATCTTCGATGTCGGGGACGCGCGAGTATAGATACGGCGTTTTCACCCAAAACGCGACGTATCGCACGCTTTTTTCCGACCTCGGGTCGCGGTGATAGAAATGACCATCCTGGCCGCTATGAACGATCAAGACGCTGTGATTACCCTCGAGTCCGTGTAGGTCTTCGCGGAAAATTTTGTAGGGAAAAGACTACACGACGGAAGGGAAAGCCCGTGCGACGCGGTCGCCGCCATCCACGCGTATTCCTCGGCTCGCTGCCTTCGTAGACGCGGCAGGTATGTCGCGATACGTTGAATTGCCTGCGGGTCAGGCAAAGGGGCATCCCACTGGTGCTATCGCTCGGTCACACAAGGCGACGGCACGCGCGGCAAGCCATGTCACTCCATCATTCAGAAGGATTTTGCATATGAAGTTCCTCACAGGTGCGATCGCGAGCGGTCTTTTCATGGCCGGTATCGCCGTGTCGGCGACGGCGTCGGCGGAAATGACCTGCATGACCTGCTACAACCATTACCAGACCTGCATGGCCGCCGGTGGCAGCCCGGACACATGTTGGACGTGCAACAACAACTCCTGTCCGCCGCCGGCCGTGAACGACAAGTTCGGCCAGGCCCTGGGCAATCTCTCCCCGAAGAAGTCGGACCAGATGGCTCCGGCCGACAAGAAGCCTGCCGCCGCGCTGCTGAATAGCTGATTCCCGCCACGGCGAACTCCCTTCACATGCTCGTGGGGGGAGTCGTCTCGCCATGAGCGCGCGACGACGTGCTAAGGCATCAGGGTCGATCGCCAATCCAGGCGGTTCGATCCGCCGTCACACCCGTTACCTTGCGTGACGTGGGTCATCTCCTCGCCGCGCGATTCGAGCGTCGTGGCCACGCAGCTGCCCAGCGAGTCCTTGAACGACAGGCGCTGACTCGCGTGCTGGTTACGAGAGTTGGCGATCGAGCTTCCCATGCTGTTGAAGTCGGCTTCGTCGTGGCTTTGCATGGATACATCGAGGTGGCCGTCGAAGACGCGGTCGCCCCCGCGCAGCGTCTGCTTTCGCACGCCGAGCCCCTGGGTCATGTCGATCTCGCCGTGGAAGCTTCCATCCTTCGCCACGTGTTTGGTCACGTCCAGCCGAAGAGGGTAGGACGATGTCCGGTGCCGCTCGATCGCAGCGGCGTTGCCGACGCGCGTCGTGGCCGTCTCGTCGGTATCCGATGTCTGATCGATCACCTGGTGCCAGGTAGGCGCATCGGGGCGGACGAACGTCTGGCGATTCGCGAACGACGATACCTGGGCCACTTCCGTGCGGACCGTGCCGCGCGAGGTTTCCAGTTGCCCGACGATCCGGTAGCTATCCTTGCGCGTGGTGTTTACCGTGCCTTCGATGCGGCCGTCGCTCGCGGCATGCAGGGTGCTCTCGACGTGGGGCGTGCCCAGGCCGGAGCGGGCCGCGAGGTCGTTGGATATCAGTTTTCCGGTCAACGTTTCTCGCTTCGCGTCCTGGTGGATCAGCAGGCTGGCGGCCAGGTTGAAGAACCGGTTCGCGCCCAGCACCCGCACCGACACGTCGTGCGGACGGCCGTCGTCCAATAGCGCCGCGAACGGGGTCAGGTCGACGCGATAGGGCGCGAAGTTCAACGTCTGGATGTCCGGAATGGGTCGCCATAGATGCGGGTCCACGCCGCCGGTGTAGGTCCATGGATAGACCGGCGCAAGGCCCGCGGGTTGGTGGTCGATGCTGATCAGCACCTGCCGCAGGTTGCCGCCACCGCACTCCTGCAAGGGGGCTCCCTCGTAGGGCGATTCGAGCGCGAAGGTTTGCGTTTGGGCGACATGGGCGTCGTCGATACAGGTGTACCAGGGTTCGTCGTTGCCCTGGCTCTGGGCGATGACGTCCAGGTACGCCTGCGTGACGTTACGCGGCAGCGTGAGCGTGCGGGTCAGCGTCTCCCTGCCGTCCTGGACGATGGTCGCGTTGCCGCGAGGGTCGGCGCCGAGGGGATAGACGGCATCCGCGGCATCGCCCTGCGGCGCGCCCGCACCGACGGGATAGAACACGAGGCGGGCGCTGCCGGTGATCGCGCTGGTGTAGCGCTCGCTCAGCCAATTGTTGACGATGGCCTGCCCTGGCCGGGCGGAGCGGAAGAGGGCGGCATAGTCGGTGAGGTCGCGCTCGACGTGCCAACGTGCTCCGTTCTTCGCATCCGGTTCCTGGGTGGTGCCGAAATAAAGGTTCGCGCCGCCGAGCCAGATCGATGCGGTGCGATCGTATTGCTTGCCGGCAGGAACGGAGAAATCGGCTTCCAGCACCACCTTCGCCCAAGGGCCGGCGCAGCCCTCGGGTGGCCGATAGTCGAACGCGAGCGGCGTGGCCGTCATGGCCTTGGGATCGCCCGTCTGGCCGAATGCGTGATCCTTGAAGAGCGGAACCTCGCACGCCGTGCCCGGTGGACGGGCGAGGCGCGGCTCCGTCGATGCCGCCTCGCGCAGGGAAGGCGCCGTGTCGGCGAGGGAGGCCATGCTGGCGAGAACGAGGCTCGCCAGCATGCAGAACGAAAGTGTTGCCTTGGCTGACATCGGGTCCCGAACCTCAGAAATCGTAGTTCACGCCGAAACGCACGTAGCGTGGCGGCTCCAGCACCGTGGCGGTGCCATAGAGATCGTTGCGCTGCGAGGGCGTGGCGCTGGAATTGAAACGCGAGTAGATCGCCAGCGGCCGCTGCTCGTTGAGCGCGTTGAACACGCTCAGGTTGAACGACAGCTTGTGGTCGGCGAAGGCGGGCGCATAGGTGAGGTTCACGTCCACCTGGCGCGTCCAGGGCAGGTCGCCCTGCTTGCCGGGCGGGGACGGCTGGCCGTTGCACCAGTGGTACAGGCTGCCGTACCCGTCGGGCGTATTGGTGGCCGGGTCGTCGGGCGTGGGTCCGTAGAAGCCCAGGCAATAACGCGGCGCACCGGAGGCGAGCCGGATCACGCCGGACACCAGCCATTCGGGCGAGAAGCGATAGACGCCGTTGAACTTGATCTGGTGCGTATGGTTGTTGCTGGCCAGGCCGTTGGCGTTTTCCATCACGTAGGCGTTGTCCCAGTCCTGCGTCACGCCGACCGAATCGTCGCCGCGGCTCGCGGTGAGCAGGCCCGAGGAGTTGCCGTAGCTCCGCGAGAACACGTAGTCGAGCCGGCCACCCCAGGGGCCGTTCGCCAAGGGGTGCTCGAGGAACATTTCTAGCGCGTAGTAGTTGCGCTTGGGGCCCTGCGCGAAGCCCCAGTCGGCATCGCTCATGCGCGTGGTCACGTAACCGTTGGTGGTGGCCACGCGGAAGTCGTTGCTCTTGCCCGGGTTGAAGATGTAACAGGCGCCGCGATTGGCCGTGATCTGGTCGTCGGTGAGCCCGTAGAGGGCCTTGGTCTTGTCGATGAGCAGGTTGTCGCTGTCGCAGACGTCGTCGGAAATCTGCCGTAGCTTGCGGAAGGTTCCCTTGATGCCCGCGATCCAGGCGTCGCCCAGTGCCTTGGTGGCGCCGAGGATGAACTCGTCCTGGTATTCCGCGCCGAGGTTCTTCGAGGCGACCGTCGCCGGGTCGGGTGCCTGGCCCGTGTGGCCGTTGACGTTGTACGAGCCGAACTCCGCCAGGCCCGTCGGCATGCCGTTGGCGGCGATGCCCGTGTAGGTGTAGTAGTCGCGCTGCCACAGGTAGCCGGTGGCGCCGTCATAGGCCGTGTTGTTGTTGATGGCGAGGTAGTAGCGGCCGAGGTTGCCGAACACCTTCAGCGTGGCGTCGCCGAACACGTCCCAGCTGAAGCCCGCGCGTGGCGACCAGTTGTGGTTCTGCGAGGTGAACTTGACGCTGCTGTTGTTGTAGTTGGCGAAGGCATCGTTGCGCACGCCCACGGTGAGCAGGAAGCGATCGTTGACCTGCCAGTTGTCCTCGACGTACTGGGCCTTTTCCACGGTCTTCACGCCCGAGGCCCCGTTGGTGATCTCGTTGACGACGTAATAGCCGCGGCCACCCGGCGCGCCGATGCCGTTGGCGACGTCGATGGCACCCGCGCTCTGGCCGTAGGTCCAGGTGGACTGGTTGTTGCCCTGGTCGATGGTCTCGGGCTTGTCGTTGTCGATGCCGAGGTTGAGCGTGTGGTCGCCGAGCTTCCATTCGACGTTCAGTTGCAGGCTGGTGTTCTGCGATCCCTGGTCGGGCGCGGAGAGCGACGAAATCGTCTGCAGGTTGCTGATCGAGCGGCCGCCGGTGACCTGCGGGTCCTGGTCGGTGATGTTCTGCAGGTAGGGCAGGGTGGGGTCGTAACCGGCCGGCGAACTGTAGTCGTGCAGGCGCATACGCCCCCACAGGGCAGTAAAGGTGATGTCGTCGTTGACGTAGCTGGTGAACTTGCCGATGTAGGCCGTGCCACCGCTCTTGGTGAGCACGTTGGGTGCGGTGGTGCCGTCGGTGGCGAGGTTGGCGTAGCTGAAGTTCGTGTTCGTGCCCGAGCCCGATTGCTCACTGTGGATGCCGGTCAGTTCCAGGATGTTGTCGTCGGTGATGTTCCAGTTGATCTTGCCGTACCACTTCGGCGTCTTGTTCTTGTAGTGCAGCCGCGAGGCCTCGGCGTCGGGGTTCGACGGATCGGCGTTGGTGGCCGTGGTGTAGCCGCGCGTCGTGTCTTCCTCGGCCGCCGCGAAGAGGTACAGGCGATTCTCGATCAGCGGGCCGCCGATGTAGCCGCTATAGGTCGTCGTCCAGCTCTTGTCGTCGTTGCGGTAGTCGTACAACTGGCCCGCGAAGCGGTTGTTCGCATAGCGGATGTTGTCGGGCGAGGACTGCAGCGACTGCGGGCTCCACTGCGCCTGGAAGCCGAAGTGCCAGGTGTTGGTGCCGCTCTTGCCTACCTGGTTGATCACGCCGCCGTCCGATCGCCCGTACTTCGCGCTGTAGCCGCCGGTGAGCACTTCCTGCTGGTCGATGGCACCGTAGGGGAGTTGCAGCGCGCCCTCTCCCTTGTAGGGGTCCGTGGTGTTGAATCCGTTGATGTAATAGGCGTTCTCGGCGCCGCTCGAACCCCCGAAGGACACGAGGTTGCCGCCACCGCCGATGCGGCTGCCGTATAGCGCGCCCGAACTGGCCGTGCCCGGCGCGAGCAGGGCGATGTCTTCGGCGGTGCGGGCCAGCGGAAGTTGGCTGAGCTGTTGCGAGGTGATGACGGTGCGCGAGTCGACGGTCGATACGTCGATGGGCGGTTGCGTGGTCGCCGAGACGTTCACGCCGCCCAGTTCCGTGGCGGAGGCGGTGCCCGTGCCACCCGCGCCCGCGAAGTCGATCTGCGCCGAACCGCCGACGCGAAGCTCGACGCCTTCGCGCGTGGTGACGGTCGCACCGTCACGCACGAGGCTCACGCGATAGGTGCCGACGGGCAGCGACGATGCCTGGTAGTGACCGGAAGCATCGACGCCGACCTCGCGGCGTATGCCGTTCGAGCCCTCGATACGCACCGTTTGCCCGGCACCCCCGCCGCCGACGGTGCCCGCTACCGAGCCGGTGGTGGATTGCGCGAAGGCGCTTCCGGCGAAGGCCATGCCCATGCAGAGGGCCAGGACCTTCCGGGAGGTGCGATCGAGGGTGGCGCGCTTACGGTCGGGCATCGTTGACTCACCTTCGTGGGTAGGAGGGCATGGAACACGCGGCAACGCATGCGCGGTCACCGGAGGCGACGTCGTCCTGGAGCATGTCGGTGGCACCCCGGTAAACGCGGATTCGCGTCGAACAGCTTCGCGCCACCGTCGTTGCCGATGCCGGGGACGATGGCGCGTGTCTGGGTTGTATCAGGATGATTTTGGGTTGCCAAGCGATGGACGGATGGACGGCCGTGACGATGCGTATTTGCAACCTGTGCCTCACTCCGTGGCGTCGCAATGCACGATGATCGAAGCGATCACCTACTCGCGGCCTGACGTATGCGTTCATCGACACCGGCTCGTTTTTTCCCGTCCTTCGCCATGGCGGCGTGCGCTTTTTTCTTCGCGCCCATCGCGACGTCGCAAGATGTTGCGACGTCGCCGAAGGCCAGCGAAGCGTTCGCCGATGGCGTGCAGATCTACACGTGCGCCGCCAGGGTCGGGTCTTACGCGTGGCAACTGAAAGCGCCTGAGGCGACGCTGAAGGACGCGAAGGGCAACGTCGTCGGCAGGCATTTCGCCGGTCCCACGTGGCAGTCGTCGGACGGCAGTTCGGTCGTCGGCGAAGCGTTGAATACCTCGCCGTCGCCGGACGCCGGTGCGATACCCTGGCTGGTGCTGCGCGCGAAGGCGCATGGGGGGATGGGAAGCATGGCGACGGTCGAGTTCGTCGTGCGGACGCGTACCGAAGGGGGTATCGCGCCCGGGTCGGGTTGCGATGCCGCGCATGCGGGGAGCGACATCCGCATTCCGTATCGCGCGGTGTACCTCTTCTTTCGACATCCTTGAGTCGCCCCGGCGCCGAGGCGCTTCCGGGGGCACGCGTGGCCGCCGAACGGGCGGATTTGACTCCCGAGGACGGCGCTGTGTAGCGTTGCCGCGCGTGATTTGACACGCCAAGTCCTTGAGGAGCGACGCATCGTGAAGCCCGTGACCACTCGTAACCTGCATGGCCAAGTGGTCCAGGAGCTGGGGCAGATGATCGTCGGCGGCAAGCTCAAGCCGGGGGAGGGGCTACCCCGCGAAGAGGTGCTGGCCGAACAGATGAAAGTGAGCCGCACGGCCCTGCGCGAGGCGATGAAGGTGCTAGTGACCAAGGGCCTGATCGAGTCGCGCCAGCGCACCGGGGCCCGCGTGCGCGATGCGATGTACTGGAACCAGCTCGATGCCGACGTGCTGGCCTGGCGGTGCGCGCAGATGCCCACGGAGAGCTTCGTCGAAAAACTCGTGGAAATGCGAGAGCTTATCGAGCCCGCCGCCGCGGCGGCCGCGGCGAGGCGGCGTACGCCCAAGCAACTGGAGGATCTCAAGGCCGCCTATGAGGCGATGGCCGCCTCCGAAGACCTCGACGCGTGGGCGGAGGCGGACCTCGCCTTCCACGAATCCCTGCTGCGCGCCACCAACAACGAGCTCATGGTGTCGCTCTTCTCCGTGATCGAGACGGCGCTGGGCACGTTCTTCCTGCTTTCCGCGCGCAATTCGGAGAACTTCAAGCTGGCCCTCCCGCATCACGAGAAGGTGTACGAAGCGGTGAAGAAGCGGCAGCCCGAAGTGGCCCGGCAGGCCATGCTGCGCATGGTCGCCGAGTCGCGCGACAACATCAGCGGTCGCGGCCGCCGCACCCGAAAGAGCTAGCCGGACCGGCGCCCCAACGCGGTTTCGGCGTTTGCTGCGCCGCAGCTTGCGGCCCGATTATAATAAAATACTACAATTAGTCCCTGGGACGTCGCGGACCGGGCGGGCTTTCGCCGTCGGCGCGTCATACGACTGGGGAACGTTCTGACGTGATCGAGCTCGAAGATGGCCGGCTTCGCGTTGTGCTCCTGCCCGAGGTGGGAGGGGGCGTCGCGCGGTTCGACTGGCTGGGCGACGACGGTGCCGTGCCCTTGATGCGGCCTTACGAGGGCGGCCACGAGGTGGCACCGGGCCGACCGGAGCCGAACCGGCTCGCGTGCTATCCGTTGGTGCCGTGGAGCAATCGCATCGCTGGCGGTGGTTTCACCCATGGGGGGCACCGTGTCGACCTGTCGCCCAATCGCGATGACGATCCGTATCCGATCCACGGCAGCGCCTGGCAGAGGCCATGGACCGTGGAGACCCGGGACGCCCGTACGGCGAGGATGACCCTGGAAGACCGGTTGCCCGGCGGTTACGCCTATCACGCCACCATGCGTTACGCGCTCGCCAACGGCGTGCTCGACGTGCGCTTGCGGGTGATCAACACGGGCGAGGCGACCTTGCCTTTCGGCATCGGCCTGCACCCGTTCTTTCCCCGCCACGGGGGCGTACGCCTGCATGCGCCCGCCACCGGCGTCTGGCTCAACGACGGGCACGGTCCGATGCCGACGGAACACGTGGCCCCGCCACGGGCGTGGGACTTCGCCACGTCGGTGCCGCTGCCGGACGAGGGGCTCAATCATGCCTTCACCGGATGGACGGGCCGCGCGACCGTGGAATGGCCCGACAAGCGCATGAAGCTGCACATCGACGCGGAAGACCACGTCTACGTGCTCTACGTGCCGGCCGGCGAGGATTTCTTCTGTTTCGAACCGGTGGACCATCCCATCGATGCCGTCCACCTCCCGGGTGGTGCCGTCGCCAACGGCATGACCGAGCTTGCCCGTGGAACCTCCATGGAACGGAGGTTCCTTTTTCGCGTGGAAGCACCCGTCGGTTGAGTGCGCCGCGCTCGCGACGCCACACTGGCCGACTTACGAACGAAGAGGACGATCCGCCGATGTTCCGTATCCATGCATCCCGTTTTGCGCTGGTCCTGGCCGGTGGCGCCTTCATCGCGCCGTCGGCCTTCGCGGCATCGAAAGACGTCACGCCACGCTACGATGCGGAGCACAAGGTATTCCGCCTTGACGCCGCCGGCGTCACCTATGCCATGGGCGTGAACGCCGACGGCCGCCTGCAGACGCTCTACTGGGGTGCCCGGCTGGCACAGGACGATCCGCTCGGCCCGGCACAGATCCCTCCGCAGCGCTCCTCGTTCGATCCCTCCGCCGCCGTCACGCGCCAGGAATACGCAGGGTGGGGCGGCGCGATCACCACCACGCCCGCGTTGAAGGTACGCTTCGACGACGGCAATCGCGACCTCGTGCTCCGCTACGACAGCTATCGCGTGGAAGGCGACGGCCTGTCGATCCGCATGGACGACAAGCAGGCGGGCGTGGAAGTGACGCTGCGCTACACCATGGACGCGGCCACGGGCATCGTCGGCCGCTCCGCGCACATCGAGAACAAGAGCAGGCAGGCGCTCACCGTCGACGAGGCGGCCGCCGCCACCTGGAGCCTTCCCGCGGGCGATTATTCGCTGCGCTATCTCACCGGCACCTGGGCCGGCGAATGGCATCTGCAGACCCGCGCCATCGCGCCGGGTTCCACCGTGCTGGAAAGCCGGCGCGGCAGCACGGGCGACGAGAACAATCCCTGGTTCGCGATCGGCCGCGGCGGTGAATGGAACGAAGAACACGGCGACGTCTGGTTCGGCGCATTGGCGTGGAGCGGCTCGTGGCGCATCCGCGTGGACGAGGACATCCTCGGCCAGGTGCGCGTCACCGGCGGTTTCAATACCTTCGACTTCGGCTATCGCCTGAAACCGGGCGAATCGCTGAACACGCCCATCTTCTACGCCGGTTACACGCCGGACGGCGCGGGCGAGGCCTCGCGCCTGCTGCATCGCTTCGAACGCAACCGCATCCTTCCCGAAGGCCCGTCGGCGAAGCCGCGCCCCGTGCTCTACAACTCGTGGGAGGCCACCGAATTCAAGGTGGACGAGGCGGGACAGGAAAAACTGGCCGAAAAGGCCGCCGCGCTCGGCGTCGAACGCTTCGTGGTCGATGACGGCTGGTTCGGTGCGCGCAACAGCGACCATGCCGGCCTCGGCGACTGGACGGTGAACCGCACGAAGTTCCCGAATGGCCTTAAGCCGCTCATCGACAAGGTGCACGGGCTCGGCATGAGCTTCGGCCTGTGGGTGGAGCCGGAGATGGTCAATCCCGACAGCGACCTCTATCGCGCGCATCCGGATTGGGTGCTCAACTTTCCGGGCCGCCAGCGCAGCGAGGGGCGCAACCAGCTGGTGCTCAACCTCGCGCGCGACGACGTGAAGGCCTACGTGACCGACGTGCTCGACAAGTTGCTCGCCGAGAACGACATCCAGTTCCTGAAATGGGACTACAACCGCAACTGGTCCGAGCCGGGCTGGCCACAGATGTCGCCGGAAGATCAGCAGAAGGTCTACGTGACCTACGTGCGCAATCTCTACGACATCTTCCGCCGCCTGCGCCAGCGTCATCCGGGGCTGGAGATCGAATCGTGCTCCGGCGGCGGCGCGCGCGTCGACCTGGGCGTGATGGCGCTGACCGACGAGGTGTGGCCGTCGGACAATACGGATCCGTCCGATCGCCTCTCCATCCAGGACGGCTTCAGCCAGGCCTATGCGCCGGCGACGATGATGGCCTGGGTCACCGGCTCGCCCAATTGGGTGAACAACCGCACCAGTTCGCTGGATTTCCGTTTCCTTTCCTCGATGCAGGGTGGCCTGGGTATCGGCGCGAACCTGCTGGAGTGGACGCCGGCGGATGGAGAGACGGCGCGCCATTACATCGCCGAGTACAAGACCATTCGCGCCACCGTGCAGCGTGGCGACCTCTATCGCCTGGTGTCGCCGCAGAACAGGGCGCCATGGTCGGCCACCGAGTCGGTGTCGACCGACGGCAAGCAGGTCGTGCTGTTCGCGTTCCAGCGGCAGGGTGAGGAAGCACGTCCCTTCCCGACGCTGCGTTTGCGCGGACTCGATCCGAAAGCGCATTACCGCCTGCGTTTCATCCATGGCAAGGCGATGCCCGGCACGCCCGAGGTGGCGAGCGGTGCCTATTGGATGCAGCACGGCCTGGACCTGATGTTGAAGGGCGATCTCGTGGCGGCGGGCGCGGTGTTCACGCGCGAGTCCTGAGATCGCCCGCGCCGACGGCGCGCAGCGCGCCACGTCATCGAACGTTCGACCAAGGGTTTCTACCGTGCCCGCGAGAGCGGGCGCTTCCTTCACCCATGGAGTCGCGCCATGCACGATCGCAACGCTTCGTTTCCGTCACGCACCCGCCTCGCCATCGCCTGCGGGTTGCTAGCCCTCGCCACGGGCGCTTCGGCCCAGGTCAACGGCGTGGCGCAAAGACCGTATCTCGGCTGGAGCAGTTTCAGCCAGCAGACGATCGAGTCCAACTTCCTTACGCAGGCCAACATGATCAAGCAGTCCGACGCGCTCAAGGCGTCGGGCCTGCAGGATCACGGCTATACCTACATCAACCTCGATTCGGGCTGGATGGGCGCGTTCGACGGCAACGGCCGTCCGATCCCCGATCCGACGACGTTCCCCGACATCAAGGCGATGATCGATCACATCCACGCCAACGGACAGAAGGCGGGCATCTATTGGATCCCCGGCGTGGAAGAGCCGGCGGTGCAGGGCAACTATCCCATCCTCGGTACGCCGTACCACATCCAGGACATCCTCGCGTTGCCGCACCGCGCGGGCAATGCCTTCGGCGGCCCGGGCGAATCGCCGTACCACTACAAGATCGATTTCTCCAAGCCGGGCGCGCAGGAGTACATGGATTCGGTAGTGGCGTTGTTCGCATCCTGGGGCGTGGATTTCATCAAGCTCGACGGTGTTACCCCGGGCTCGTACAGCGACGACCTGCACATCGACAACCGCGACGATGTCGCCGCGTGGTCGAAGGCCATCGCGCGCAGCGGCCGGCCCATCTGGTTCACCGTGTCGTGGCAGGTGGACAAGGATTACATTGACGTCTGGCGCACCTGGTCGAACGCGCGCCGCATCGACGACGACGTGGAGTGCGAAAGCCGCTGCGCCACGCTCACCAACTGGCCGCGCATCGAGAAGCGCTTTCGCGATCTTCCCGGCTGGCAGGACGTGACCGGCCCGTCGCAGGGCTGGAACGACCTCGATTCGCTGGACATCGGCGATGGCGCGCTCGACGGCCTGAGCCTCGACGAGAAGCGCTCGGCCTTCACGCTGTGGTCGATGGCCAACGCGCCGCTCTACCTCGGCGGCGACCTCACCAAGCTCGACGCCGACGGCAAGGCCATTGCCACCAACGACGAGGTGATCGCGGTAAACCAGTCGGGCAAGCCGGCGAAACAGCTTCGCGGCGGTGAATTGCCGGTGTGGGTGAGCGATCTCGGCAACGGGCGTTACTACGTGGCGTTGTTCAACATGAACGCGACCAAGGCCGTGGTCGAGCTGCCGTGGAAGGACATGGGCATCACCGGTGCGCTGCGCGTTCGCGACCTGTGGAGCCACAAGGAACTCGGCCCGTCCTACGGCAACCACGTGACCATCCTGCCGGGGCACGGCACGCAACTGCTGCTGGTGCAGGCGCTGCCGGGACACGTGGCGGCCGACCCGTCGGTCAGCCACGAAGCCGAAACCGCGGTGCTGGGCGGCACGGCGACCGCCTACGATTGCGTGGCCTGTTCCGGCGGCAAGAAGGTCGGCGGCCTCGGCTTGGGCGCGAACAATACCGTGACGTTCAACGACGTGTACGCACCGCGCGACGGCTCTTACCTGATGCGCATCGACTCGTTGACGCAAGGCCTGCGTTCGTACCTCTTCCAGGTCAACGATGGCCCGCAGCAGACCTTCAACTCCGGCGGCGGCAGCTTCCAGTTGCCCTCGAGCAGCGTCGTGCCGGTGTGCTTGCGCAAGGGCAACAACCGCATCCAGTTCGGCAACGCGGTGAGCTACCCGCCGGACCTCGATCGCATCGCCATCAGCGGTCGCGGCGATGCGCCGCGTTCGGACGCCACCACCTACGAGGCCGAGTCGGCGACGTTGGGCGGCACGGTCACCGCCGGCTTCAGCAATTACTTCTCGGGTCTGGCCAAGGCCGGCAACATCGGTGGCGGCAGCGCCAATTCGGTCACGTTCACCAACGTCAGCGTGCCGAGGGAGGGCGTCTACCAGCTCGAGATCGACTATGCGACCAGCGGGCCGCGCGGTTTGCAGATGTCGATCAACGGCGCCACGCCGCAAGACCTGGCCCTGGACGGCAGCAGTTTCGACGATCCGGTGGCGAAGGTGCTGGAGGTGCGTTTGCTGAAGGGCCGCAACACGATCCAGTTCGGCAATGCCACCGGTTTCGCGCCCGACCTCGATCGCATCGTGGTTGCTCCGCGCGTGGTGCCTGCGCTGCTGGGGGCGACGTCGCAGGCCTGTCCGAGGTAGGCGGGGTTCGGCTCCGCGGGCATCGCGGACAGGGTCCACTTACACCCTCCGGTAGGATGGTTGCTACCGAAGGGTGGGAGCGGCCCCTGTCCGCGATGGATATCCCGCCTTTCGGCACATGGCCGGTGGCCGCTCGCCGTGCGAGCCTCCAGCGATCCACCACCGCGGGGGCTTTGGCATGGTCAGTCGTCGTGAGTTCATCCAGTCGGTACCGGTGGGCGCGCTCGCGCTTGCCGCGGGCGGTACGGCATGGGCCGCGCCGACGGGCAAGCCGATTCCCGTCGAGAAGGTGGTCGCGCTGGCGGGCGACGGCATCCCGTCGCGGGCCATTCATTACCCTGGGCAACTCGAAGCCGCGCTGCAAGGCGATACCGACATCGGCGACGCCTATCTGCACGAAGGCGCCGTAGGCAAGCTCGAGGCGCGTTTCGCCGCCATGCTGGGCAAGGAGGACGCCGTCTTCATGCCTACCGGCACCATGGCGAACCAGGTAGCCCTACGCATTCTCTGCGGCGAACGTCGCCACCTGCTCCTGCAGAAGGAAAGCCACGTCTACCGTGACGAAGAAGACGCCACGCCGGTACTCAGCGGCATCAATCCCGTGCCGCTCGACGGCGGCACCGACGAGGCCCTGGTCGCGTCCGCGGAAGCGGCGTTCAACCAGCGCGGGGAAGATCCCTATCCCGTGGAGATCGGCGCGATCTCCATCGAAAGCCCGGTGCGCCGCCTCGATGGTTCGTGCGTGGATCTTGCGGTGATCCAGCGCCTGTCGGAGCTGGCCAGGCGCAATGGCACGGGCATGCACCTGGACGGCGCGCGCCTGCTGCTGATGAGCGGGCAGGCGGGTTTCGATCCCCGCACGTATGCGGCGCCGTTCGATACGGTCTACGTATCGCTCTACAAGTACCTGGGCGCGCCGTTCGGCGCGATCCTCGCCGGCGACAAGGCGCGCATGGAGCGTGCCCGCCACGTGCGCCACATCTTCGGCGGCACCCTCTACCACGGCTGGCCCGCCGCGCTTCCCGCGCTACGCCACCTGGACGGCTTCACCGAACGCTTCGCCAAGGTCCGTGCCGCGGGCGAGGCCTTGCTCAAGCGCCTCGATACCGTGCCCGGCATCCGCGTGGAGCGCGTGCCGAGGGCAAGCAACATCGCCATCCTCCGCCTCGACGACAGCGTGGCCGCGGGACTGGGCGAGCGCGCCCACAAGGCCGACATCGCCCTGGGCGGGGCGCAGGACGGCCGACTGCCGATCGCCTTCAACGAGACCCTCCTGCGTCGGCCCGTCGAGGCGATTGCCGCGGTCTTCCCCGCCTGAATTCGGCGGGCTTGCACGAATCGAAAATCGCCCTATAATGACCGGCTCACCAAGCGGGAATAGCTCAGTTGGTAGAGCACGACCTTGCCAAGGTCGGGGTCGCGAGTTCGAGTCTCGTTTCCCGCTCCAGATTCAAAAGAAGCCTCGGCCGACGCCGGGGCTTTTTTATTTGCCGGCGTTCGTGGGCGGCGTTCTCGGTTTGTCGGCACAGATCGAGCGATTCAACGCGCGATCCGCCTCGCTTTCGTCCGATACCGTCAGGCGAGCGAGGCAACTTTCGTAGGTCTCGGGTGCCCCGGCATTCTTCGAGCGGGTATCGAAATACACCGCCGCGACAATGACCGCGAGCACGATGGCGATCCACGGCAGGTAGTCGGACAGGCTTTTGCGCATGGTACGTGGCGAGGATGGAACCGGACTGCATGATACGCCGCGCCATCGCATCGCGTGCAGGCGCCCTAGCCACCTCTTTCACGTCGTCGGCATCCGCTGCATTGGAGTCTGCCCGCCACAGGGCACGGCGAGGGCGTGGACATGCCGAACGATCGAACGAACACCATCGGGGCGATGGCCGCCGGCAGGCTGTTGATACAGGCTACCGGCGGTCGCTGGGGGCCGGTTCTCGCCGTCCTCGCCGGTATCGTGCTGGTAAGGCGGATACTGGCCGGAAAGGCGCAGCGCAGGCTGCGCCACGATCGGGAGCGGGACTAATCCGGCTTCTTGTGCTGGTTGTCTTCCCCGGTATCGTCCAGGGGATCGCCGGACGCATCGGTTTCCGGTTGACGGGTCGAAGGGGACGGATCCTTTGGCGGCGGATCGTTCTGTCCCGGGTGCTGCGGCGGACGGCCTTTTTCGTTGGCCATGGGGAACCTCCTTCGTGGTGGGGGGAGGGTCCACCTTGCGTGTCCTGGGCTGACGGTTTTGTCAGTATCCCGTGAGGGGAGTGAACGCGCCTTTTTGGCGAAACGGCGCGAAAACTAAGAAAGCACTCACCTTTTCCTGTGAGGCTTCAGCGACAACGTGTACGGGAATTTTCCTCGCGTATGGCGAGGGTAACTCCGCTATATGAGGCCAAGGACAGTTCGGATCATACTGGGACGCTGGTTGTCTCGCCTGCACATCTGGCATTGTATGCATTCGCAGGCTGTGCGCTTTTGATGGAGCGCGCTCAGAAGTACAGTCGGCCCAGGGAGGGCACCAAATGATTAACGTAGTATTGGTTGACGACCACGAGTTGGTTCGGACCGGTTTCCGGATGATCCTGCAGCAACAGGCGGATTTCCGGATTCGAGGGGAGGCAGGGACGGCGGAAGAAGGTCTGCGACTCATCAGGGCACAGTCCCCCGACATCGCTCTGGTCGATGTCCACATGCCGGGCATGAGTGGCGTCGAGCTGACGGAGCGGGTCATCCGCGCCAAACTGAGAACCAACATCGTCATCCTCACCGTCGTCGACGACGCACGGTTCCCCAAGCGCCTGCTCGATGCCGGTGCGTTGGGATATCTCACCAAGGGGTGCAATGCGGAGGAACTGCTCAGCGCCGTGCGAAGCGTGGCCAGCGGTCGCCGTTACCTCGCGCCCACGGTGGCGCAGCAACTCGCCTTGGCGACGCTCGACGGCTCGGATTCACCGTTCGATACCCTGTCCACGCGCGAGATGGAGGTGTCGATGATGCTGGTGCGCGGCATGCCGCTCACCTCCATCGGCGAACGTCTCAATCTCAGCCCGAAAACGGTCTCGACCTATAAGCAGCGGCTCATGGAGAAGCTGCACGTCGATCATGTGGTGGGGTTGGCCCATCTGATGACCGTTCACGGGTTGCTCGATACGCATAATCATCAGGTCGGTAGTTGAACGCATCGACGACATGACGAAAAAACGCCGGGCATGACCCGGCGTTTTTTTTGTACGACCCACTTACCCGGGAGGAGCTGGCTCCTCCCGGTGTGTCCATCAGGCGTCGTGTTTCGACTCGTCGCCGTGGGACGGCGGCTCCTGACGCGGACGCGTGAGCAGATCCCCTTGTGCCGGGGCTGCCCATACGGGCTGCGACACGTGCGAGACATTGGACGCCTCGGGAGCCTTGGGCGTGGAGGCGGCCGGATCGGGTGCCTCGGCCGAAGCCGGTGCCGCGGTGGCCGCCACGTCCGGCGTGTCGAGGGCCGCTTTCCGCTTGGTCTGCTCGTCGCTCGGCGTGGAGGTCTCCGGCTCGACGTGGGCGGGCGCGGTCGCCGCGGCGACGGGTGCATCGGCCTTCGGCGCGTTCGGCTCTTCCGTCGACTCGACGGTGGGTGCCGCCTGCACCGGCGCGAACGTCGGTGTCACCGGTTCGGCGGGAGCTGCGGGTTCGTCGTGCACCGGCGGCCGGCTATCGTTTTCGACAGGAGCGGCGAGAGCTTCGTCGACCAGCCCGCGGGCGGGAGCATCGAGCACCGACGAGGGCGCGTCGACGGAGGCGGGCGTCGCATCCGACGACGTACCGACGACGGGCAGCTCGACCTCCGCCTCGGCAACGGAGACGGCCTGGGGGGCGTTCTTCAGCGGGGCATCCGACTCGGTCTGGCGACGCTCGGTGACGCGCACCTCGGCCGCATCGGCCGGTGTCGCCACCGGTTCACCCGAGGCGACCGGCGCGGCGGCGTGCACGCTACCCGGGATCGGCGGCAGCTTGGGCAGCGAGGGCAGGGTAAGCGCCGAAGGCACCTTTTCACCGTCGCCGTCGTCGTCCGTGGTGCCGGCGGGGCGCGTGGCGACCTCGCTGGGCTTATCCACGGTGAAGGCATGCTTCGCGGCCTCGGCGGTGTCCAGCACCGGCGGCACGCTGTCGCTGTCGCGAGCGGTGGCCGGGGCCTCGTCGCCATCCTCGTCGTCGAGATCGTCGGCACCGGCCGAACCCTCGAGGGCGCCGGCCTGGGTGCCGTCTTCCTGGCGACGGCGACGACGGCCGCCGCGGCGTCCGCGACGGCGGCGCTGACCGCCTTCGCCCGCTTCGCGCGTACCTTCAGCGGATGCGGCGGAGAGGTTGTCGTCGACGGAGGCGGTCTCGGTCGCTTCGGCTTCCGGCGATACCGGCTTTTCTTCGACGACAGGGGCCGGGGTGACGGGCTTCTCGACCGGCGCGCGCGTCGCGGCGGCGACGGTTACGGCCGCACCCGTAGCGGCCACGGTCGCGGCGGCAGCCGTCTTGTCCAGCTTTTCGGTCTTGTCGCCCTGCGGTGCGCGTTCGCCGCGTGGCTGCTGGCGACGGCCTTCACCGGCCTGCTGCTGGGGCTTGTCCTGCTTGTCCTGTTCGGGGCGGTTGCCCTTCTGCCGCTGGGGCTTGTCCTCGGCCTGGCGCTGGGGCTTGTTGCCCGCCTTGGCCTGCTGCTGGCCCTGGCCCTGCGGCTTGCCCTGGATAGTGTCCTTGCGCTGACCCTGCGACGGGCCCTGGCGCGACTCGCCGCCCTTACGGCCTTCGCCGCGACGGCCGTTGCGTTCGTTGCGGCCGCCCTGGCGGGTGTCCTCGCGCTTGGCCGGTGCCGGCGGCGCGGCCGCGGGGGCAGGCTGGGCGCCACCGCCGAACAGGCTGCCGAACAGGCGCGAGAAGAAGCCGCCGGTGGGCGCGGCGGGCGCCGCCTTGGCCGGGGCAGCCGGCGCCGGTGCGGTCGGCTCGACCTCGTCGCGCATCGGGGCGGGCGACGCCGGCACGACGCCGGTCACCAGCGGCTGTTCGCCGCTGCCGAGCATCTGGCCCATCTTCGGCAATGCCGTGGCGACCACGGGCGTGGTGCGCTCGTAGCTCGGCTTGCTGTGCTCGCCCATGTCCGCTTCGCGGATGCGGGTGATTTCCAGGTGCGGGGTTTCGAGCTTGTCGTCGGCGACCACCACCACGTGGACGCTGTGGCGCAGTTCGATCTCGACGATGCTGGCGCGCTTCTCGTTGAGCAGGAAGTTGGCGACCGACGGCGGCGCCTGCACCAGGACCTGCCCGGTGTTTTCCTTCATCGCGTGTTCTTCGATCAGGCGCAGCGTGGACAGCGCCAGGGATTCCACGCTGCGGATGTGGCCGTGGCCCTCGCAACGCGGGCAGACGATCTGCGTGGCCTCGCCCAGGCTCGGGCGCAGGCGCTGGCGGGACATCTCCAGCAGGCCGAAGCGCGAGATGCGGCCGATCTGCACGCGGGCGCGGTCGGCCTTCAGGGCGTCCTTCAGGCGCTCCTCGACCTCGCGCTGGTGGCGCGGGCTGTCCATGTCGATGAAGTCGATGACGATCAGGCCGCCGGCGTCGCGGATGCGCAACTGGCGGGCGATCTCGGTGGCGGCTTCGAGGTTGGTGTTGAACGCCGTCTCTTCGATGTCGCTGCCCTTGGTGGCCTTCGACGAGTTGATGTCGATGGCGGTCAGGGCTTCGGTCTGGTCGATGACGATCGAGCCGCCGGAGGGCAAGCGGACGTTGCGCTCGAAGATGCTCTCGATCTGCGTTTCGATCTGGTAGCGCGAGAAGAGCGGGGTGGGATCCTGGTAGAGCTTGAGCTTGCGCAGGTTGTTGGGCATCACCTGCTGCACGAAATCGCGGGCGTCCTTGAAGAGGGACTCCTCGTCGATGAGGATCTCGCCGATGTCGTTGCGCAGGTAATCGCGCAGGGCGCGGATGAAGAGCTTGGATTCCTGGTAGATCAGGAACGGCGCCTTCTGCGAGTTGGCGGCCGCCGAGATCGACTTCCACAGCTGCAGGAGGTAGTCGAGGTCCCATTGAAGCTCTTCGGCGTCGCGGCCCATGCCGGCGGTGCGCACGATGAGGCCCATCTCGTCGGGCACCGAGAGGTGCTCCATGGCCTCCTTGAGGGCCTGCCGGTCTTCACCCTCGATGCGGCGCGAGACGCCGCCGGCACGGGGGTTGTTGGGCATGAGCACCATGTAGCGGCCGGCCAGGCTGATGAACGTGGTGAGGGCCGCGCCCTTGTTGCCGCGCTCTTCCTTCTCGACCTGGACGATGATCTCCTGGCCTTCCTTCAGGAGTTCGCGGATGTTGGATTTGCCTTCCGCGTTGGGATTGAAGTAATCGCGGGAGATTTCCTTCAGCGGAAGGAAGCCGTGGCGCTCGGCGCCGTAATCGACGAAGCACGCTTCCAGGGAGGGCTCTACGCGGGTGATGCGACCCTTGTAGATGTTGGCTTTTTTCTGTTCCCGCGAAGGGATTTCGATATCGAGGTCGTACAGGTTCTGGCCATCGACGATGGCCACACGCAACTCTTCGCGCTGAGTCGCGTTGATCAACATACGCTTCATTGTGGGTTCCTCGGCCTTGCCGCGCGGCCGCGCGCCGCGGTGGCGCCATGTGGCGGCCTGCCGGGGATCGCGCCGCTGCGATGAGGCTTAAAGCGGCATAAGATCCGGGACCGATACCTGGGCCCGGCGTGATTCGTGAATATGCGCCTTGCAACCGGACCGCATCCCTACGGACCAGCCGGACAACCGCAACCCGAACCGTTACGATGTGGGGTGCCTTTTCGTCCGCCGCCCCCTCGGACGGCATGACGCGACACTCGCCTTACGCGACGGAACCGGCACCCCGCGAGAGATGAGTCTTCAGCGGAGCCTGGCGCTCGCCGAGTATCCTATCAATTTCGAGTTTTATCAATGCAGACGGTAACTTCCCTCGACGGGGCCCAAGGTGTTCGCCTGGTCGAAATCGGCCCGGACCGGGACGGCCAGCGCGTGGACAACGCCCTGATGACCCTGCTCAAGGGCGTGCCACGCAGCCTCGTCTACCGCATCCTGCGCACCGGCCAGGTGCGCATCAACGGCAAGCGGGCCAAGCCCGAGACCCGCCTGGCGGCCGGCGATATGTTGCGGATCCCCCCGGTTCGCGTGGCGGAGCGGGAAGAGGGCGTGGCGCCCGCCGGCATGGTCAGGGCGGTGGTCGATTCGGTCATCTTCGAGGACCGGCATTTCCTCGTGATCGACAAGCCGGTGGGCATCGCCGCCCATGGGGGGAGCGGGGTCAGCCATGGCGCCATCGAGCTGCTCCGGGCCGCCCGGCCCAACGACGGCCTGGAACTGGTGCATCGACTGGACCGCGATACCAGCGGCGTCCTGGTGCTGTCCAAATCCCGTTCGGGCCTCACCGGGCTGCAGGCGCTGATCCGCGACAACGAAGTCACCAAACAATACCTCTGCCTCATGACCGGCACGCCGCGCAAGGCGAAGTTCGATGTGAACGCGCCGCTCCTGAAATCGGTGATGCAGGGTGGGGAGCGCATGGTCAGGGTGGACGACGCGGGCAAGCCCTCGCTCACGTTCTTCCAGGAAGTGGAGCAGTACCCTGGCTGTCGCCTGATGCAGGCCACCCTCGGCACGGGCCGCACGCACCAGATACGCGTGCATGCGCAGTACGTCGGCCATCCCCTGGCGGGCGATCCCAAGTACGGCGACGAGGAAGCCAACAAGCGGTTCCGGGCGAAGGGATTGAAGCGGATGTTCCTGCACGCGTCGCGGATGAGCTTCGACCTGGATGGTCGGAATTACGACTTTTCAGCGCCGTTGCCGGATGAATTGAAGGCGTTCCTGGATAATCTGCGAGGTTGATCACGGACAGGGTCCGCCCCACCCGGCTACTGCAGATAGCGGGCGCTGACCTCGAGCGATCGCAATATGCCTCCGGCCAGACCGGCCTGAAGCACCACGGCGGCCGCCGCATGCGCCAGCGCCACCGGCAACAGGGCGCGCCGCTGGAAGAACCACCACGCCCAGCCCAGTTCCGCCACGAAGCACAGCTGCATCAGCAGGCCGTTGGGCGTATGCAGCAGCGCGAAGGCCAGCGCCGTCAGCAGCACGGCCATGGGCCGGGGCAGGGTCCGTGCCAGGATGCCCCCGAACACGGCCAGCAGCAGCCATTGCTGGAAAAGGGCCCAGCCGACGTAGACCAGCATGCGGCCCGGCGACGGCCAGACGGGCGCATGCCCCGCCACCGCGACCAGTCCGATCGCCACCGGTATGGCCAGCAGCGGCCATCCGGCCATGCGCCATGAGCCATAGACCTGCCACGGCGGGATGGCTCGACGCCAGGTGAGGAATGCCGCGTAAGCCACGCCCATGCCGAATATCGCCACGTCGACGGGCGCCGGACGGGTCGATAGACCCATGCCCGCGATGAACCCGAGCGGGCCGACCAGCACGAGCGTGGCATCGCGGAGCCGGGCGGGGCGAGGCTTGCGGAACCGGAGCCCGGCGGCGATCAGCAGGACACCGTAGGTCGCCAGGACGACATCGCGCCGCCACGGGGCGGCGGGCGTCGACGCGGCATCGCCGAACGTGGCGACGGGACGGATGGCGTGTTGACGGTCCCGCCAACGCAGGAGGGCTTCGGTGGAGAGATCCGGGGGTATCGCGAGCCGGGTCGGGTCGTGGCGCGGACCGGAGGATGCCAGCGCGGCGGCGGTCAGAAACAAGGGGGCGCCTGGAGGCAGTCTGGCTTCCAGTCGCAACATGGCCGCGCGTTTCGGCGATGCGGCCGGATGGTTCGCCTCGTCCCGCCAGTCGAGCGAGTCCAGGGCGATGGAGGGCCCGGTCAAGCTGACGGCCGCGCGAAGCAGGGGGCCCTCGAGGGTCTGTCGCACCAGCAGCGCATACCGCCCGGACGCGGGGGCGGTCACCGATAACGTCAGCGTATCGAGTTCGCCGAGATCGGCGGAACGTGCGATGGGAAAGCCTATCTGGACCGGTACGTTGCCACGGGCCGTCACGGCCAGCGCGTGTCCGCGCTCGTCCAGCGTACCGTCGCCGAACACGTGGCCCGCGACGATGTCGTCCGCGCGTTCGAATCGCCAGGCCCACGGCGACGACCCGGCGGCATAGGCGGCCCGGTCGGCAGCCCCTTCGGCGGCCAGCGATGCGCGCACCACCTGGGAACCCAGGCGGGGCAGGCCGACGAACGCCATCGCGGCCAGCACGGCCGCGGCGATCGCGATCCACGTCGAAGGGCGGGGCGGCACGTCAGCGGTCGAGCAGGGCCTCGACGCGTGCGGCGCAGATGAAGTCGTTGAGCGAAAGGCCGCCGACATCGTGGGTGGACCACAGGACCTGGCAATGGCCGTAACCCGCTTCGAGGTCGGGGTGGTGGTCTTCCTGGTTGGCCATGAAGCCCACGGCGTTGATGAAGCCCAGGGTGTGGTGGAAGTCCTTGAAGGAGAAATCCTTCACGATGGCCTTGCCGTCGGTCGTCACGGCCCAGCCCGGGAGCGAGGCCAGGTGGCCGTCGATGGTGGCGCGATCGAGCGCGTGCTCCGCGCCCTTGCGCGGCTGGCAGTGCTGGGTGGCGAGCGGGGAAAGCGGCATGGGTGCGCGTCCGAGGGAGGAAGTCGCGAAGCGTGGCGCGCCACCGGTTGAAATGTCAAAAGTCGGCGCGCATCTCGAAAGCGTACTAAAATGGTGCTGTTTCGGCGCAACACCGCCGGCCCCCTTCCCCGGAGCCCCCATGATCGACATTTCGGAACGCGCGCAGGCGCATTTCCAACGCCTGCTGGCCCAGCAGGACGAGCCTGGCCTGGGCATCCGCCTGCGCGTGGTCTCGGCGGGCACGCCGGCCGCGCAATGCGAGCTGGAATTCTGCGGCCCGGCGGAACTCACCGGCGACGAGTGGACCATCGAATGCCAGGGCTTCAACCTCTACGTCGATGGCGAAAGCATGCGCTGGCTCGACCCGGCCAACATCGACTACGAGATGACGCCAACCGGCAGCCAGCTCAACATCCGCGCGCCGCGCATCAAGGGCGAGGCGCCCGGCGAAGGAGCCGGCCTGGTGGAGCGGGTGCGTTACGTGCTGGAGACGGAGATCGCGCCGCAGATCGCCTCGCACGGCGGGCGCATCTCGCTGGTGGAGGTCACGTCGGACGGCGTGGTGGTGCTGCGCTTCGGCGGCGGCTGCCACGGTTGCGGCATGGTCGACGTCACGTTGAAGAACGGCGTGGAAAAGACGCTGCGCGAGCGTATTCCGGAAGTGACCGAGGTGCGTGACGCCACCGACCACGAGACGGGAGAGGATCCCTACTTCGCACGCAAGGTGGGCTGAGGGGATTCGCGAGATCCCATGCGGACAGGGTCCGCTCCCACTCTCCGGTAGCAAGCCTGCCTACCGAAGGGTGGGAGCGGACCCTGTCCGCGATGGGGGTGTCAATCGCCCTGCACATGACCCTCCAGCCCCGACAATTTCGTCGGCATGCTGGAGAAATACGCGGAAATGTCCTCGATGTCCTGGTCGGACAGCGTGGCGGCGAAGCCCTTCATGATGGCGTTGCCGCGGCGGCCGTCCTTGTACTCGTGCAGCGACTGCGCGAGGTAATCGGAATACTGGCCGGCGAGGCGCGGATACTGCGGATCGACGGCATTGCCGTCCTGCCCATGGCAGGCCACGCAGGTGGCGACCTTCGTCTTGCCCCTGGCGGGATCGCCGGCGGCGGATGCGGCGGTGGTGGCGAGCGCCAGCAGGGCGGCGACGGCAATCAGGGTGAACCCACGGGTCATCGTGTCGTCCTCGGCGGCTTACTTGGCGAGACTGGAGAGATAGGCGGCGATGTCGGCGATCTCGTCGTCGGACATGCTCTGCGCCTGCGCGCCCATGGTGGGGTGCTTGCGCTCGCCATTCTTGTAGGCCTTCAGCGCGTTGACGAGGTATTGCTCGTTCTGGCCCGCGATGTGCGGCACGTGGTAATCGGGATAGGCGTTGGCATAGCCCGGCACGCCGTGGCATCCATGGCAGGTGTAGACCAGCTGCCGCCCCTTGGTTTTGTCCCCTTCGGCATGCGCGGCGGATGCGGCGCACAAAGCTACGACGATCAGACCAATCAGATACGAACGCTTCATCAAGAGTTCCCTGGGTGCCGGGCGGGGCCGGGGTCGAGTATCCGCTGGAGTATAGAAGCGGTACGCGACGACGGACAACTCACCCGGCCTCAGAGGATGATCTTGAGGATATGGATGCCCGCGATGTACTCGCCGGCGATGGTGCCGATGCAGACCAGGAAGAAGTTGAGCAGCGTCCTGGCCACGCGGTTCTTCCACCAGCCGGTCCAGTGGGTGATGTCGTCGCGCAGCCGTTCGAAGTCGCCCACCCGCGGCTTGCGTATCCAGGCCTCGGCCATCGCGCTGATCGCGCCCGAGGGAATGCCGGGACGGAACGGCTTGATCGGCCCCGCCACGAAGGCGGCCACGATGCTCAGGGGATGCGCGCCGGCGATGAGCGCGCCCAGCGCGGACAGGCCGCCGGTGAGCAGTACCCAGTCGAGCAGGGCGTCCTTGCCGAGGCTGGGATTGCGGTAGAAGGCGTAGCCGATGACGGCGAAGATCGCCAGCACGAGGCCCACGGCGATCACCTTGGGCCACTTCGAGGCGGGCGGCGTCACGGCCAGTTCGTCGGCGATGTCGCGCGCATTGCCGTGCTGTTCGGCGAGCTGTGCGCTCATGCCCTTGAGGTGCCCCGCGCCGATGACCACCAGAACCTTGCGCGTCGGCGCGCCGGGATCCATGCGCGCGCCGTTCTCGCGCAGGCGCGCGGCCATGAATTCGTCGCGCTCGGCGATCAACGCCCGGTAGAGCGGCGCCGAGCCCTTGGCGAAATCGCTGAAGGCGCTTTCGAGAAGGTCGGACTGCTTGAGCTTCTCGATGTCTTCCTCGGCGATGTCCTCGCGCTCGAACACGCTGCCGAGCATGCCGGCGAGGAGGCCGAAGCGCTGGAAAAAGCCCACGCTGCGCCATGCCCTCTTGAGCGTGGTGCCGACCTCGCGGTCGACCAGCCACACCGGGGTGCCGCGTGCTTCGGCGCCATCCATCGCGGCCTTCATTTCCGCGCCGGGCTCGATCCCGTACTGCGAGGCGAGGCGTTTCTGGAACGAGCCGAGCACGAGACTGGCCGCGACCATGCCGGCCTTGCCCTGGCGGATGACCTGGAAGAGATCCATCTGCTTGAAGGCTTCCGGGTCGCGGATGCCTTGCGCGCGGCTGGCGCACAGCTCCACCGCCACGGCGTCGAAGTGCTCGCGATCGAGCAGCGCCTCCACGGCCTGCACGCTGGCGCGCGACACGTGCGCCGTGCCGAGGATGACGTATTCCACGCCGTCGCGCGTGACGCGCTCGATGGGTTGGCCTTCCAGCGCGGCGGGCAGGGCGGCGTCGTTCTCGATGGGCATCATGCGCGTGGTGTGTCCTTGGGCGTGGGCGTCAGTCGCGGAAGCGCTTGGTCAGGTCGCCGTAGGCGTCGATGCGGCGATCGCGCAGGAACGGCCAGATGCGGCGAACGTGCTCGCTACGCTCCATGTCGACGTCGCACAGCAGGACTTCCGGCGCGTCGGTGCCGGCCTGGGCGAGAAATTCGCCCTGCGGACCGGCGACGAAGCTCGAACCCCAGAACTGGATGCCCGCGCCGACGTTCGACGGATCGGCCTCGTAACCCGTGCGGTTGCACGCGAGCAGGGGGAGGCCGTTGGCGACGGCGTGGCCGCGCTGCACGGTGATCCACGCCTCGCGCTGGCGGGCCTTTTCCTCATCGCCGTCGTTGGGATCCCAGCCGATGGCGGTGGGGTAGAACAACAGGTCGGCGCCGGCCAGCGCCATCAGGCGGGCCGCTTCCGGATACCACTGGTCCCAGCACACGAGCACGCCGAGCTTGCCCACGGAGGTGCGGATGGGTTCGAAGCCGAGGTCGCCGGGCGTGAAGTAGAACTTCTCGTAGAACGCCGGATCGTCGGGGATGTGCATCTTGCGATACTTGCCGGCGATCTCGCGCGAGCGGTCGAACACCACCGCGGTGTTGTGATAGAGCCCCGTGGCGCGCTTCTCGAAGATCGAGGCGACGACCACCAGCTTGAGTTCCTCGGCGAGCGCGCCGACGCGATCGGTGCCCGGGCCGGGAATCGTCTCGGCGAGGTCGAACACCTCCACGCTCTCGCGCTGGCAGAAGTACGGGCCGTTGTGCAGCTCCTGCAGCAGCACCAGTTCGGCACCGGCCGCGGCGGCCTTGCGCAGGCCGGCTTCGATGGCGTCGAGGTTGGCGTCGCGGCTGCCGTGGTCGATGTCCTGGAGGAGGGCGACCTTGAGGGTCTTGCGGGTCATGTCGTTCTTCCTCGAATTCAATGGGCGATCGCGGCCGGAAGCTGCATGGTGATGCAATGCAGGCTGCCGTTCTGCCAGATCAGCGGACGGCACGGCACCTGCACCACCTCGCGGCCCGGATGGGCCAGGCCGATGACGCGCGCGGCGTCGGCGTCGACGCGATCGCCATACGCGGGCACCAGCACCGCGCCGTTGACGATCAGGTAGTTGGCGTAGGACGCCGCGAGGCGGCGACCTTCGTCGATGATCGGCTGGGCCCAGGGCAACGGGTGCAACACGTACGGCTCGCCTTCCGGCGTACGCAATGCGGCGAGTTCGGCGGCCATGCGGCCCAGTTCGCCGAAGTGCGGATCGCTGGCGTCGTCGCAGGCCTGGTAGACGATGCCGCCGTCCGGGCTGAAGCGCGCGAGGGTGTCGATATGGGCGTCGGTGTCGTCGCCTTCAAGGTAGCCGTTGTCCAGCCACAGCACGCGGTCGGCGTGCAGGGTGGTGGCGAGCGTCCCGGTCATCGACTCGCGGGTGAGCGTGGGATGGCGCTGCACCAGGCACTTCCAGGTGGTGAGGATGGTGCCCTTGCCGTCGCTCTCGATGCCGCCGCCTTCCAGCGCCCAGTCGATGCGCTTGTGCGGCAGGCCCGAAAGCACGCCGCGCTGGAGCAGGCCGGCGATGATCGCGTCGTCCTGCTCGGCGCCGAACTTGCCGCCCCAGCCGGTGAAGCGGTAATCGTTGAGCAGCACGCCGTTCGGGCCGGTGAGCGTGATCGGTCCGGAATCGCGCAGCCAGGTGTCGTCGTAGGGCAGCTCGATGAAGTGCAGGCGCGACATGTCGGCACCCGCCTGTTCGGCCAGCGACCGGGCGCGCTCGCGCAGCTCGGCGTCGGCCACGATGACGTGCAGCGGTTCGAAGCGGGTGACCGCCGCCGCGAGGGCCACGTAGGTGGTTTCCACCTCGGCCAGGCGGTCGGCCCAGTCGGTGCCCGCATGCGGCCAGGCGATGAGTACGCCGGCCTGCGGCTCCCATTCGGCGGGCAGGCGGTAGGAGGTGTCGGTCATGGTCGGCTAGGGGGCTTGGAGGAAGCCCACTAGTGTAAGGCTTCCGGGTGACCTGCGCCCGGTGACCCCCATCGCGGAGCGATCACCTCGGATTCGAGGGATCCTTGTTGTTCCCGGCCGGCGTATTGAGCACCGTGTGAATGACCCGGCTGCGCTCGAAATAGACGATGTACCCCGGATACATCCAGCGATTGATCACCGGCTGCCGGCGGCTGCCGCCGCCGCGGGCGTCGAGCTTCGACGTGGGTGCGCCGAAGCGCTTCTCCACCTCGGCCATGGTCATGCCCTTGGCGGGCAGGTTCATGCCCTTTTCCTGTTGCACGCGATGCACGAGGAGGTCGTCGCCGGCGTGGACGGACGAGGCGGCCGCCGCCAGCGCGAGCGCGAGGAAAACAGGCTTGAAAGTGTGCATATCGGCTCCGTTGCGCTCCCCATGCGGCGCAGGACGCCGTTGTAGCAGATCGCCCCCTGGCACGCCACGGGAGCCGCGCGGCGGCCTTCACGGCTGTGTGCTGCGTCGCGTTTCGGGCGACGGGGGCATGGCCGGGCGGCTATCATGCGCAGTCGCCTACACGCCTGACCTCACGCCATGATCTCGTTCCGCAACCTCGCCCTGCGCCGGGGCAGCCGCACGCTGCTGTCGCAGATGGACCTCACCATCCAGACCGGCTGGAGCCTGGGCGTCATCGGCCGCAACGGCTGCGGCAAGTCCACGCTGTTCGCGGCGCTCAAGGGCGAACTCGAGCCCGAGGTGGGCGATCTGGACATGCCCTCGAAGGTGCGCCTGGCCTCGGTGGCGCAGGAAACCCCCGCCTTGCCCGACCCCGCCATCGAGTACGTGCTCGGCGGCGACGTGGAGGTGGCCGCCGCGCTCAAGGCCGAACAGGACGCCTACCTCGCGGAAAACCACGAAGCCGTGGCCGCCGCGCACCATCGCATCGAGGAACTCAACGGCTACGACGCGCGCTCGCGCGCCGGCCGCCTGATGCACGGCCTGGGTTTCAGCCCCGAAACGCACGAGCAGCCGGTGGCCTCGTTCTCCGGCGGCTGGCGCGTTCGCCTGAACCTCGCCCGCGCGCTGATGGCACCGTCCGACCTCCTGCTGCTCGACGAGCCCACCAACCACCTCGACCTCGATGCCGTGCTCTGGCTGGAGGAATGGCTGCGCCGCTACCAGGGCACCCTGCTGATCATTTCGCACGACCGCGAATTCCTCGACGGCGTGATCTCGCACACGATGCACCTGCATGACGGTACGGCGAAGCCCTACACGGGCAACTACACGCAGTTCGAGCGCCAGCGCGCCGAGCACCTGCGCCAGCAGCAGATCGCGCATGAGCGCGAGCAGGCCGAGCGCGCGCACCTGCAGTCCTTCATCGACCGCTTCAAGGCGAAGGCCAGCAAGGCCAAGCAGGCGCAGTCGCGCATGAAGCGGCTGGAGAAGATGGCCGGCACCGAGGCCGTGCGCGCCGAACGTTCTTTCAGCTTCTCCTTCCCCGCGCCTGAGCGCCTGCCCACCTCGATGCTCCAACTCGACCACATCGATGCGGGCTACGGATCGCACGTGGTGCTGCGCGACGTGGCCTTTGGCCTGGAGTCCGGCGACCGCATCGGCCTGCTCGGGCCCAACGGCGCGGGCAAGTCCACCATGGTGAAGTCGCTGGTGGGCGACCTTGCGCCGATGACGGGCGAACGCGGTTTCCACAAGGACACGAAGATCGGTTACTTCGCCCAGCACACCGTGGAAAGCCTCATCGAGGGCTCCAGTCCCTTCGACCATCTCCAGCAGAAAGCCCCTAACGCAGGCGCGCAGGTGCTGCGCGATTACCTCGGCACCTGGAATTTCCCCGGCGATCGTGCCTTCGAACCCGTGGACGCGTTCTCCGGCGGCGAGCGCGCCCGCCTGGCGCTCGCGCTGATCGCGTGGGACAAGCCCAACCTGCTGCTGCTCGACGAGCCCACCAACCATCTCGACCTCGACATGCGCGAAGCGCTGGCCGATGCGCTGGCCGCGTTCGACGGCGCGCTGGTGCTGGTGTCGCACGATCGCCACCTGCTCGGCATGGTCTGCGACGAGTTCTGGCGCGTGGCCGACGGCAAGGTCGAGCCCTTCGACGGCGATCTCGACGACTACGCGAAGTGGCTGCGCAGCCGTGCCACCACGCGCAAGACCGCCGCCGTGGCCTCCGCCGCGCCGGAAGCGCCCATCCAGGCGTCGGCGAAAGAAAAGCGCAAGCTCAGCGCCGAAGAGCGCGAAAAGGAAAAGCCGCTGCGCGCGCGGGTGAAGAAGATCGAATCGCTCATCGCCGACATGGACAAGGAGCTGACGTCCATCGAGACCAAGCTCGCCGATCCCGCCGTGTACGAGGGCTCCACCGCCGAACTGATGCGGCTGGGCCAGCGCCAGACGGCATTGCGCGGCGAGAAGGAAGCCCTCGAGATCGAATGGCTCGAGATCCTCGAGAAGATCGAGGCCTGACGATGACGCGCGTGCTCAACCTCCTGCTTCCCGGACGCGACAAGCTCGCCGTCGTCGCGGACTTCGCCGGGTGGATCGCGCGCGGCACCGAGCTTCCCGTCGCCAGGCCAGGTTACCTGCATGCGTTGGCCGAACACTTCCGCTGGCCTGGCGGCCCGCTGCCTGCCGCGGCACTGATTCGCCAGGCGGTGGCCGGGGATGCGGGCGACGTGCTTTGGGTGTGCGCCGATCCTGCCTGGGTACAGCCCGAACTCAACGGCGCGCGCCTGCTCGGTTGCGGCAACCTCGCCGTAAGCGCCGACGACGCCACCGCGATGGTGTCGGCCTTGCGCGACACCTTCGACGAACAAGGCATGAGCCTGCTCGTCGGCGATCCGCAGCATTGGCAACTGCGCGTGCCGGGGAATCTGCCCGTACCCGCGTTTCCCGATCCGGAAGAAGCGCTCGGCGCCGACCTCTTCGAACAACTGCCGCAAGGGGAGGAAGGACGCCGCTGGCGCGCGCTGCTCAACGAGGCGCAGGTGGTGCTGCACCACCTGCCGCAGAACGCCGAACGCATGCGCGACGGCCTTCCGCCGGTGAACAGCGTCTGGTTGTGGGGCGCGGGCGCGATGCCCGAATGGGTGGAGTGCGGGCAAGGCCGCATCTACAGCGACGACCTGCTGGTGTGGGCGCTGGGTCAGAAGGCCGGCGTGGACGTGCAGCCCCGCCCGGTGGCCCGTGGCGTGCCCACCGACGGGGTGGGCGCGGCGGACGTGCCGTTCACCTTGCTGGATCTGCAAGACGTGCAGCCCACCGCGTTCGATCGCGACTGGTGGCCCTGGCTGCGCGGGCGCCTCGAATCCGGCGACGAGCTGCGCCTCTCTTTCGCCGACGGCCGCCGCATGGTGCTGCGCAAGCGCCACCGCCTGCGCTTCTGGCGCAAGCCATGACCGTGAAGGTCTGGCGCCGCCGCGTCGCCGCCGATGCTCCCAGCGGCTGGCCCGGGCACGTGCATCCGGTGGTCCAGCGTCTCTACGCGGCACGCGGGGTGAGCACGCCCGACGGCGCCGAACACAAGCTGGCGCACATGCTGGCGCCCAGCTTGCTCGGCGGCATGGATCGCGCGGTGGCGTTGCTGATGCGGGCGATCGACGAGGACTGGCGCATCGTGGTCGCCGGCGACTACGACTGCGATGGCGCCACCGGCACGGCGGTGGCCGTTCGAGGCCTGGGGTTGCTCGGCGCGAAACATGTGAGCCACGTGGTGCCGAACCGGTTCATCCATGGCTACGGCCTGGGCGAAGCCTTGGTCGCATCGCTGGATCCCGCGCCCGATCTCATCGTCACGGTCGACAACGGCGTGGCGAGCGTGGCTGGCGTGGCGGCGGCCCGCGCGCGCGGCATCCGCGTGCTGGTGACCGACCATCACCTGCCCGGCGAGGTGCTGCCCGACGCCGATGCCATGGTGAATCCCAACCTGTCCGGCGACGGTTTTCCGAGCAAGGCGCTGGCGGGCGTGGGCGTGATGTTCTACCTCCTGCTCGGCCTGCGCGCGGCGATGCGCGAGGCCGGTCGCTTCGCCCAAGAGACCCCCGATCTGGGCGTGCTTCTCGACCTCGTCGCGCTGGGCACCGTCGCCGACCTGGTGCCGCTGGATTTCAACAATCGCGTGCTCGTCGAGGCGGGCCTGAAGCGCATGCGTGCCGGACGCGCCTGCGCGGGCATCGTGGCCCTGGTCGAGGCGAGCAACCGCTCGGTGTCTTCCGTGGCCGCCACGGACCTCGCCTTCGCCATCGGGCCACGCCTCAACGCGGCCGGCCGACTGGAAGACATGTCGCTCGGCGTGGCCTGCCTGCTGACCGACGACGTCCATATCGCGCGGCGGTACGCGGAGCAGCTGTCGGCCATCAACCAGGAACGTCGCGAAGTGCAGGCCGGCATGGTCGACGAAGCCGAGCGCATGGTGGCGAAAGCCGCGCACGTGGACGCGGTGGGCGTGGCGTTGTTCGATCCCGGCTGGCATGCCGGCGTGGTCGGACTGGTGGCGTCCAAGCTCAAGGAAAAACTGCATCGCCCCGTGCTGGCGTTCGCGCCGGCCGGCGACGAGAGCGACGAATTGCGCGGTTCGGCACGGTCGATTCCCGGCTTCCATATCCGCGACGCGCTGGCGGAAATCGATGCGCGGCATCCCGGCCTCGTGTTGCGCTTCGGCGGTCACGCGATGGCGGCCGGCCTGAGCCTCAGGGCGAGCGACTTCGCCCGTTTCGCCGCCGCGTTCGACATGGTGGCCCGCGCGCACCTCGACGACGAGCGCCTGCAGGCCTGCATCCATACCGACGGTGAGCTCGACTACCGCGACCACACGCTCGACCTCGCGCGGCAGCTTCGCCATGCCGGGCCGTGGGGGCAGGGTTTCCCGCCGCCGCTGTTCGAGAACGTGTTCGAGTGCGCGTCGTGGAAACCGATGGGCACGCGCCACCTTCGCCTGCAATTGCGCCACACGCAGGGCGGCGTACCGCTCGATGCGGTGATGTTCGGTTGCTACGACGGCACGCCGCCGCCGCAGCGGTTTCGCGCGGCGTATGAGTTGACGGTCAACGACTGGCAGGGCAGGGAGAGCGTGCGCTTGTTGCTCACGCATCTCGAACCCGTCTGAGCTCTGGCATAGTCCGCCCATGCCATCCAACGCCACCAAAGCCGTCGCCATCGCGCTCCTCTCCGCGCTGTTCTTCACCCTCACCTACGTGCTCAACCGCGCCGTGGTCAGCGGCGGCGGCCATTGGCAGTGGGCGGTGATCCTGCGTTACCTCCTCACCTTGCCGTTGCTCGCGATCGTGTTGCCGTTCCAGGGCGGCCTGGGCGAACTGCCGCGCGAACTGCGTACCCATCCACGCACGTGGCTCGCGTGGAGCGGCGTCGGTTTCGTGCTGTTCGGCGTGCCGTTGACGTGGGCAGCCAGCAGCGGTCCGTCGTGGCTGGTGGCGGGAAGCTTCCAGACCACCGTGCTCGCCGGCCCGTTGCTCGCGCCGTTCATCTATCGCGACGAACGCGCGCGCTGGCACGGCGGCGTATTGGCGATCGGCGCCCTGATCGTCGCCGGCGTGCTGTTGCTTCAGTTCGGCCACGCGCACGGCGCACTCGACGCGTCGGCCTGGCTGGCGGTGGCCGCCGTGGTCTTCGCGGCGTTCGCGTATCCCCTGGGCAACCGGATGATCCTCCTGCACCTGGAGCGCACCGGCACGCGGTTGGGCGCCGTGCAGCGCGTGTTCGGCATGACGCTGTCGAGCTGGCCTTTCTGGTGGGTGCTGGCGGTCGTGTCGTGGATCGTGGCGGGGCCACCTTCGTGGCGCGAGGTGATGCTGGCCGGCGGGGTGGCCCTGTCGTCGGGCGTGATTGCCACCGTGCTGTTCTTCCATGCCACCGAGCGGGTGGGGCGGCAGCCGACCGCGCTGGCCGCGGTGGAGGCGATGCAGGCGGCCGAGCTGCTGTTCGCCACGGCGATCGGCGTCGTCTTTCTCGGTGAATCGTTTCCGGGCCCGTTGGCCGCGTGCGGCGCGGTGGCGATCGTGGCGGGCATCGTCGCGTTCGCCTGGGCGAGTGGCCGCGAATCGGTGCCTGACCCCGCGGTAAGCGCCGATCGCGGCGCCTGACGGCGCGTGGCGAGATCGGCGTAGGCTGGAGAGACCGTCAAGGGAGGTTTCTCATGAAGACCCTCGTTCTCGCGCTGCTCGTCGGCCTTCCCCTGTCCCAACAGGCGCCGCCTGGGATGCACCGTTCGCCCGCTCCGGAGGCGCAACCCATGCGCCGCTTCGCCTGGCACGATGCCGCCGCCGGTTACACCTTCACCGGACCGCCGCGATGGGCGGGCGTGGTGCAGGCCGTGCCGTTGGAATCGGGGCATGGGGTGAGGTTCGTCGCCGACGGCAAAACGGTGCTGACGCTGCGCAGCGGGGACGACGCGCAGGCGAAGGTGCGGGAAGGGGCGGGGGAGCGGGAGTTGTCGAGGCGGGACGGGCGGGTGGTGACGGTCCAGATGGGGGACGCCGCGGGGGCGTTGGCTTTGTCGGACGAGGAAATGGCGTCCGCGGTCCAATGGGATGGGGGTGGGTCTGCGGAGGCCGACCGTTAAGTCACCCAGGCGTGCCTGGCTTCGTGGGTTCGCCGATACGATCGGCTCCCACCCCTTCGGTAGCAAGCGTTCGGCGACCATAGGGGTGGGAGCCGATCGTATCGGCGAATCGGGCTGGCGATGATTCGCCGGACATATCGAACCGGACGTTTCGCGATATCGATTCGACTCAATTCAGGGTCTAGCCTTGTCGCATGACCCACGCCATCGATATCACCGCCGACCGGCGCATACGGCACGGCACGCCCGCCTTCCGGCGCACCAATCTCGCCCTGTTCTCGTCCGGTTTCGCCACCTTCGGCCTGTTGTACTGCGTGCAGCCGCTGATGCCCGCGTTGTCGCACTCGTTCGGCGTGAACGCGGCGGAAAGTTCGCTTTCCCTGTCGCTCACCACCGGCGTACTGGCCGTGGCGATGCTGTTCGCCGGCGCGTTGTCCGACGCATGGGGCCGCAAGCCCATCATGCTCGCCTCGCTGCTGGGCTCGTCGCTGTTGGTGTTGGCCTCGGCCGTGGCGACCGACTGGAGCACCCTGCTCGTGCTGCGGGCCTTGCTCGGCGTGACGCTCGCCGGCCTGCCGGCGGTGGCGATGACCTACGTGAGCGAGGAAATCCACGCCGACTCGCTCGGCTTCGCCATGGGCCTTTACATCGGTGGCAACGCCATCGGCGGCATGGGCGGTCGCCTCATCGCGGGTTTCGCCGCCGACCACGCGTCGTGGCGTGTCGCCGTGGGCGTGATCGGCATGCTGGGCCTCATCGCCGCCGCGCTCGTGGCGAAGGGCCTGCCGCCGTCGATGCATTTCGAGCGTCGCCGCGCGCATCCCCGCGCGTTGGCCTCGGCCTTCGGCTCGCTCTGGCGTGACGCGGGATTGCCGTGGCTGTTCGCCGAGGGCTTCCTGCTCATGGGGGCCTTCGTCACGGTGTACAACTACGCCTCGTATCGACTGCTGGCGCCGCCGTTCTCGCTCTCGCAGTCGCATGTGGGCGCCATCTTCATGGTGTACCTCATCGGCGTCGGCAGTTCCGCGTGGATGGGGTCGATCGCGGGGCGGCTGGGGCGGCGCCACGTGCTCTGGATCACGCTCGTCATCATGCTGGCGGGCGTGGGACTCACCACGTTGCACGCGCTGTGGGCGATCGTCGGCGGCATCGCGATGCTGACCTTCGGTTTCTTCGGCGGGCACTCGATCGCGAGCAGCTGGGTGGGCAAGCGCGCCGCCGTCGCCAGGGCGCACGCGTCGTCGTTCTATCTGTTCTCGTACTACATGGGTTCGAGCATCGCCGGTTCGCTCGGTGGGCTCGCGTGGACGCACGCCGGTTGGGCGGGCGTGGCGGGCTACGTCACGCTGCTGGTGCTCGGCGGCCTGGCCGTCGCGTTGAAGTTGCGTCGCTTGGCGGGTTAATCCGCGGACGCCAAACGCGCATAGAACGCGTGCTCGTGCTCCAGCGCATGGGCGAGGTTGGCCGCCTGGCGGAAGCCGTGCCGCTCGTCGGGGTAGGCATGGTATTCGCACGGCACGCCTCGTGCGCGGAGGGCCGCCACCATCGATTCGGTCTGTTCGGGCACCACCACGGCATCGCGCAGGCCCTGGAAGAAGATCACCGGCACGTCGATGCCGTCGGCGTGCAGCAGCGGTGTGCGCTCGCGATAGCGTGCCTCGTCGGCCACGGGGTCGCCGATGAGCCAGTCGAGGTAATCGGCCTCGAACTTGTGCGTGGCCCTGCCCAGCGCCAGCGGATCGCTCACCCCGTAGAGGCTGCCGCCGCCGCGGAAAACGTCGCGAAACGCCAGCGCGCAAAGCACGGTATACCCACCCGCGCTGCTGCCGCGAATGAAGGCGCGCGCGGGATCGACGAGACCTTGCGCGGCCAGCCATGGCACCACCGCGCAGGCGTCGTCCACGTCGACCACGCCCCAGGCTTCGTGCAAGGCATCGCGATACGCGCGTCCGTAGCCGGTACTGCCGCGGTAGTTCACGTCGGCCACGGCGAAGCCCTGGCCGGCCCAGAACTGGATGCGGGCGTCGAAGACCGGATGCGTGGCCGAGGTGGGACCGCCGTGGACGAAGACCACCAGCGGCGGTCGCTCGATGCCCTTGGGCAGGTAGAGGAAGCCCCGTGCCGTCGCCTCGCCCACGGGCCACGAGATGGCGCGTGGCACCGTGACGCATTCGTCCGGGAGGGGCGATTCGCCGCCCGCCACGACCGTCACCGTGCCCGTCGCGGCATCGATGGCGAGCACCGTCGACGGTCGCGTGGGCGATGCGGCGATCGCGTACAGCGTTCCGCCGTCGGCGGCGAGGGCGCGGAAGCGGGTGTACGACGGTGCGAGATCCGTTCGCGTATCGCCGTCGAGTAGCGACAGCCGGCCGAAACCCTGGTCGAACCAGGTGACGAGCAGTCGCCCGTCGTCGAGCCCGACCCATGTATGCGTGCCCATCTGCCATGGCGCACCGGCATGATCGGCCGTCGGCGCAGGCAGCGGCTCGACGCGATCGGCGAAGCGCCATGGTCGCCAACAGCCGTCGCGGTCGGTGAGGGCGAGGAGTCGACCGCGCGCATCGAAGCCCGGTTGTTGCACGGCCTCGTCGCCGTGCGCGACGATCCGCGGCGGCTGTCCGTCGATCTGGCGCATCAGCCGGGTACGGGTCCATGGCTGGTGCGGCCGACTCCATGCGATCCATGCCATCGTGCCGCCATCGCGCGACACGCACGGCGAGGCGTAGAAATCGTCGCCTTCGGCCATCACCCGGCGTGCGCCCGACATGTCGAAGGCGACGAGGCGGTGGACCGGAAAAGCGCCGTCGGCGTGATGTTCCTCCACGGCCAGCAGGCGTCCGTGCACGGCATCGGGCACGAGGTCGCCATAGCGGCCACCGTCGATGCCGCCGAAGCGCACGGGCGCGCCGCCATCGAGCTCCTGGCGATAGATGGCCTGGTCGCTTTCGTTGACGAAGAACGCCGCATTCTCCGCAAGGCAGAACGTGCCCCCACCGTATTCATTGACACGACTGCGCACGCTGTAGCCGTCCGGCGTGAGGCAGGTGGCTCGTCCGTCGCGATACAGCCATAGGCGCGTCGCACCGTCGGCGGGGTCGAAGCGGCCATAGGCGAGCATGCCGGCCGCGGCGGCGAGTTCGGTGAAGTCCGCGCTGGCGGCGACGGCGCGGGCGGCATCGAGCTTCGCCCTCATGAGGGCGTCACCCGCGCGATGAGCCGCGAATTGGGCGCGTTGCGATAGGTCAGTTCATCGATGCGCTTCGCCGCGGTGTCGGCTTCGTCGCATGCGGCGAGGATGAGGTCGTGCCTGGGCGACTTGGCGCAGACCGGATCGGTGGCGGCGGCATCGCCGGTGAGCATGAAGGCCTGGCAGCGGCAGCCGCCGAAATCCTTGCCTTTCTCGTCGCAGGAGCGACAGGGCTCGGGCATCCAGCCGTCGCCGCGAAAGTGATTGAAGCCGGGCGATCGGTACCAGATGTGTTCCAGCCCATGCTCGCGCACGTTGGGAAAGGCGATGGGCAGCTGGCGCGCGCCGTGGCAGGGCAGCGCCGTGCCGTCGGGCGTGACGGTGAGGAAGATGCTGCCCCAGCCGCTCATGCAGGGCTTGGGCCGTTCTTCGTAGTAATCGGGCGTGACGAAGATCAGTTGGCAGGGATGGTTTTCCCTTGCCAGCCGCTCGCGATACGCGTTGGTGACGCGTTCGGCGTGTTCCAGCTGCGCGCGCGTGGGGAGCAGGCCGAGGCGGTTGAGTTGCGCCCAGCCGTAGAACTGGCAGGTGGCCAGTTCCACGTAATCGGCTTCCAGCGCGAGGCACAGTTCGATGATGCGGTCGATGCGATCGATGTTGTGCCGGTGCGTGACGAAGTTGAGCACCATCGGGTAGCCGTGGGCCTTCACCATGCGCGCCATGGCGAGCTTCTGCGCGAAGGCTTTGGGCGAACCGGCGATGAGGTTGTTCATGTCCTCGTCGCTGGCCTGGAAACTGATCTGGATGTGGTCGAGCCCGCGCTCGCGGAACAGGGCGATCTTCTCTTCGGTAAGGCCGATGCCGGAGGTGATGAGGTTGGTGTAGAAACCGAGCCGCCGGGCTTCGCCGATCAGTTCGGGAAGATCCTGGCGAACCAGCGGCTCGCCGCCGGAGAAACCCAGCTGGGCCGCGCCCATCGCGCGCGCCTCGCGCAGCACCCGAAACCATTCGTCGGTGGTGAGTTCCTGGCCTTGCGCGGCGAAATCCAGGGGATTGGAGCAGTACGGGCACTGCAGCGGGCAGCGATAGGTCAACTCGGCGAGGAGCCAGAAAGGCATGCCGGGACGGTTGGGGTCAGTCGAATCGGAGCCAGTGCTTTTCATGGGCCACCTGCATGAAGCCGTCGACGTCGGCACCGATTTCCTCGCTGTCGGCGTCGGTGAATTCGGCGGCAAGCGCGACGACGATCGCTTCGACGCTCCGCTTGCCGTCGATGAGTTCACCGATCATGCCCGCGCTCTCGTTGAGCCGGACCATCCCCTCGGGGTAGAGGAGAACGAAGGCGTCCTGCGCCGGTTCCCACTGGAACCGATAGCCGGGACGCCATTGCGGAATGCGTCCGCGGCTCACGGGGCGATACCCCGGTGCCAGGCGCGTTCGTTCGTGACCGTATGGTACGGCGGGCGTTGCAACTCGTAGGCCATGCTCATGGCGTCGAGCATGCTCCAGAGGATGTCGAGCTTGAACTGCAGTATCTCGAGCATGCGTTGCTGCGCATCCCACGTGGTGTAGTGCTCGAGCGTGATGCTCAGGCCGTGTTCGACGTCGCGACGCGCCTGGCCGAGCCGGGTGCGGAAATAGTCGTAGCCGTCCTGGTCGATCCAGGGATAGTGCCGCGGCCAGCTGCTCAGCCGCGCGCGATGGATCTCCGGGGCGAACAGCTCGGTGAGGGAACTGCTCGCGGCTTCCTGCCAGCTCGCGCGCCGGGCGAAGTTCACGTAGGCATCCACGGCGAAACGCACGCCGGGCAGCACGAGTTCCTGCGAGAGCACCTGTTCGCGGTCGAGCCCCACGGCCTCGGCGAGCTTGAGCCACGCTTCGATGCCGCCGCCTTCGCCGGGTGCGCCGTCGTGGTCGAGGATGCGCTGGATCCATTCGCGGCGCACGTCGCGATCGGGGCAGTTGGCGAGGATGGCCGCGTCCTTCAGGGGGATGTTCACCTGATAGTAGAAGCGATTGGCCACCCAGCCCTGGATCTGCTCGCGCGTGGCCCGGCCTTCGTACATCGCCACGTGGTAGGGATGGTGGATGTGGTAATAGCGGCCCTTGTCGCGAAGGGCGTGTTCGAATTCGCTGCGGCTGAGCGCGGTGGTCACGTGGCGTCCTAGAGTCGTATGCCCATGCCGTCCCAGGCGACGTCGATGCCGCGGCGCGTAAGCTCCGCGCGCTCGGGCGAATCGTCGTCGAGGATGGGATTGGTGTTGTTGATGTGGATAAGGACACGTCGCGGCACGTTCGACAGGCGAGCGAGCACCTCGAGCATGCCGCCGGGTCCGTACTGCGCGAGATGGCCCATCTCCCGGCCGGTGCGCGTGCCGACGCCGCGGCGGCGCATTTCGTCGTCGTGCCAGAGCGTGCCGTCGACGAGCAGGCAGTTGGCCTGGGCCATCACGGCGAGCAGTTCGTCGTCGACCTCCCCCAGGCCGGGGGCGTAGAACAATCGACCACCGGTTTCGAGGTCTTCGACCACCAGGCCGATGTTGTCGCCCGGATGGGGGTTGCCGCGATGCGGTGAATACGGCGGTGCGGCGCTGCGCAGTGCGAACGGCGCGAACCGCAATTTCGGGCAGGCGCCGATGACGAACGGTTCGCCTGGAACGATGCGCCGGTGTACGAGGCCGCCGTTCCAGTGGGTGAGCATGCGGAACAACGGAAAACCGGTGCTGAGGTCCTCGTGGACCATGTCGGTGCACCACACTTCGTGCGGACAGCCCTCGCGCAGGCTCAGCAGTCCCGTGGTGTGGTCGATCTGGCTGTCCAGCAGCACGATGGCCGCGATGCCGGTATCGCGCAGCGCGCGGTTCTGCTGCATCGGCGCGAACGAGGCCAATTGCGCGCGGATGTCCGGCGAGGCGTTGCACAACACCCAATGCACGCCGTCATCGGAGATGGCGATGGATGACTGCGTTCGCGCGGTGGCGCGGAGCGTGCCGGCGCGGAAACCGGCGCAGTTGGCGCAGTTGCAGTTCCACTGCGGAAATCCGCCTCCGGCGGCCGAACCCAGGACCTGGATATGCACGGGAATCCGATGTCGGGGGAAAAGGGACACGCCCCGGCGAACCGGGGCGGTGAAGCACGATCAGCGGTTGGAGACGTACATCGTCACTTCGAAGCCGAGACGCAGATCGGTGTAGGCGGGTTTCTTCCACGTACGCATGAAGGGTCCTCGGGGATGGGCGCCAGACAAGCCTGGCATTTCCGAGATTAGCACCGCCCCCGTGTGGGGAAACTGTGTACGGGATGGCATTTTCAAAGTCGCGCCGGAAACGTACAAAAATGCCGTTCGCGTCGTCACGATTTGCGAATGCTAGGTAGCGAGCATGGTCGTCGTGAACACTTTCACCAGCGCCGACGCGTCGTCGCGCCGATGGGCGAGGTGCAATTCGCTGGCCGCGTCGGGTGAATCGATGGCGAGGTAGACCACGCCGTCGATCCGCACGTGGCGCAGCGCCCGCGGCAACACCGCCACACCGAATCCGGCGGCCACCAGCCCGACCATCGTCGATGCCTCGCCGGCCTCCTGCGCGATGCGGGGAGTGAAGCCCGCGTTGCGGCACATCGCAAGGAACTGGTCCAGGATGCCGGTGCCCGCGGCGCGGTTGAACGTGACGAAGCGCTCGTCGGCGAGTTCCCTCATGCGTATCCCACGGGCACGGCGCTTCGCCAGCGGATGATCGGCGCGCATCACGGCCACGAGGGGATCGTCGACGATCTTGTGCGATACCAGCGGCGCGGGCAGGGTGGTGGCGCGGAGCAGTCCCACCTGCTGGCGACCGTCGAGCAGGGCCTCGATCTGCTGCAGCGTGTTGCGTTCCACCAGCGCAAGCCGCACGGCGGGATACGTCTCGCGAAACGCATGGATGGCCCGGGAAAAATGTTCGATCAACGGCGTCGACCGGGTGAAGGCGACTTGCAGTTCGCCGATTTCCCCGCGACTGGCGCGCAGCGCGAGCTCGGCGGCATCGTCGACACGGCCGAGGATGTCGCGCGCGGCGGCCAGGTACGCCGCACCGGCGTCGGTGAGTTCCACGCGGCGGTTGGTACGGCGCAGGAGGCGCACGCCGAGCATCGCTTCGAGATCGCGGATCTGCTGGCTGAGCGGTGGCTGGGAGATGCCCAGCCGCTCGGCGGCACGGCTGAAATGGAGCTCGTCGGCCACGGCGATGAAGTAACGCAGGTGCCGCAGCTCGACGTTCATGGGGCTCAGTCGGGCCGCACGCGGATGAGGCCTTCCTGCGCGGTGGAAGCGACCAGCCGGCCGTCGCGCGAGTAGATCATGCCGCGCGCGAGGCCGCGTCCGCCCTGCGACGTGGGGCTGTCGAACGAATAGAGCAGCCATTCGTCGATGCGGAACGGGCGATGGAACCAGAGCGCGTGGTCGAGGCTGGCCATCTGCATGTTGCGGGTGAGGTACGAGATGCCGTGCGGCAGCGTGGCCGTGCCGATCAGGTGGAAGTCCGATGCGTAGGCGAGCAACGCCTGGTGGAGCGACAGCGTGTCGTCGACCGGCCCGGTGAGGCGAAACCAGATGTGCTGGTACGGCGGCCGCTTGGCCGGGCGCAGTTCGTCGCGCGGCCATACGTGGCGGAACTCGAACGGCCCGTCGATGCCCAGCCAGCGCTGGGTCTTCTCGGGCAGCCTGCCCAGTTGCTCGGCGTTGAGCGCCGGCATCGGCTCGACGTCTTCCGGCGCCGGTACCTCGGGCATGGACATCTGGTGTTCATAGCCGGTTTCCGGCTCCTGGAACGAGATGGAACCGTTGAGGATGGGCTGGCCGTGCTGGATGGCGACCACGCGCCGCGAGGAGAACGAGCCGCCGTCGCGCGTGCGCTCCACGCTGTAGACGATGGGTGCGTCGATGTCGCCGGCGCGCAGGAAATACGCATGCAGCGAGTGCGCTTCGCGCTTGGGATCGACCGTGCGCTGGGCGGCCGAGAGGGCCTGGCCCAGCACCTGGCCGCCGAAGACGAAGCGGGTGCCGATGTCGCGGCTCTGGCCGCGGAAGAGGTTGTCTTCGAGGCGCTCGAGCTGCAGCAGTTCGACGAGTTCGCCGACGTGGTTGTCCGACATGGGGATCCTGGGGTGGCGCGCGATGGAGACGGTCGGTCGATTATAGCGGGGGCGCCGCGGCCAGCCGCTCGAGGGGCAGGGCGGCGAACACGCGCTCCCAGGGAAACATCGGACCGGGGTCGCGCTTGCGCGGCACTTCGCGATCCGGCGCATCGCTGGCGGGGACGGTGGCCAGGTCGAGGTCTTCGTGGCCGGCGACGTGCCGCAGCGACGGGAAGCGCTCGACGAGGTGGACCAGCAGGTCGCGCAGGGCGTCGAGTTGCGCTTCGGTGTAGGGTTCGGTCATTACCTGGTTGTCCGAGCGGAACCAGTCGGGATAGCGGCCGAGGTTGACCAGCTCGATGCCGATCGAGCGCGGGTTGTAGCCACGGGTGTGGTTCGCGGTGCGCAGCGGATCGACGTAGCAGAGCACGGTGCCGTCGCGGTCGACGTAGTAATGGCCGCTGGCGCCGGTGCCCCGGTCTTCGTAGAGCACGCGCTCGCCGTAGTCGCGAGCCATGGCCAGGTCGGGCAACTCGGTGCAGTGGATCACCACGAGGTCGACGTCGGTGGCGGCGCGTTCGGGCAGGCGGGCTTCGTAGGGGAGGGGGGCGTACAGGATGTCGATCATGGCGCTTTGATAACATAGCCGGTCATTCCGCGTACGGAGACCGCCATGCGCGGCCACATCATCCTTTCCCACGGTTCCGATTCCGGTCCCGACGCCACCAAGGTCAGCGCGCTGGCCGCCGTGGCCGAGTCCCTCGGCTGGTCCACGGTCCGCCCGGATTACCGCGAACACGACCTCCACGGGTATGCCGGCTCGATCGATCCGCGCCTGGCCGTCCTCGGTGAGGCCATCGCCGCGTCGCCCGTGCCGCCCGTGCTGGTCGGATCGAGCATGGGCGCGTTCGTCTCGGGCCTCGCGTCGCTGGACGCGCCGGTGGCCGGGCTGTTCCTGCTGGCCTTGCCGACCCGCATCCCGGGCTATCCGCGCGACATCGCGGTACGGCCGGGCGTGCCGTCGTTCCTCGTGCACGGCTATGCCGACGACGTCTGCCCCGTCGACGAGGCTATCGGCTTCGCCCGCGGGCAGGGCATGCCCGCCCTGCTGGTGAACGACGACCATCGCCTGGGCGCCACCCTCGGCGATATCGAGACGTCATTCCGCCGTTTCCTGGATGGCCTCGCATGAAGTTCTTCGCCACCTGCCCCAAGGGCCTGGAATACCTGCTCAAGGACGAACTGGCCGCCATCGGCGCCGATCACGTGAAGGAGGTGCTGGCCGGCGTGTCCTTCGAAGGCTCGCTGGAAACCGCCTACCGCGCCTGCCTGTGGTCGCGCATGGCCAGCCGCGTGTTGCTGCCCCTGGCCGAGTTCGAGGCCGACACGCCGGAGGCCCTCTACGAGGGCGTGCAATCGGTGGACTGGGCCGAACACCTCGCCGCCCACGGCACCCTGGCCGTGGACGCCAACACGGCCCAGAGCAAGCTCACCCATAGCCAGTTCATCGCCCTGAAGACCAAGGACGCCATCGTCGACCAGTTCCGCGCCGCCAGCGGCGCGCGCCCCGACGTGGATCCCGAGGAGCCCGACCTTCGGGTGAACGTACGCCTGCGCCGCGATCGCGCCACGCTGTCGGTGGACCTCTCCGGCTCGCCCCTGCATCGTCGCGGCTGGCGCGAGCGCCAGGGCGAGGCGCCGCTGAAGGAAAACCTGGCCTCGGCCATGCTCGTTCGCGCCCAATGGCCGCGCATCTACGCCGAAGGCGGTGCCCTGGTCGATCCGATGTGCGGCTCGGGCACCCTGCTGATCGAGGGCGCGCTCATGGCCGCCGACGTGGCACCGGGCCTGCGTCGCGGCTACTACGGCTTCCTCGGCTGGCTCAAGCACGACTACGCGCTCTGGCGCGGCCTGTGGGACGAAGCGAAGGCCCGCGCCGACGAGGGCATGCGCAACCTGCGCCCGGTGTTCTTCGGCAGCGATTCGGATGCGAACATGGTGCAGACCGCCAAGCGCAACGCGCAGGCGGCCAACGTGGCCGGCTTCGTCCACCTGGACCGTCGCGACGCCGTGCACGTCGAGCCGCCGCCGGAAACGCCGCTCGGCCTGGTCATCACCAATCCGCCCTACGGCGAGCGCCTGGGCGATCGTGCCGAACTGCCGCGCCTCTACCAGGACCTCGGCAAGGCGCTCAAGGAGCGTTTCCCGGGCTGGCGCGCCGCGGTGCTCGCCGGCGACGAGGAGCTGGGCCGTGCCCTGCGCCTTTCTCCCGACAAGCGCTATGCGCTGTTCAACGGCGCCCTGGAGACCCCGCTGTTGACCTTCAGCCTGCGGGCCCGCGACGAAGCGCCCCGCGAGGCCAGGCCGCTCTCGGTGGGCGCGGAGATGCTGAAGAACCGTCTCGAGAAGAACGTCCGCCACCTGCGCAAGCGCCTGTCCCGCGAGGGCATCACCTGCTGGCGCGCCTACGACCAGGATCTCCCCGAATACGCCGCGGCCATCGACGTCTACGAAGACTGGCTGCATATCCAGGAGTACAAGGCCCCGCAGGACGTGCCGGTCGACGTGGCGCGCATCCGCATGCGCGAGATCGTCCGCGTGGCGGGCGAGGTGTTCGGCACCCCCCGCGAGCGCATCGCGGTGAAGACCCGCGAGCGCGGCAAGGGCGGCTCCAAGTACGGCCAGTTCGACCAGCGCGGCGAGTTCGTGGAAGTGAGCGAGGGCGGCCTGGCCTTCCTCGTGAACCCCACCGATTACCTCGACACCGGCCTGTTCCTCGACCATCGCCTGGTTCGGGCGAAGATCCGCGAGCTGTCGGCCGGAAAGCACTTCCTCAATCTCTTCGCCTATACGGGTACGGCCAGCGTCTACGCCGCGGCCGGCGGCGCGCGGGATACCACCAGCGTCGATCTCTCGGGAACCTACCTCGACTGGGCGTCGCGAAACCTCGCGTTGAACGGCTTCACCGGCGACCGCCATCGCCTGGTACAGGACGACGCCTTGGCGTTCCTGGAAAAGCGCTCGATGCAGTACGGCCTGATCTACGTCGACCCGCCGACCTTCTCCAATTCCAAGAAGGCCGACGACTTCGACGTGCAGCGCGACCACGTGAAGCTGCTGCTCCTGTGCGCCGAGCGGTTGCTGCCCGACGGCGTGATCGTGTTCTCCAACAATTTCCGCCGTTTCCAGCTTGATCGGGCGGCCCTCGAGCCCCATCTTTCCATCGAAGACTGGAGCGCCCAGAGCATCCCGTTCGACTTCGCCCGCCGCCACGATATCCACGGCTGCTGGCTGCTTCGGAAGCCGTTCGTGAACCCGTGGAGAACGTGAAAGGCTCGTGCAGAAAACTTCAGTTCCGATTCAGTGCCGTAGCGCGAATCTGCGCCCAACACCCGGAGGTCACTGTCATGAAAGGTAAGTTCGTCAAGTCCGCCATCGCCCTTGCTGCCGTGGGTCTTATGGCGTTCACGCCCGCCACGTTCGCGCACGGCTGGGGACGCGGCGGCTACTACCATGGCGGCTACGGCTACGGTTACCACGGCGGTTACTACGGCCGCGGCCACTACGACCACTCGGGCCGCTGGATCGCCGGCGCCATCGTCGCCGGTACGGTCGGCGCCCTGGTTTACAACGCCACGCAGCCGCGCACGGTCGTCGTCGACCGCCCGGTCTACTACAGCCGCCCGGCTACGGTCGTGTACGACGACGGTCCGGTCGTCACCCGCCGCGTGACCACCACGACCACCACGTACGACGACGGGTATTCCACCCGTTACGTGCGCGACGATGGTTATTGATCGGCCGGTGCGAAAGCACAAAAAGCCCGGGCATCGCCCGGGCTTTTTTTTTGTCGTGGGAGCCGATGACCTCGGCTCCCACGCGCCTCACCTGACCATGCCATTCGGCTCGGCACCCGAGCCCTTCTTCTTGGCGTTCTTCTCCAGGCTCTGGTAGGTCTTCTTGTCGATCTTCTCCACGGTCTGGATCTGGCACGGCGGATCGTCGCGACGCACGATCTGCTCGTCGATGCCGCCGCAGATCCGCATGGCCCCGATGGCCTTGACGCTGGCCGAGCCCTTGAAATGGATGCCGCCGCCGAGAGACTTGCGCGGGCAGGCCACGTCGGTGGTGATCCGGTAGAAATTGGGCCCATTGGCCACGATGACCGTCCGGTCGTCGACCTCCGCGTAGTTGCTGATGCGATCGGTCCGCATGCAATCGGCGAATGGCAGTTCATGGCGCGCCTGGGGCGCGTCCTGGGCCTGGAGGGCTCCGGTAAAGCCCAGGCAGGTGGCGAGGAGCAGGTAGCGGACGTTCATGGTGAAACCCTCCGTGTGGAAGCTAGACGTTAAGCCCGTTGGTCCCGAAAAACGAGATGGCCGTTGCCCTGGGTGCACCATGCGTTAAGGTAGGCGGGATACCCGCTCACGCGGGTTGAACGTTTGCTCGGGCATCGTTTCACGATGGTCGGCGTCCCCTCGTCGACGTGGAACTGCGCAATGAGCCTTCGCCCCCTCGGCATCGCTCCCATCCCGCCCGCGGGCGAGGATCTCGCCTCTCGCTTTCTTTCCGTACGCCAACGTACGGCAGCCCTCGCGGCGAACCTCCGGCCGGAGGACACCGTGGTGCAGTCGATGCCCGACGCCAGCCCGACGAAGTGGCACCTGGCCCATACCACGTGGTTCTTCGAACACTTCGTGCTCGGCCGGGATCCGGCGTACGCCACGCCGAATCCGGAATGGCATTACCTGTTCAATTCGTATTACCAGTCCGTGGGTCCGATGCATGCCCGACCGCATAGGGGCATGCTCACGCGTCCCTCGCTGGACGAGCTCGTCGATTACCGCCGTCGCGTCGAGGATGCCGTGGCGGAGCGGATCGCGCGTGGCGACGACGCCGAGCTTCCGATGCTCGTCGAACTCGGCGTGCAGCACGAGCAGCAGCACCAGGAACTGCTCCTGACCGATATCAAGCATGCCTTCGCGCAGAATCCGCTGGAGCCCGCGTACGCCGATGCGCCGCGCGGCCTGTCGGTCGTCGCGCCGTCGTTGCGGTTCGTGCCGTTCGACGAAGCGGTGGTCCAGGTCGGCTATGAAGGCGAGGGTTTCCATTTCGACAACGAAGGACCGCGCCATCGCACGTATCGCCAGGCGGGCTCGCTCGCCAACCGGCCGGTGACTAATGCCGAATACCGTGCTTTCGTGCACGACGGTGGCTACGAACAGCCCGGCCTGTGGTTGTCCGACGGCTGGGCCACGGTACAGGCCGAAGGCTGGAAGCGCCCGTTGTACTGGGATGACGCGCTCGAGACCGAGTTCACGCTGCAAGGGCGGCGCGAGATCGACCCGCATGCGCCCGTCTGCCACATCAGCTATTTCGAAGCCGACGCGTTCGCGCGCTGGGCCGGTGCGCGCCTGCCCACGGAGACGGAGTGGGAAACGCTGGCCGAGGATATTCCCGTTCAGGGGAACCTTCAGGACACGGGCATGCTCCAACCCCGTGCGTCGTCGTTCGAGACGCCGCTCGGACAGATGTACGGCGACGTTTGGGAATGGACGATGAGCCCATACATCAGCTATCCGGGCTTTCGGCCGCTGGCCGGTTCGCTTGGCGAATACAACGGCAAGTTCATGAACGGCCAATGGGTGCTTCGTGGCGGTTCATGCGCCACGCCCGCCGACCATGTGCGTGCCACGTATCGCAACTTTTTTCCTCCCCACGCCCGCTGGCAGTTTTCGGGGATTCGACTGGGAAACGACCGATGAGTGCTCAACCCCAAGACATCCGCGTGGACGACCGGCATCCGGATATCGAAGACACGGTGCAGACGGTGCGGCGCGGCCTTTCGGCCAAGCCGAAGAAACTGCCTTCGCGCCTGTTCTACGACGAGCGCGGCTCGGCCCTGTTCGAGGCCATCTGCGAGCAGCCGGAGTACTACCTCACGCGCACCGAGATCGCCATCATGCGCGAGCACGCGGAGGATATCGCCGCGACGCTGGGTCCCGAGGTGCGCCTGGTGGAATACGGCAGCGGCAGCGGCATCAAGACGCGGATGCTGCTCGAACACCTGGAGTCGCCGGCCGCCTACGTGCCGGTGGAGATTTCGCGCAGTGCCTTGATGGAAAGCGTGGCGGCCTTGGCCGCCGAATTTCCCGACGTGCCCATGCAGCCGGTCTGCGCGGACTTCACCCAGCCGTTGCGCCTGCCGGTGCCCTTGCGCTCGCCCCGCCGCACGGTGATCTATTTTCCCGGTTCCACCATCGGCAATTTCGAGAGCAAGGATGCGCTGAAGATCCTTCGCCAGATGCGCGCCGAAATGAGCGCCGGCGGGGGCATCCTGATCGGGGTCGACCTGAAGAAGGATCCCGCCGAGATCGAGGCCGCGTACAACGACGCGGCGGGCGTTACGCGTGATTTCACCCTCAACATGCTGGTTCGCCTCAACCGCGAGATCGGCACCGATTTCGACATCGCCGCCTTCCGCCATCGCGCGCGTTACAACGCCTTGGCCGGGCGCATCGAAACCGCCCTGGTGAGCACGAAGCGCCAGGACGTGCGCCTGGGCAACGATACCTATGCGTTCCGCGAAGACGAAGCGATGCAGGTGGAATACAGCTGCAAGTATTCGCTCGACGACTTCGCGCAGATGGCGGAGAAAGCGGGGCTCTCGGTCGAGAAGGTGTGGATGGACGAAGATAAGCGCTTCAGCGTGCAGTACCTGGTACGCGCCACCCCCGTCGCCTGAGGCACGCTTTTCGCCGATACGATCGGCTCCCACCCCTTCGGTAGAAAGGTTGCTACCGAAGGGGTGGGAGCCGATCGTATCGGCGAAGGTCAGGAGGGACGACGCGCTCCCAGCGACACGAGCGTCTCCTGAGCCGCCCGAATCCGCTCCGCGCTCCCCGGCAATTCCATGATGACGCGCAGCTTGTCCTGTCCGTCCATCTTGAACACCCGCGGCTGCTGCTGGATGAGCTTGATGAGGGCCATCGGATCGATGTCCGGCTTGTCCCTGAAGGTGACGCGGCCGCCGCTGGGGCCAAAATCGAGCTTGCGGATACCCAGCGGCGTGGCCATCAGCTTCAGCTGGGCCACCGCGAACAGGCACTTGGTCTGGTCGGGGAGCAGACCGAAGCGGTCGATCATCTCGACCTGCAACTCGCGGAGTCCATCGTCGTCGCGCGCGCTGGCGATGCGCTTGTACAGCGTCAGGCGCGTGTGCACGTCGGGCAGGTAATCCTCCGGAATGAGCGCGGGCAGGTGCAGCTCCACCTCGGTCTCGTGCTCCGACGTGAGGTCGAAATCGGGCACCTTGCCCGACTTCAGCGCACGGACGGCGCGATCGAGCAGCTCGGTGTAGAGGCCGAAGCCGATTTCCTGGATCTGACCGGATTGCTCCTCGCCCAGCATCTCGCCCGCGCCGCGGATCTCGAGATCGTGCGTGGCGAGGGTGAAACCCGCACCCAGTTCTTCCAGCGACGCCAGGGCTTCCAGACGCTTCTCGGCGTCCGCGGTCATGGCCTTGCGGTCGGGCACGATCAGATAGGCGTAGGCGCGATGGTGTGAACGCCCCACGCGGCCACGAAGCTGGTGCAACTGGGCCAGGCCGAAGCGGTCGGCGCGGTTCACGATGATCGTGTTGGCCGTGGGAATGTCGATGCCCGACTCGATGATGGTGGTGGACACCAGCACGTTGAAGCGTTGGCGATGGAAGTCGGCCATGACCTGTTCCAGCTCGCGCTCGGGCATCTGGCCGTGGGCCACGCGAATGCGCGCCTCGGGCACCAGCTCGCCCAGCTCGCGGGCGGTGCGCTCGATCGACTCCACCTCGTTGTGCAGGAAGTACACCTGGCCGCCACGCGCCAGTTCGCGCTGGATGGCTTCGCGGATGAGCGTGGGCTGGTAGGTGGAAATCAGCGTGCGTACCGCCGTGCGATGGGCGGGCGGCGTGGCGATGATCGAAAGATCGCGCAGGCCGCTCATGGCCATGTTGAGCGTGCGCGGGATCGGCGTCGCGGTAAGCGTGAGGAGATCGACCTCGGCGCGGAGTTTCTTCAGTTGCTCTTTCTGGCGTACGCCGAAACGCTGTTCTTCGTCGACGATGACCAGGCCGAGGTTCTTGAAGCGGATGTCGGACTGGAGCAGCTTGTGCGTGCCTACCATCACGTCGACCTGGCCATCGGCGAGGCGTTCCAGGGCGTTGTCCACTTCCTTCTTCGACTTGAAGCGCGAGAGCACTTCCACGCGCACCGGCCAGTCGGCGAAGCGGTCGGCGAAGTTGCGGTAGTGCTGCTGGGCGAGCAGGGTGGTGGGCACGAGCACGGCCACCTGCTTGCCGGCGGTGGCGGCGGCGAACGCGGCGCGCAGCGCCACCTCGGTCTTGCCGAAGCCCACGTCGCCGCAGACCACGCGATCCATCGCGCGTGGCGCGGCGAGGTCGGTGATGACGGCGTCGATGGCACGCTGCTGGTCGATGGTTTCCTCGAAGGGGAACGTGGCGGCGAATTCCTCGATCATCTGCCGGTCCACCGGCAGCGACTCGCCCTGTTTCGCCTCGCGCTGCGCGTAGATCGCGAGCAGTTCGGCGGCCACGTCGCGCACCTTCTCGGCGGCCTTCTTGCGCGCGCGTTCCCAGGCGTCGCCGCCGAGGGAATGCAGCGGCGCCAGTTCGGGGGCCGTGCCGGTGTAGCGGCTGACCAGGCCCAGCTGGGCCACCGGTACGTAGAGCTTGTCGCCCTTGGCGTATTCGATGGTGAGGAACTCGCCCGGCATGTCGCCCACGTCGAGCGTGAGCAGGCCCTGGTAACGCCCCACGCCGTGGTCGATGTGGACGATGGGCGAGCCGATGGACAGTTCGGTGAGATCCTTGATGATGCTCTCGGGGTCGCGAGCCGCGCCCGCGCGCTTGCGCCGGTCGGTGCGCACGCGTTCGCCGAACAGCTCGCGCTCGGTCAGCACCGTGAGCGCGGGTTCGTTCAGCGCAAAGCCCTGTTCCAACGAGGCCACGGTGATGGCGAAGCGCTCGTCGGTGGCGAGAAAGGTCTTCCAGCCCTCGATACCGGCGGGCTTCAGGCCGGCGCCGCCCAATTGCTCGATCAACGCCTCGCGACGGCCCGCCGAATCGGCGGCTACCAGCACGCGGCCGGGGTAATGCGCGAGGAAGTGGCGAAGCGCCGTGCCGGGTTCCTCGCCCTTGCGGTTGAGCGGCAGCTCGGGGGCCGGTTGCGTGCCGAGGTCCACGGCGTGCTCGTGGGCCTTGCCGACCACGTCGATGCGCACCTGCTTGTTGAGCTGCTCGCGAAGCTGTTCCGGCGCAAGGTAGATCTCGGCAGGTGGCAGCACGGGGCGCTCGATGTCGTGGGCGCGCTGGTCGTAGCGGTCCGCCACCTGCTGCCAGAAGGCGGCCGCCGATTCCAGCGCGCCTTCGCCCAGCACGAACAGCGTGTCGCCGGCGAGGTATTCGAACAGGGTTTCGGTCTTCGCGAAGAACAGCGGCAGGTAATATTCGATGCCGCCCGGCGTCACGCCTTCTTTCATGTCCTGGTAGAGCGGGCAGCGGCGCACGTCGATGGGAAAGCGGTCGCGCAGCGCGTTGCGGAACGACTTGGCCGCTTCGTCGGTGACCGGAAACTCGCGCGCGGGAAGCAGTTCCACCCCTTCCACCTGGTGCTGCGAGCGCTGGGTTTCGGGATCGAACGTGCGGATGGATTCGATCTCGTCGTCGAACAGCTCGACGCGATAGGGTTCGCTCGCGCCCATGGCGTAGATGTCGATGAGCGCGCCGCGCACGGCGAAATCGCCGGGCTCGGTCACCTGCGGCACGAAGCGATAGCCGGCCGCCTCCAGGCGGCGCTGCTCGGCCACGATGTCGAGCTTCTGGCCCTTGCGCATCACGAGCCCGGAGCCGGTGATGTGACTGCGCGGCGAGATGCGCTGCATCAGGGTGGCCACCGGCACCACCAGCACGCCACGCTTGACGCCGGGCAGGCGGTAAAGGGTGGCGATGCGCTGGGAAACGACCTCGGGATGCGGGCTGAAGACATCGTAGGGCAGGGTTTCCCAGTCGGGGAAGTGCAGCACCGGCAGATCGCCGGCGAAGACGCCCAGTTCGCTTTCGAGGTTGTCGGCGCTGCGCGTGTCGCGCGTCACCACCACCAGCAGGCCGTCGTGGGCGCGGGCCGCCTCGGCGACCTCGAGGGCCCAGGAGGAGCCATGGGGCGCGGCCCAGTAGCGGCGGGTCTTGGCGTTGGCGGGAAGCGGCGGGCGGGGAAGCGCTACGGGCATCGTTCGACGGCTTTGGCGTTGGCGGACAAGCCGTCGATTGTACTACCCGGGTGTGTTCGCTCCGTAGGAATCGCGGACAGGGTCCGCTCCCACCCTCCGGTAGGACCCCTGCCCGCGATGTCAATCCGCGATGTCGGGCTCGAAGAAGCTCCAGCGCACGTCCTTGAAGTGCGCCTTGAAATCCGCCTCGACGATGTTGATCGCCTCGATCATCGCCCGCGCGGTGGGCGCGGGGGCCATGCGTGCCTTGATGGCCACCATGACGTCGGTGCCCATCTGCAGGGTGAGCACGTTGTAGACCACTTCGATCTCGGCGCGGCCGTCGAGGAAGGCCACCATCTCGGCCTTGCGCCTGGGCTCCACGCCCTGGCCGATCAGCAGGGCCTTCACCTCGCGGGCCACGGCCACCGCCACCAGGATGAGCAGCACGCCGATGGCGATGGTGCCGATGGCGTCGAAGACGAGGTTGCCCGTGAGCATCGTCAGCAGCACCGCCAGCAGCGCGAGGCACAAGCCGACGAGCGCGGCGAGGTCTTCGCCGAAGATCACCAGCAGCTCGCTGGCGCGGGTTTCGCGAAACCACTGCCAGAGGCTACGGCCGTCACGCGCCTTGTTCACCTCCTGCAGGCAGCCATGCATGGACACGCCTTCGGTGACGATCGAGAACGCCAGCACGCCTACCGCGAGCCACGCCCAGCGCAGCGGCTCGGGGTGGGTGAGCTTGTGCACGCCTTCGTACACCGAGAACATGCCGCCCACGCTGAAGAGCAGGATGGCGACGAGGAACGACCAGAAATACAGGGCGCGGCCCCATCCCAGGGGGTAGTCGGCCGACGGCGGCCGCTTCGCCTGGCGCATGCCCAGCAGCAGGAGGCCCTGGTTGCCGCAGTCGGCCAGCGAATGGATGGCTTCGGCGAGCATCGCTCCCGATCCGGTGAAGATCGCAGCGACCAGCTTGGCGACGAAGATGGCGAAGTTGGCCCCGAGCGCGAGGAAGATCGCGCGTTTGGAATCGGCGTGTCCTGACATGGATCGGCGTGCCCTTTGAAGGTAGTCCGCCGGCCCTCGTGGCCGGCGGCGAATCGCAGGATCTTACCGTATGACGCCGACACCCACGCCGAAGCTGACGTTCGGATGGCCGCCCTGCATTTCCTTGGCCGTCCAGACGTGCGACTGGTTCACGGAAACCAGCGGGAAGGTGTAGGGCGCCTGGCCCACGCTGGCCGAGCGGGAACCGTTGAGTCGGCCCGCCACGGTGATCAGGCCGCCGTTGGGGTAATCCAGGCTTTCCACGTAACCTGGCATCGAGGCGATGAAGCGCCCGGCACCGGTATCGTCGGCTTTGGGCCGTTGCGAGCCGTCGAGTGGATAGGACAGCACCTCGATCTCGCTGTGGTCGCTGAAGTTACGCACCTGCACGATGCGACCGCCCCAGATGACGTCGGCGTTGCCATAGCGTTCCGGCTCGCGCGACACCTGGCTGGGCGGCACGGAGACGTTGTTCGGCGTGGGCTTGTAGATGGGCGCCGGCGCGCAGGCCGCGAGGGCCAGGGCGAACAGCGAAGCGGGCAGGGCGAGTCGGATGGTGTGGCGCATGGGTCGGCTCCTTCGCAAGTGAACCGACTTTAGCGCCGCCGGGGTGAACGTGGGGCGGAAGGCCTGACGGGAGGCGCCTCTTCGGCTTCGTCGTTCACCAACCAGCTAAGCCGGTATTCCGATTCGCCCGGCGTGCCGAGCAGGCGGGGCAACACCCGCAGCGAATCGCGAAGGGCTTCATCGAGCTTCCACGGCGCGTTGACGATCACCATGCCGCTGCCGTTGAGGCGCAGCGGGGAATCGTCGGGCCGCAGGAGCAGTTCGGCCACCAGCACGCGTTTCGCGCCGCACTTGGTCAGCCAGCGGTGGAACGGTTGCACGTGGCTGCGCAGCTTGATCGGATACCACACGGCATACATGCCGGTGGGCCATTTTTCCAGGGCGGCCTTGAGCGACTTCTCGATCAGGCGGAACTCGGCTTCCTGTGCCTCGAACGGCGGGTCGATCAACACCAGCCCGCGTTTTTCCTTCGGCGGCAGGAGCGCCTTCATGGCTTCGTAGCCGTCGCGCCCGTGCATGTGCACGCGGCCGTCGTGATGGAACACCTGGCGCAGCGCGGCGGCTTCTTCCGGATGCAGCTCGCACAGCTGGGCGCTGTCGCCCTCGCGCATCAGGTGGGCGGCGAACCAGGGCGAGCCGGGGTAGTAACGCAGTTCGTCGCCGTCGTTGCACGCGCGAACGGCTTCGAGCCATTTCCAGAGCAGGGGCGGCAGTCCGGTGGCCGTGCGCAGCACGCCGAAGCCTTCGTCGGACTCGCCGGTCTTGCGCGCCTCGACGCTGCGCAGGTCGTAGCGGCCACGACCGGCATGCGTATCGACGTAACAGAAAGGCGTGGCCTTCTGCTTGAGCGCGTCGAGCAAGGCCACGAGCACCATGTGTTTGAGGATGTCGGCGAAGTTGCCGGCGTGGTAGGCGTGGCGATAGTTCATCGGGGGATTATAGGGGCTCGTTTCGCGGACAGGGTCCGCTCCCGCCCTTCGGTGGCGATCTTTCTACCGAAGGGTGGGAGCGGACCCTGTCCGCGATGCGGCGGAGCCGCGACGCGATGGCTCAATATCCGAAGGTCACCCGCTTCTTCGGCGCATCGCCCTTTTCGATCCGGTCCAGCACCCCGATCGCGAAATCGGCCGTGGAGATGAAGCTCTCGCCGTTCGCGTCCTTGAGCACCTGGTCGCCGCCGACGCGGAACGAGCCCTTGCGCTCGCCCGGGGCAATGAGCTTCGACGGACTGACGTACGTCCAGTCGACGCGGGTATCGGCGGCGCGGAACGCGTCCAGTACCTCGGCCTGCGCGGTGGCGTTGGCCTTCCAGGCCTCGGGGAAATTCGGATCGTCGATCACCCGCACCCCGGGCGCGGTTTCCAGGCTGCCCGCGCCGCCGACCCAGGCGAAGCGGCGCACGCCGGCCGAATCGAGGGCGGCCAGCAAGGCCTTCGACTGCGAGCGCACGTCGCCGTTGAGGCTCGCGATGACGGCGTCGGCGCCGTCGAGCGGAGACGCCAGCGACGCCGCGTCCGTCACGTCGCCCTTCACCACGCGCAAGCCGTCGCGGGCGGCGATCTTCGAGGGATCGCGGGCCACCGCGGTCACGGCGTGGCCGCGGGCAAGGGCCTCGTCGAGGATGACCCGGCCGATGTTGCCGGTGGCGCCGAAGAGCACGATCTTCATGTCGGATGTCCTTGGATGGGAAGCGATGGAGAACAGGATGGACCCCGGGCCGTCCTCGGAAAACGCCCCTTTCGGCAATTCATCGTAAAGTAGGGCTTTACAATCGGAAGTCGCCGATGGCTTCGCCGGACATCAACCTCAATCGCCTCGCCGTCTTCGTGGCCCTCGTCCGGGCCGGGTCGTTCACTGCCGCGGCCGAGCGGTTGGGCACGACCAAGGCGATGGTCAGCCAGCACATCGCGAAGCTGGAGGACGAACTCGGCGTGACCCTGCTCGTACGCAGCACGCGGCGCATGTCGCTGACCGACGCGGGCGAGCGCTTCCATGAGGACTGCGCACGGGTGCTGGCCGACGCCGAGTCGGCGGTCAGCCGCCTCGGCGAATGCCGCGACACGCCCATGGGTACGCTGCGCGTGGCCGCCGCGGGCGATCACGGGCCGGCCATCGTGGCGCCCGTACTCGCCGAATACGCCGCACGTCATCCGCAGGTGAGCGTGGAACTGGTGGTCAGCGACGACATCGTCGACGTCATCGCCGAACGTTTCGACCTGTCCATCCGTATCGGCTGGTTGCGCGACTCGAGCCTGCGCGCGGCGAAGCTCTCCTCGTTTCGCCAATGCCTGGTCGCTTCGCCCGCCTATCTGGCAAGGCGCGGCGAGCCATCCGCTCCCGACGAACTCGCCGCGCACGATTGGATCTCCCTCAGCGTGCTCTCGTCACCCACCCGTTGGACGTTCGTCGACGACGCAGGCACCGAGCACACGGTGCGCACGCGCCCGATAGCCAGCGCGAACAGCACCCTGGCGGCGCATGCGTTCGTCGTCGCCGGGTTGGGCATGTCGGTGCTGCCGGACTACGTGGTGCACGCGGATATCGCGACGGGGCGGCTCGTTTCGTTGCTCGACGGCTACCGGCTGCCCGACGGCGGCGTGCATGCCGTGTACCCCGGCAAGCAGACGTCGGTGAAGGTGCGCGCGTTCATTGACCTGTTGAAAGAGCGGATGGCGCGCTAGGTAGGCCTGCGAGCGGCTACATCCCCGAATAGAGCTGGCGCAGGTCGTTCGTTTTCTTCCGGAGTAACGCCATATCCGCCTCGACCAGTTCGCCCGACGACACGTCATGCCCGAAGAACGTCCGCAGCAACGCTTTCGGAGGCGCGTCGAAGCCCTCGGCCATCAACGCTCCGTAGCGCTTGCGGAAATCGACCGGGTCCTTCGTCGCCATGTCGAACATCCGCGCCGCCCATAGGCCCGCGTAGAGGTAATTGACCAGATACAGCGGATCCTCGTACATGAGGCGTTTGCCGATCCAGGCATGCGACAGTTCCGGATCGATCGATGGCCAGATCTCGAAGCGCGAGGTGGTGTCCAGGGTGAGTGCATCCAGATCGGCGGCCTTGCGGATGCGCCCCGTCATTACGCCGGCGTAGATCGCTTCCTCCAGTTGGGCCTCCTCGGCGGACGTGAATATCTCCAGCGTCATCTCGTCCAGTTGCGCCTGGAGATACCATGCCTTGGTCTTCGCGTCGGGCGCGTGCCGGTAGAGGTATTCGTAGAAGAGCATCTCGTTGAGGATCGCGATGCCCTCGTGCATCCAGCTTGGGCCATGATTGTAGAAGGGCGATACGCCGTGCTCGTTCATGAGCTGGCCATGGATGGCATGGCCGCCCTCGTGGGCGACGACGCTGGCCCCGCGCGCGGTGTGCTCCCACTTGCCGAGGAACAGCCCGGAAGGGACGCCCGGTGCGGCGATGGAGAACGCATCGTTGACGCGACTGCCCTGCGCCATCGCGAGATCGGTGCGATGCGTGGACGGGTCGAGCAAGGACTTGAAATGGGCGACGTAGTCCGTGCCCAAGGGGGCGAGCGCCGCGGGAATCATCTCGCGCAGGCGATCGTAGTCGAACGTCGGCGCGGTGAAGCCGGGCTCCGTGGCGCCCATGTCCCAACTGCGCACGGCGTCGATGCCCTGCTGCTTGCCGACCCGCGCGGCGCGTAGGCGCTGGTAGTCCTTGAGCACGTCGGCATGGGCTTCCACCGCGGCGGCGGTGGCATGCACATCCGCCTTGTCGAACAGGCGGGAGAAATACGCCGCCTCCGGCGCGTCGCCGAAATGCTGCAGCTTTGCCGCGCGGTCGTTCAGGCGCACGACGCCCGCCAGTACGGCCGCGTACGTCTCCGCCTGCGCCGCGTCGGCGTCCTGTCTCTGCCGCCAGGCCTGGCGGCGTACGTCGCGGTCCGGATCCGAGGCCAGGGCGGACGCGTCCTTCGCCACGTCCAGATCCCCGTGAGCCATGTGCACGGTGCCGTATCGGGTGGCACGCCGCGTCTTCTGGTACGTGTTCCACAGGGCGTCGCTCGAGGTATCCGATAACGCGTCGAGCACGGTCTGTTCGGCCGAGGGAAGTTCGTGCGGCACGCCCCGGGTGGCACGTTCGCGCACGTAGGCGTAGTGGGCCAGCCCGGGTTCGGCCGCCTCCGCCCGGCGAAACGCGTCGTCGTCGAGTTGCCGAACGGTCTGCCGGACCTTCAGCATCAGGTCGCCCTGCAGGCTCCCGGCGGCCGAGCGCGCGTCGGCGGCCTCGTGGTCATCGATGTCCAGCGCCGTGCGCAGATGCAGGTAGGCGGCGTGTCGCTGCACGCGGGAAAGCAGCGTCTCCGCATGCCGCAGGTAATCGAGCAGGCTGCCGGGCGTGAGCGGCGAAGGGGATGCCAGGGCCTCGACGTCCGTCTCCAGCGCCTTGAGGTCGGCGGCTTCCGCGACGGGCGTCGCGAAGTAGGGCGTCGGGTCGATACGGTAATCGGCCGCCCGCGAGGAGGCGGCGACGAGCAGAACGAGGGCGGCGAACAGCGGTGTCTTTTTCATGGTGGACGACGCTATCAAGGCGTCGCGCCACCCGCTTTACCCGGATTAGCGCACGATGGCGCGCCAAGCGCTCGGCGTGGTCGCATGCACCGCGCGGAACGAGCGTGAGAATTGCGCCGCACCGGCGAATCCACAGTCCAGGGCGATGTCGATGAGCGGCCGGCGCGTGGTTCGCAGCAGACGGGCGGCGCGGTCCACGCGTAGCCGCCGCACGTAATCGCCCACCGTGCAGTGGTGATGACGGCGGAAGCTGCGCGCCAGGTGAACCGGGTGGCGGCCGGCCACCGCCGCGAGCGTTTCCAAGCTGACGTCGCGGCCCGGATCCTCGTGCAGGTAGTCGCGGACGCGCCTCAGCCAGCCGGGTTCGCGATGGTGCTCGTCGTGGAGGCCTCGTGCGGCGAGGCCCAGCATGTCCAGCACGATCGATTCGGCGGACAGGGGCGTAAAGGCGTCGTCGAGCGACATCTCGGCGACCACGCGCCGACCCAGCGCGAGCAGTTCACGCGAGCGGCGCAGCAGGGGGCGGCCGTCAAGGCGGGCCTCGTGATCGGCAAGCCGCTCGCCGAGATGCCCGTCGACGGAAAAGATCACCTTGCGCGCGCCGGCGTGCCCGAAGCGTTGCGCGTGTTCGGCATGGGCGGGGCAATAGAGCAGGTCGCCCGGGGCGTGTTCGTTGCGCATGCCGAGGATGCGTTCTTCGTAACCGCCGTCCACGACGAGGCAGAACCATGCCTCGTCGTGTTGGTGGGGCGCCATTTGGCCGCCCGGTGCGTAATGCGAAACGTGCAGGTCGCGTATGCCGCTCAACGTGTGGCCCCTCCCGGACGACGGTTGCCCCGACTATGCGTCGGGGCGGCCCGGGCGGCAAGGCTTCGCGATCAGGAGACCTGGCTGCCCAGCCGCAGGTTGATGCCCAGGGTGGTCGCGACGATGCGCATCGGTTCGTCGTCGGTCGATCGCGTGATCCAGCCGGCGTAGACATCGTCCGCGTCGGCTTCGCGGGACCAGAGCGTATAGCCGTGGGCGTTGAGCTGGTCGAAGGCGCGATTGAAGAGTTCGGGTCCGTCGACGTCTTCGTGGAATTCGTCGTCATCGGGATCGCCGTCCCAGTCGATCTGGAGGTTCCATCGCGCCACGAGTTCGTTGATGGCATCGACCAGGCCGCGGGTATCGTCGGCATCCACCTCGAAGCCGGAGCGCCAGTCGGTGACCTGGGCGACGATGCGCATCGGATCGTCGTCGCCTTCTTCCTCGACGAGGTCGCGGTATTCGGTGAACTGTTGCAGGGCGCCGTCTTCGTCGCCGGGGTTGATCAGCAACAGGAGTTGCCAGACCTGCGATTCGACGCTGCCGTCGCCGTCTTCGTCGTCATCGCGGTCGTCGTCGTAATCGTCGTATTCGTTCATGGCGGCACGCCTGCGGGGAATGGGCGCGATGATCGCATACCGCCCATGCACTCTTGTTGACAAATGCCCATTGCGGTGCAACAAATACCCTCCCGCGCCGCGATCCGGTGCGCGCCCACTGCCAATCGTTCCGCTACGGCGGCTTTCATCACCAGGCGATCCACTCTCCCAGTGACCGACATCCACCTTCACACGCCGACCCTTCCGACGACGTTCGTGGCCTCGCCGCGATGTTCGGTGGTGCCGGCGTGTTGTCGCTGTCGACTGGGCTGATTCGCGGCATCCAAGCCGCCACGCGCTGAAACGCTCGCGCCTTCCGTGATCTGAGTCACGGGTCACGATTCCATTCCTTTCCGGCCGCTACGGTCGACGATGCATGTCGCGTCGCCGCCGGAGGCCGTCCGCTCCCGTTCCGGCGCGGTCGCGCGCCGGCGCCTTGCTCCTTGTCCAGGGGATCCACGCCTCATGTTTTCGTACCGCCGCACGCCCATGTTTCTCGCCATCGCCCTCGCCAGTGGCGTGGCGTCCGCCTTCGCCCAGGAGGCGGCCCCGGCCAAGGCCAGCCAGCTCGACACGGTGATCGTCACGGGCACCCGCAACACCGAACGCACGGTGTCCAGCTCGCTCCAACCCATCGACGTCATCACGCCCCAGCAGCTCCAACAGACGGGTGCCACGCAGTTGTCGGCCGCGCTCGCCCGGCTGGTGCCGTCGCTGAACTTCCCGCAGCCCACCACGATCAGCGGCGCCGAAGTGGTGCGCCCGGTGACGCTGCGTGGGCTCAGTCCCGACCAGGTATTGGTACTCGTCGACGGCAAGCGCCAGCACGCGGGAGCCTTTCTCAACCTCGGCGGCGCCATCGGACGCGGTTCCAATCCGGTGGACCTCAACGCGATCCCGTTGTCGGCCATCGACCGCATCGAGGTGCTGCGCGACGGGCAGTCGGCGCGTTACGGTTCCGATGCCATCGGCGGCGTCATCAACGTGATCCTCAAGAAGTCGGGGCAGGGCGGTGAAGTCACGGCCAAGTTCGGTGGCTACGACGCCGGCGACGGCCTGCAACGCCAGCTTACGGCGGACACCGGTTTCAAGCTCGGCGACAAGGGCTCGGTCCACGTCGCCATCGATTCGCAGAACAACGACTACACCAACCGTGCCGGCCTGGACCAGACGCCGGGACCGACCTTCGGCAAGCGCGTGTACCGGCTCGGCGATCCGGCGGTGCGCTCGAACAAGGTGTCGCTGGTGGGGCAGTACGAGTTCAGCAAGGCGGCGGAGGTCTACGTCGAGGCCTTGTATCGCCGCGACCGCGCGGAAACGGCCAGCCTCTATCGCGAAGCCGGTGCCTCGAACAACGCGCGGGCCATCTATCCCGACGGCTACCTGCCGGTGAGCGTGCCTATCGTCGACGACACCACGCTCACCGCGGGCGTGCGCGGCCAGGTGGGTGACGGCTGGCATTACGACCTGTCGGCGAGCCACGGTTCCAACGAGTACGACCAGCGTGCCCACGACATCAATGCCGACTACTACCGTGCGTTCGGTTCCACGCCGTTCTTCATCCAGGGGCCCGACTACAAGACCCAGCAGCAGGTGGCCAACCTCGATATCGGCAAGGAGTTCTCGCCCTCGTGGCTGCCGAACCCGGTAAGCGTTTCGTTCGGCGTGGAGTACCTGCGCCAGGCCTACAAGGTGCAGCCCGGCGACGCCGTTTCGCAATACGGCCCGAACGGCGGTATCACGGCCGACCTGCAGGGCAACTGGCAGCGCCACGACACCTCCGAATACATCGACCTGGAAACCAACCTCACCGACCGGTTCGCGGTGTCGCTGGCCGGCCGCCACGAGAATTACAGCGACTTCGGCGGCACCACGTCAGGCTCGTTGTCAGGTCGCTTCGACTTCACGCCGCGCGTGGCCCTGCGCGGCAGCGTCGGCACGGGTTTTCGCGCGCCCACGCTGGTGCAGCAGCATTACGCCGACATCTCCTCGCAGTTGCAGGACCTCGGCCAGGGCCAGGTCATCGTGCAGTCGGGCACCTTCCCGGTGGACTCGCGCGCGGCGAGCCTGCTCGGTGCCGAAAAGCTCAAGCCGGAAAAATCGCGCAGCGCCACGCTGGGCCTCGTGCTGGCGCCGCTGGACGGCTGGAACCTCAGCGTCGACGCGTACTGGATCAAGATCACCAACCGCATCAACCTTTCGTCGAATATTCCGGTGAACACGCCGGCGGTGAACGGCTACCTCGCCGCCAACGGCGTGGATGCCACCTACCAGTCCATCCGTTACTTCACCAACGCGGTGGATACGCGCACCCGCGGCGTCGACCTCGTCAGCCAGTACGGTTTCGATTTCTCCAACGGCGATCGCCTCAACACCACGGTGAGCTGGTCGTATAACGAGAACGAAGTCACCAAGGTGAAGGCCAATCCGCCGATCCTCGACGACCTCGGCGTGGCGGTGCAGCGCGTGGAGCGTCGCGAGCGCCTGGGCATCCTGGCCGACACCAACCCGCGCACCAAGCTCGACGTGGGCTTCGATTACCTGCACGGCTCGTGGGCGGGGCATGCCAACGTGCAGCGGTATGGCTCGTTCACCGTCTACAGCAACAGCGGTCCCGCGCTCGACCAGGATTTCGCCCATCGGTGGACCCTGGACCTCTCGGCCGACTACAACATCGACCGTTGGACCTTCACGGCGGGGGCGGACAACGCGTTCGACGCAAAGCCCGAGCGGACGAAATATGCGAACTCCACCAACGGGAATTTCCTTTACAGCCTGTTTTCGCCGCTGAGCTGGAACGGGCGCTACTACTACGCCAGTGCGACGTATCGGTGGGATTGACCGCATGTCGCCCCTGCAACAGCAGGGGCCCGCGGTTGGGCGCCTAGGAAGACTGGGGCGCTGGAGTCCTGCGTTCGCAGGAATGACGGGGCTCGCTATGCTTTCAGCAATACAATCACCGCGCCGGTGCCGCCTTGCATCGGTCGCGCCGAGGCGAATGCCACTACGTCGTTCCGGCGCCGCAGCAGCCGGTCGGTGAGCCCCTTGAGCACGGGGCCACCGGCTTTGGAGCGAAGACCTTTGCCGTGGATGATGCGCACGCAGCGCAGCCCGTCGCGATGGCATTCGGCCAGGAATTCGGCGATGGTCAGTTGCGCCGCGGCCGCGTTCATCTGGTGGAGGTCGACCTCCGCCTGGATGCTGAACTGGCCGCGCTTGAGGTGGCGCAGCAGCTTGGGCGGATAACCGTCGCGCAGGTAGGACAGTTCCTCGCCGACCTCCAGGTCGGCCGGGTCGTAGTCGAACAGCAACGATTCGGCCGGTACGGCGGCTTCGTCGGCGTCGCGCATGAACGGATGCGGCGCGGGGCGGGGCCGTTCGGGCACGTCCTCCACCGGTTGCATCGGGCGAACGTCGCCGATCGCCTCGCGGAAGAGGCGACTGTCGTCGTCATGCACCGATGTCGCGCGCTTTTTCATGACCCGCATCCTAGATCATCCGGGCATCGCCTCGGTGAATCCGGCGCCCCGGTCCGGTAGACTTGGGCAGTCGGCATCCCCCTTTCCAGGTGGGGTCGCTTTCCCCGTGTTTCGATCTGGATCAGCATGCAGGTTCTGGTAAGCAACGACGACGGTGTGGACGCCCCGGGCATCCGGGTGCTGGCCGGGCGTCTGGCCGAGTTCGGTACGGTCACCGTGGTCGCACCCGACCGCGATCGTTCCGGTGCGAGCAATTCGCTCACGCTCGACGCGCCGATCCGCGCGCATCGCCTCGACAACGGCTTCTACCGTGTCGGTGGCACGCCCACCGACTGCGTGCACCTAGCCCTTTCCGGCATGCTCGACGGCGAGATCGACATCGTCGTGTCCGGCATCAACAACACGGCCAACCTCGGCGACGACGTGATCTATTCCGGCACGGTCTCCGCCGCCATGGAAGGCCGCTTCCTCGGCTTGCCGGCCATCGCCGTCTCGCTGGTCACCCGGGAGGGCTCGGGCCATCACTACGATACCGCGGCCTCCGCCGTGCTGATGCTGATGCGCCGTCTCATCGCCGATCCGCTGCCTGCCGACACCATCCTCAACGTCAACGTGCCCGACGTGCCGTGGAGCGATATCAGCGGCTTCGAAGTCACCCGCCTCGGCAAGCGCCACCGCTCGGCTCCCGCCATTCGTGGCGAAGATCCACGCGGGCGCGAAATCTGGTGGATCGGCCCGCCGGGCGACGTGGAAGACGCCGGTCCGGGTACCGATTTCGACGCCGTGCGCCGTGGCTACGTGTCGGTCAGCCCCATCCATACGGACCTCACGCGCTTCCAGGCGCTCGACAAGGTCAGCCAGTGGGCGACCGCGCTGTCCTCGTCCATCGGCAAGGAGGCGGCCTGACGTGGTGAACCTGCACGCCCTGCCACCCTCGGCCCTGCGCGGCGAAGGCATGACCTCCCAGCGCGCCCGTGACCGGCTGGTGGCGAAGCTGGCCGAGGAGGGCATCCGCGACGAGCGCGTGCTCGAGGTCATTCGCGCCTTGCCCCGGCACCATTTCATCGATCAGGCGCTGCACTCCCGCGCCTACGAAAACACCGCCCTGCCCATCGGCCACGGGCAGACCATCTCGCAGCCGTGGATCGTGGCGCGAATGACCGAAGCCCTCATCGAGCACGGCGTTCCCGAGCGCGTGCTCGAAATCGGCACGGGTTCCGGTTACCAGGCGGCCGTGCTCGCGGGCATCGTGCCCACCGTCTATACGGTGGAGCGCATCGAGGAACTGCTTCGCCAGGCGCGTCGCCGTTTCCGCCAACTGGGCATCGAAAACCTCCGCTCGCGCCATGACGACGGCAAGCTGGGCTGGGAGTCCGACGCGCCGTTCGACGCCATCATCCTCACCGCCGCGGGCGACCGCGTTCCGGTCCAGCTCCTCGACCAGCTCAAGCCCGGCGGGGTGCTCGTGGCGCCCGTGGGTACGCCCAGCCAGCAGGTGCTGGTACGTCTGCGCAAGACGGCCGGGGGGGAGGTGGAGCGCGAGGAACTCGGCCCGGTGAGCTTCGTTCCGCTTCTGGGCGGCATCGGTTGATGCGGCTCCACCACAAGGAAACCCGCTGAATGCGGATGTTCGCCTCGCTCTACGAACGCGCCATCGTCTGGGCGCGACACCGCCACGCGGTGCGCTACCTCGCCGGTCTTTCCTTCGTCGAAGCCTTCATCTTCCCGGTGATGCCGGAAGTGATGCTCGCACCGATGATGCTGGCGGAGCCGCGCAAGGCCTTCCGGCTCGCCAACTGGAGCCTGCTGTTCTCGCTGCTGGGCTCCCTGGTGGGCTATGCGCTGGGCCACTTCGCCTTCGAGGCGTTGAAGCCGTTGCTGGCGTCGATGCACCTGCTCGACCCCATCATGAAAGGCGTGGAAAACCTCCGGCAGGACATGCAAGCCCATTCGCTCGGCCTGTACATCGTGCTGGCGATGGCGGCGCTGCAACCGGTGGTGCCGATGAAGTTCGTCACCTGGGCCTCCGGCATCGTCGGCGTGCCGGTGGTGCCGTTCCTTCTGTGCATGCTCATCGGGCGCGGCAAGCGCGTGTGGTTGCTGGCACTCCTCGTGCGCCTGTTCGGCGAGCGCGCCGAACAGATGTTGCGCAAACACATCGAGTGGATCGGGTGGGCTGTTATCGTAGCGCTCGTGCTCCTGGCCCTATGGTGGTTCCTCTTGCGATGAGTGACCGTGCAAGGAATTTCGCGATGTCCCTGACTCGTCCCCTGGCCCTGGCTGCCGTCGTCGGCACCGGGCTCGTCCTCTCCGGCTGCGGTATCGAACGCAGCTCCGTCGTCGTCACCCGTTCGCCCGGCAGCTACGAGGCGCCGTCGCACGCGGCCGCCGCCACGCCGGCGCCGCCCGGCGGCAGTTACAGGGTGGAGAAGGGCGACACGCTCTATAGCATCGCGTTCCGCAACAAGGTCGATTTCCGCTCGCTCGCCAGTTGGAACGGCATTTCCTCTCCCTACACCATCTGGCCGGGGCAGGAACTCCGCCTTTCTCCTCCGGATTCGGCAAAACGCGCACCCGTCGTCGCGGCCGTGCCGACGCCGCCGCCGTCGCATCCGTCCGCCCCCAGCCAGCCGTCGGCGCCCCCGGCTCCTCAACCCGGCTTCGAGCCGGTGACCGCGGCGGACACCCAGCCGCCCGCCGCGCCGGCACCGGCGACCACCACGAACACGCCGGTCGTGGTCGCGGGCAAGCCGGCCGAATCGGTCGTGCCGCCGCCTCAGCCGACAGCTCCGGCCAGCGCGCCTCCGGCACCGGTGGAAAATCCCTCCGCGGCCACGCCGATCATCGCCAGCGGGGCGACGCGCAGCGCGGGCGGCATCACCTGGCGCTGGCCGGCCGACGGCTCGCTCATCAAGAAGTTTTCATCGGGCGATGCCATTCCCGGCATCGAAGTGGCGGGCAAGAACGGCGACCCCATCCGCGCGGCGGCCGACGGCGTGGTCGTCTACAGCGGCAACGGCCTGGTCGGCTATGGTGAGCTGGTGATCATCAAGCACAGCGATAGCTTCCTTTCCGCCTACGGCCATAACCGCAAGCGCCTGGTCAAGGAAGGCGAGAAGGTGAAAGCGGGGCAGGTGGTGGCCGAGATGGGCTCGTCGGGCGCCACGCGCGACGAGCTTCAGTTCCAGATCCGCCGCGACGGCAATCCGGTGGATCCGTTGCAGTACCTGCCGCCGCAGAAGTAGTCATGCGGCCGGCTTTGCCGGCCATCGCCGATACACGATCGGCTCCCACTCCTTCGGTAGCCAGTTCGCAGAAACCTTGCTACCAGAGGGGTGGGAGCCGATCGTATCGGCGAATCGCTCAGGGCGAACGCGATCGGCGTGCCTCGAATGCCTGCAAATGCACCCACGCTGCTTCCAGCATCGGCGCCCTGACGCCTGCCTCGTGCGCACGCCGGAGCATGTCCCCGACGATGTGATCGCCCTCGATGCGCTGGCCCGATTCCAGGTCGCGCAGCATCGACGCCGTCAGCGGCGAGCCTTCCTGCGTGAGCGTCTTCCACGCCATCGAACGGGCCTGGTCGGGCACCGCGTGCCCCGCGGCACGGGCCACCGCGAGGCATTCGTCATAACACTGTTCCATGAGCCGACGTCCGTCGTCGGTACCCACGATGTCGCCCACGCTCGCGCGGAACAGGCAGGTCATCCCGGCGAGCGTGGCGAGGAAGCTGAACTTCGCCCACAGATCGCGCACGATGTCGGTGGAGTGACGATGGTCGACCTTGGCGGTCGCGAAGGCCTCGGCGAGTTTGGCGCAGCGATCGCCGTGGGACTGCCCGTCGCGCTCGCCGAACGTGATCGACGCACCGTTGCCGAAGTGGATCACCTCGCCCTGCGGTCCCTTGGCGGCGCTGATGACGCAAAGGCCGCCGATCACCCGATCGGGGCCGAAGCGGTTATCGAGCACGGGGAAGTGGGCGAGGCCGTTGAGGATCGGCAGCACCGCCGTATGCTCGCCCACGGCCGGGTCGATGGCCTCGATCGCCGAATGCAGGTCGTAGGCCTTGGACGAAAGCAGCACGACATCGAATGGCCCGGCCGCGGCGGCACCTTCGGCCGTGACGTGCCTGACGTTCACGGTGGCATCGCCCAGCGGACTGCGGATGACGAGCCCCTGCCGGTCGAGAATGGCGCTGCGCTCGGGCCGCACGAGGAAGGTGACGTCCGCGCCAGACTGAGCCAGCCGACCGCCGAAATAGCCGCCGGTCCCGCCGGCACCGAGGACCAGGATCCGCATGGGAATCTATCCGCGTGGGGGAAGAATGAACGCGGCCAGCACGCGACGGCCTTCACCGGCGAGCAGGCTGTAGGTGCGCGCGGCGGCGCCGCTGGTCATGGCCTCGACCCCTATGCCGCGGCGCAGGAAGCCGGCCATGACCTCGGCCGGCGGAAACACCTGGCGCTCCCCGGTGCCGATGACCACGATCTCCGGGTTCAGCGCCGAAATGGCATCCACGTCGGCCAGGCTCATGGCCTTCGCGTCGGTGACGGCCCAGTCGTCGACCACCTGTTCGGGTGTGATCAGCAGGCTCGCGTGGAAATCGCGGTCGACCACCGTGACGGTATCGGGGCCGACCCGGCGCACGAACAAATACTCACCGGGGCGGTCGAGGGTGAGGTCCATGGCGGGTTACCGTGGCAGGGCCAGCTTGGGATCCTGTTCGTTGCGACGGAACAGGACCACCACGTGGCCGATTTCCTGGACGTTTTCCGCGCCGGTCTGGCCGGTGAGGTAGTCGATCTGTTCCCGGCGATCGTCCTTGTCGCCACCGGAAAGCTTGACCTTGACCAGCTCGTGGATGTCCAGCGCCTGGGCCAGTTCCTTCGCCACGGCCTCGGTGGCTCCCTTGTTGCCCAGCAGGATGACGGGGCGGAGATCGTGGGCGAGGCTGCGGAGGTAGCGGCGCTGGGTAGGGGAAAGCGACATTGCGTTCAGGTTCGGTTCGCGGCGGATAGGCCTCAAAGGGTATCATGCGGCACCGCAGCTTACTTCACCGGTCGATACCCGATGTCACGCAGCAAGAGCAGTTCCCGCTGGCTTCGGGAGCATTTCGACGACGTTTACGTCAAACGGGCCCAGGCCGAGGGCCTGCGTTCGCGCGCCGTCTTCAAGCTCGAGGAAGTGATCGACCGCGACCGCCTGATCAAGCCAGGCATGACCATCGTCGACCTGGGCGCCGCCCCGGGCGGCTGGTCGCAGCTGGCCCGCCAACGCCTGGGCGATACGGGCAAGGTGATCGCCCTGGACATCCTTCCCATGACCGGCCTGGCCGGGGTGGACTTCATGCAGGGCGATTTCCGTGAAGAATCCGTTCTCCGCGAGCTCGAAAGCATGCTGGAAGGCAAGAAGGTCGATCTTGTCCTGTCGGACATGGCCCCCAATATGTCCGGTGTGGCACTCGCCGACCAGATCCGCGCCATGGACCTGTGTGACCTCGCCCGGCAGTTCAGCCTCGACTGGCTGAAGCCGGGCGGGTCGTTTCTCGTGAAACTCTTCCAGGGCGCGGGCTTCGACGATTACCTGAAGAACTTGCGCGCGGACTTCAGTCGCGTGACGATGCGTAAACCGAAGGCCTCCCGCGCGCGTTCGCGAGAGGTCTATGCGCTGGCGACCGGCCTCAAGTCCGCGTCCCGGCAACCTGGCGAGAACCGCGCATGAACGAGATGGCAAAAAACCTGTTGCTCTGGCTGATCATCGCGGTGGTCCTGCTAACCGTATTCCAGACCTTCAACCCGCATAGCGGGTCGTCGCAGGACATGTCCTACACGACCTTCGCCCAGCAGGTGGACAACGGTAACGTCGCCAGTGCCACCATCACCTCCACGGCCCCGCCCACCATCACGGGCAAGCTGAAGGACGGCGGCTCCTATCGCACCGTGGTGCCGGTGGTCGGCCTGTCCACCAGCGACCTGGTCAAGCAGATGCGCGACAAGGGCGTCGAACTGCGCCAGGAGCCCGCCGACAACGGCTTCTCGCTGCTGGGGCTGGTCTTCAACTGGCTGCCGATCATCATCTTCGTCGCCGTACTCATCTGGTTCATGCGCCAGATGCAGGCGGGTTCGGGCGGCCGGGGCGCCATGAGCTTCGGGCGCTCGCGCGCCAAGCTGCAGGGCGAGGACCAGGTCAAGGTCAACTTCACCGACGTGGCCGGTTGCGACGAGGCGAAGGAAGAGGTCGGCGAACTGGTCGAGTTCCTCCGCGACCCGGGCAAGTTCCAGAAGCTCGGCGGCAAGATTCCCCGCGGCGTGCTCATGGTGGGGCCGCCGGGTACCGGTAAGACGCTGCTCGCCAAGGCCATCGCCGGCGAAGCCAAGGTGCCGTTCTTCTCCATTTCCGGTTCCGACTTCGTCGAGATGTTCGTCGGCGTCGGCGCCAGCCGCGTGCGCGACATGTTCGAGCAGGCGAAGAAGCACGCGCCCTGCATCATCTTCATCGACGAGATCGACGCCGTCGGCCGCCATCGTGGCGCCGGCATGGGCGGCGGCCACGACGAGCGCGAGCAGACTCTCAACCAGCTGCTGGTCGAGATGGACGGCTTCGAAGGCACCGAAGGCATCATCGTCATCGCCGCCACCAACCGTCCCGACGTGCTCGATCCCGCGCTGCTGCGTCCGGGCCGCTTCGACCGCCAGGTGGTCGTGGGCCTCCCGGACGTGAAGGGGCGCGAGCAGATCCTCAAGGTGCACATGCGCAAGGTGCCGACGTCGTCCGACGTCGAGCCGATGACCATCGCGCGTGGCACGCCGGGATTCTCGGGCGCCGATCTCGCCAACCTGGTCAACGAGGCCGCGCTTTTCGCCGCGCGCGAGAATGCCCGCGAAGTGCGCATGAGCCATATGGATCGCGCCCGCGACAAGATCCTCATGGGCGCCGAGCGCCGCTCGATGGCGATGAACGACGAAGAGAAACGTCTCACCGCCTACCACGAGGCCGGTCACGCGATCATCGGTCGCCTCGTGCCCGAGCACGACCCGGTCTACAAGGTCACCATCATCCCGCGCGGCCGCGCGCTGGGCGTCACGATGTACCTGCCCGAAGGCGACCGCTACAGCATGAACAAGGTGGCCATCGAATCGCAGCTGTGCTCGCTGTATGGCGGTCGCGTCGCGGAGGAGATCATCTTCGGCAACGACAAGATCACCACCGGTGCGTCGAACGACATCGAGCGCGCGACGAAGATGGCGCGCAACATGGCCACCAAGTGGGGCCTGTCCGACGAACTCGGTCCGGTGATGTACGGCGAGGAAGAAGACGAGGTCTTCATCGGTCGCTCCGTCACGCAGCACAAGAGCGTCTCCAACGAGACCGCGCGCAAGATCGACGAAGTGGTGCGCACCATCCTCGACCGCGCCTACGCGCGCAGCAAGGATCTCCTGACCACCAACATCGACAAGCTGCACGTGATGGCGGAGGCGCTGTTGCAGTACGAAACCATCGACGCGCGCCAGATCGACGACATCATGAACGGTCGTGAGCCGGGTCCGCCGGCCGACTGGCAGAAGCCGGGCTCCACGCCGCCCCCGCCGCCGCGAGGCGACGCCGGCTCGGCGCCGGACAAGGTCGGCAAGCCGGCCACGCAGCTGTAAAGGAAGGGCGGCCACGAGGCCGCCCTTCTTCGTTGGGCAGCAGTGGGGACAGCAAACTTCCTACCGGAGGGCGGGAGCGGACCTTGTCCGCGATGGGAGTGCGAGAAGCTCCACGCATCTTGCAAATGCTTCTCTCGAAAGGGTTTGGACGTCCATTTGCGACCCTTCGTTACCATTGCGCGAAAAAAAGTTTCAGAAAAGTGTTGACGCCCACCCTCAATATCTGAATAATTCCGCTTCTCGGCACGGCGCTAACGCTTCACGGCGATAGTCACCGGGTCAAAGGTTTAAAGTGTGCGCCCGTAGCTCAGTTGGATAGAGTACCAGGCTACGAACTTGGTGGTCGGGAGTTCGAATCTCTCCGGGCGCACCATCTTTAAGCAAGCTATCGTGATAATTCATGCGATGGCAGCGGTAGTTGAAAGTGTGGTGTGTTCATACGGATTGACGGGCTAGGCTTTGACCCGTAGCATCTGAAAGCTTCACCGAGTGATAATGGTGAAACTTGAAGTTTCGGGGTATAGCTCAGTCTGGTAGAGCGCCAGCTTTGGGAGCTGGATGTCGGGGGTTCGAATCCCTCTGCCCCGACCAATTGGCGTTCTACGTACAGTGCCTGCGCCTGTAGCTCAACCGGATAGAGCATCGGCCTTCTAAGCCGACGGTTGCAGGTTCGATTCCTGTCGGGCGCGCCAGTTTAGGCTTTATGGTGGGCGTAGCTCAGTTGGTTAGAGTACCGGATTGTGATTCCGGATGTCGTGGGTTCGAATCCCATCGTCCACCCCACTTTTGACATGTTACAATTGAAGTTTACGGGCCGTTAGCTCAGTTGGTAGAGCAGTTGACTCTTAATCAATTGGTCGTAAGTTCGAATCTTACACGGCCCACCAATTCGAACAGCCGCTTGGATTAATCCAGGCGGCTGTTTTTTTTGCATCATTTTCAGGTCGCGATTAGCGCATGCGAACTTTCGTAGCGCTTGCCCGTCAAAGGGTTTTCTTCGGTCATCTGAGAACGTCATGAATAAACCGCTGTTCGCGTTTCTGCTGATCGCACTTACATCGGCGGCCGTCCATGCCGGCGATTCGCCCAAGGACGTTCAGGCGCTCATCGGGCGCGGCGATTACGCCGGCGCGGAGGCCGCGCTTCGCCAAGTGGTTTCCGAGCACCCGAACAGCGCCAAGGCGCACTACGTGCTTGCGGAGGTTCTCGCCCACGAGGGGAACATCGGCGAGGCCAAAGCGGAAGCCTCCAAGGCGGCCAGCCTGGATCCGGCCACGCATTTCACCGATCCCGCGAAGTTCCAGCACTTCCAGCGCGAGCTGGACGCCGCCCTCGCGCCTGCATCGAGGAGCCATGCCGGCGCATCGCCGGTTTCCTCGAGTGTCGGCCGGCAGGCGGAGGGCAGGGACGGTAGCTCGTCGCACCTGACCGGCATCCTGATCGCCGTGGTGGTGATCGCACTTATCGCGTTCTTCTGGACGCGCCGTCGGCGCGACACGGCCAGCGCGTTCAACGGCTACCCGCCGCCGCCTCCCATGAACGCTGCGCCGCCCTATGGCGGTGGTTACCCAGGCTACGCACCTCCGCCCTCGTCGGGCGTCGGCGCGGCCGTCGCGGCTGGCCTGGGCGGACTGGCGGCGGGTGCGCTGCTCGACGAGGCCTTCCGCTCCCACCGCGACGGCGAAGAGACCCGGGATGTCGGCGCTGTCGGCACCCCCGGCGACGCGAGCCAGAGCCCGTCCTCACAGGCCTACGACGACCTTCGCAACGAGCCGATCGACATGGGTAATGACAACAGTTCGTGGGATGACGGCTCGTCGAGCGATAGTGGCGACTTCGACGACAACCAGTGGTAACTCGTGAAGGCCGGCGGCCCGGATAGCCGCCGGTCGCCAACGGGCGCGGGAAACCATAGAATTGCCGGGCGCGAGTATGGCGGAATTGGTAGACGCACCAGATTTAGGTTCTGGCGGAGCAATCCGTGAGGGTTCGAGTCCCTCTTCTCGCACCACAAGCCCGAGGAACTAGCGTCTTAGGCGGAAACGGACGAATCCCGTCGAAGCGGGGCCCCATTGAGGCCCCCGGATTGTCTAGAGGCGAAGCTCAGCCGATTGCACAATGCCAAGTGCGCCTTCCAATGGCTCCACCTTGAGGATAAGTTGGGAGTAGGGGGTGAAGCCCCTGTCTCGAATCCATAGGAAGGCGCTAGGTGTTATCGAAACCGCCAGATATATCTTCTGCTCAGAAGCACTCCATGCCAGCTGGAGCGGGTCTTCGGTTGCGGCAAAGCGAACGGCCCAGGTGAACTCACTGAGTCGCGAGTCGCTGATAAGCGGGGTGATTGCCTTGACACGAAGCTCGGCATCAATAAAGTCGAAAGAGCTTCGGTCGTCTTTTACACAGCCGATTCCGGTGATGTCGCCAACGGCCAGTTCATAGACTATTTTGTCCATTCTGTTCCCTCCTGGTTGAGGTCATCAGAATACCTCAGAGATATCGTTGCAGTAGCTATCCAAGGGCGCCAGGACAGCCTGCTCAACCTCCCCGAGGTGCTCGTCCACGAGTTGCTCTAGGAGAACGTCCCTCTTCCTTGGGAAAGTAATGAGCACGCTGATCGGCCCAGCGGACGATGGCCATCGCCAGGGCTTCCGGGCGGGTGCCATGCTCACAGTACTGAAGTCTCGATTATATGCGCCATCTTGTAGAAGAGTTGGTACGCCGCGTCGTCGTCTTCTAGTCCGTCGGCATCCACGCTCTATGCAAATGCCGCTAGGGCTGGACGCCGGTCGACGTGCTCATTTTCGTCGGCTTGCCGTTCCTCGCGGTGCTCCTGTGGTTTTTCCTGCGCTTTCAAGTCAGGGCGCTCACGTGGATGTTTCCGCGCTCCCTCGGGCGGCGCGTCGCGATGGTCTTGCTGACCTCCCTGACCGTCTTCGGCTTCTTCTGCCTGGGCGGCATAGCCGGTTATGGCGAGACCTCGCACCGGCTGTCGATCGCCTTCATCGTGTGCCTCGCGCCGATCTCCGCATGCCTTGGGATCATTCGCACGTGGCGGGGGAGTTCGGCCTCGCGATATCCGTCGGCGCTACGCGAGGCATTAAAAAAGCCAGCTTGACGATCACCGCGTCCAGCGTGATGGCCGTACCCGGGACGGTAACGACGATCCCGCCCGCGCTCGTCAGCGCGGCGCATCGGTGCGGCGAGCGACCACGATACCCAGGGTCGCCAAGAGCACGGTAATGACGAAGTTCGCCGCGAAAGCCAGCGTGTAAGACACGTTGAGCAGCGCGGCGAAAAGCGATCCGCCGATGGCCAGTGTCGCGGCCACCATCAGCGATTCGCACAACTGGAGGGCCGAGCTGTTCTTGCCCTGTTCTTCCATCGACGACATCGCCAGCGTGAGCACGGAGACCGTGGCGTAGGCCATGCCCATGCCCAGGCCGGTAAGCATCCAGCCTGCGATGGATGCCGCGACCGGCATCCAGTGGAACGTGCCCATCGCGGCGAGCATCGTGCCGATCGACATCAGGGCCGTTCCCCGGTTGAGCAGTGCCTGGCGGGAAATGGTCGCGTAATGGCCCTGGTACCACGAGCCCGAAAACCATCCCAACGCGCCACCGCTGATGGCGAGGCCTGCCCACATGGGGGTCATGCCGTGTTCGTGCGAAAACATCAGCGGCAGGAACGCCTCGGTGCCGAAGAAGGCCGACGCCGCCACGCCCCGCAAAGCGATCACGGCGGGCAGGCCGCGAGCCGCCACGAGCGTGCCCCTCGGCAGCAGGCGGCGACCGCAGCCGACGAGAAGAGCGACGGCGGGAAGGAACAACGCCGTGGCGAGCCATCCGCTTTCCTGTCCCGCCACGAACAACAGGCAGGCGCCGACGGAGGCGCCGACGGCATGGCGCATCCGTCCGGGCTGATCGGCGGGGGCGGCGGCCGGTTTTTCGATGGTGCGCAGGGCGCCACGAAGCGCGATGGCGGCAGGTACGGCGAGAACGGGCACGGCGAGGAACACCCACCGCCAGCCGACGTGCTCGACGATGGCGCCGCTGATCGCCGGTCCGACCAGCGCCGGTATCACCCAGCCCGCCGAGAACGACGCGAAGACCTTCGGTCGCAGCCGCTCGGGATAGAGTCGACCCACGATCACGTAGAGGGCGGGGAACAGGCATCCGGCGCCGAAGCCTTGCACCAGGCGCCCCAGCAGGAGAATCGGCATGGTCCTGGCCAGCCCGGCGATGACCAAACCGGTCACGAAGCCGACCAGCCCCGTCCATATCGCGGGCGAGGGACCGCGACGGTCGCTCCAGCGCCCGGAGAGCGTCATGCCGATGATGCTGGTGGCCAGCACGCCACCGAAAGCCAGGGCGTAGAGGCGCAGGCCGTCCAGTTCGCGGGCGACCGTGGGCATGGCGGTGGTCACGGCCAGCGCCTCGAAGGCGATGAGGGATATCAGGGCCACCATGCCGACGGTGGCGGCCCGGTAAGGCGGCGAGAGAATGCCGCCTGTTTCGTCGGCCGATGCCTGGCGAAGATCGGCGTCCTGGGTGCGCACGTTCATGAACATTCCTTGCGAATCGGACCAGTGTCGCACGCTTGCGCGGCGACTCTTCCTGACGCAGGATGCAACCTCAACCATTGTTCAGGTCAAGGGCATGCGCGAATTGAGCGTGGGCGAGGCGGCCAGGCGGGCAGGGGTGGCGGTCTCGGCCCTGCATTTCTATGAGCGGAAGGGGCTTATCCACAGCCTTCGTACTTCCGGTAACCAGCGCCGTTACGCGGCCGACGTACTGCGGCGGATCGCGGTGATCCGCGTGGCCCAGCGCGTAGGCATCCCGTTGGAGGCCGTCGGCAAGGCGTTCGCCTCGCTCCCGCAAGGGCGGCCGCCGGACAAGGACGACTGGGCCGCCATGTCGGCGACGTGGCGGGAGGAGCTGGAGCAGCGGATCGCCCAGCTCAGCCATCTGAAGGACCGCCTGACGGACTGCATCGGCTGCGGGTGCCTTTCCCTGACGGCCTGTTCCCTGGCCAATCCCGGCGACGCCCTGGGCGCCGAAGGGGGCGGCCCGAGGCGTTGGACGGGCGACTGAGGCAGGTTGCGGCGGTGCGGAGCGGAAACGTAGAATGGGCAGTCATTTGCGGGGTTTTTCGCCACCGGGGATGGGGTCGCGCCGGCGGCCCGGCGTTCGCGGCGAATCCCTTTGTTTCGGTTACGGCGACGGACGTTCGCCATCGCGCCACGGCACGTGGTGGTTTCAGGAGAGGTCATGCAGGTTTCGGTTGAGAATGTCGGCAAGCTCGGGCGCAAGCTCACGGTGAAGTTTCCGGCGGAGCGCCTGGAGACCCAGGTCAGCGAGCGCATCGCGGAAATGGGCCGCACGGTACGCCTGAAGGGCTTCCGCCCCGGCAAGGTGCCCACCAACGTGATCAAGCAGCGTTTCGGCGCGCAGGTCCGTGGTGAGGCGCTGTCCGACCTCATCGGCAGCACGCTGCGCGAGGCCGTGCAACAGGAGAAGCTGCAGCCCATCGCCAACCCGTCGGTTGACACCACGGGCAACCCGGTCGATGGCGAGATCGCCTACACGGCCACCTTCGAGGTGATGCCGGAATTCCCGGCCATCGACGTCGCCTCGCTCGAGATCGCCCGTCCCAAGGCCGAGGTGAAGGACACCGACATCGACAAGATGATCGAAACCCTGCGCACCCAGCGCCGCAGCTTCGACGAAGTCACGCGCGCCTCGAAAGACGGCGACTTCGTGATGTTCGAATACGCCGCCGAGGCCGGTGACTACCGCTTCCCGGCCGAAGGCCTGGAGCGTGCCGGCAGCGTGCTTGGCTCGGGTACCCTGTTCAAGGCGCTCGATGAGGCCCTCACCGGCCGCACGGCGGGCGAGGACCTGGTCCAGGACGTCGCCTTCCCCAGCGACTTCCGCAACCCCGAGCTGGCCGGCAAGACCGCCAAGGTCACCTTCAAGATCGTCAAGGTCCAGGAGCCCAACCTCCCGGCGGTGGACGAAGATTTCGTGAAGCTGTTCGGCGTGGCCGACGGCAGCATCGAGACCTTCCGCAAGGAAGTCCGCGCCAACCTCGAGCGCGAGCTCAAGGCCACCGTGATGGCCCGCCTGAAGTCCGAAGTGGCCGAGAAGCTGGCCGGCGCCTATCCGGACCTCGACGTGCCCGACCTCATGGCCAACGCCGAGGCCCAGAGCCTCGCCGCCGGCAACCTGCCGCGCGGTCAGCAGCCGTCGCCGGAAATGGTCGCCGAAGCCCTGCCGTTCGCCCGCAAGCGCGTCACGGCCGCTCTCCTGATGGGTGAGATCGCCCGCAAGAACGAACTGCGCCTGGACCGCAAGCGCCTGGCCGAGATGCTCACGGCGATTGCCTCCACCTATGAAGAGCCGGAAAAGGTCATTGAACTGTATAACGGCGACCCCCAACTGATGCAGGGATTGCAGAACCGCGTGATGGAAGACCAGGTGGCCGAGTGGGTGGCGGACAACGCCAAGACCACCGACCAGGAACTGAGCTTCGACGAGGTGATGCGACCGGTCGGCGCCTGAGCGCCGATCGTCTGATTACCACCCGGGCCCCATACGAAGGAGAGACCGAATGTCCATGGCTCCGATCCAGAACCTCAACCTGGTGCCCATCGTCGTCGAGCAGACCTCGCGCGGCGAGCGTTCCTACGACATCTATTCGCGCCTCCTCAAGGAGCGCATCATCTTCGCGGTCGGCCCGGTCGACGATTACATGGCCAATGTGATCGTCGCCCAGATGCTGTTCCTCGAGTCCGAAAACCCGGACAAGGACATCAACCTGTACATCAACAGCCCCGGTGGTTCCGTCACCGCGGGCATGGCGATCTACGACACGATGCAGTTCATCAAGCCGGACGTCAGCACCATGTGCATCGGCCAGGCGGCTTCGATGGGCGCCTTGCTGCTGGCGGCGGGCGCGGCCGGCAAGCGTTTCTCGCTGCCGCACTCCCGCATCATGATCCACCAGCCGTGGGCGGGTGGCATCTCCGGCCAGGCCACCGACATCGAGATTCACGCCCGTGAAATTCTTACGATGCGTGAACGCCTCAATGCGATCCTGGCCCACCACAGCGGCAAGACGGTCGACGAAATTGCCCGCGATACCGAGCGCGACCGTTTCATGAGCGGGGCGGAAGCCCAGGCCTACGGCCTGATCGACTCGGTGGCCGAAAAGCGCACGGTCGAAACCGTCAAATCCGCTTGATTCATCTTTTCGCTTGTGAAAACCGGCACTTCGCCCCTGGAACCAGGGGCGGAGTGCTGTGCTATTCTCAAAGCGCACCTGGATTCTCAGTAGGGCACATAGCATGAGCGACGAGCGGCAGAGCCGTTCCAACGACGGCGGCAAGATTCTTTACTGCTCCTTCTGCGGCAAGAGCCAGCATGAAGTGCGCAAGCTGATTGCCGGTCCCAGCGTGTTCATCTGCGACGAATGCGTTGAGCTGTGCAACGACATCATCCGCGAGGAGCTCGAGGAGAAGGCGGCCACCGGCCGTACGCACCTTCCCAAGCCGCGCGAGATCATGGATGCGCTCGACCAGTACGTGGTCGGCCAGACGCGCGCCAAGAAGGCGCTTTCCGTCGCGGTCTACAACCACTACAAGCGCATGGAATCGCGCCAGAAGAACGACGAAGTCGAGCTGGGCAAGTCCAACATCCTCCTGATCGGTCCCACCGGTTCGGGCAAGACGCTGCTGGCCGAAACGCTGGCCCGTCTCCTCAACGTGCCGTTCACCATCGCCGATGCCACCACGCTCACCGAAGCGGGCTACGTGGGTGAAGACGTCGAGAACATCATCCAGAAGCTCCTGCAGAAGTGCGACTACGACGTCGAGAAGGCGCAGAGCGGCATCGTCTACATCGATGAAATCGACAAGATCTCGCGCAAGAGCGAGAACCCGTCGATTACCCGCGACGTGTCCGGCGAAGGCGTGCAGCAGGCCCTGCTCAAGCTCATCGAGGGCACGCTGGCGTCGGTGCCCCCGCAGGGCGGCCGCAAGCACCCGCAGCAGGAATTCCTGCAGGTCGACACGCGCAACATCCTCTTCATCTGCGGCGGCGCGTTCGCCGGCCTGGAGAAGGTGATCCAGCAGCGTTCCGAGACCACCGGCATCGGCTTCGGTGCCGAAGTGCGCTCCAAGGCGCGCACGGAAAACGTCGGCAAGCTGCTTGCGGACGTCGAACCGGCCGACCTGGTCCGTTTTGGTCTCATTCCGGAGTTCGTCGGCCGCCTGCCGGTCGTGGCCACGCTCGACGAGCTCGACGAGGCTGCCCTGGTGCAGATTCTCACCGAGCCCAAGAACGCGGTCACCAAGCAGTTCCGCAAGCTCTTCGAGATGGAAGGCGCCGAACTGGAATTCCGTCCGGAGGCCTTGTCCGCCATCGCCCGTCGCGCGCTCAAGCGCAAGACCGGCGCGCGTGGACTGCGAACCATTCTCGAACAGGTGCTCCTCGACACGATGTTCGAGCTGCCGTCCCTGGAGCATGTGAGCAAGGTCGTGGTCGACGATGCCGTCATCGAAGGCCAGGCTGAGCCCTACCTGATCTACCGCGGCAACCTGCAGCAGCAGCGCATCGCGGGCGAGGGTGGCGACGCGGCCTGACGGTCGCTTCCCGCCCTCTCGGCGGCCCCGGCGTCCCTAGGCGCCGGGGCCGTTTTCGTTTCGGCGTCCGGCACTTGATCGGTCCTTGCCGAGCCACCACTTGACGTTCATGGCGGCTCCGGCGCAGTGTCGGGGCGAGCCCTAAAAAATCTCCGAGGGAAACCCCAAGCACATGGCGAAGAATCGCAGCCAAACCACGAGCGGCGCCGAGCTGGACCTGCTTCCGGTCCTGCCCTTGCGTGACGTTGTCGTCTATCCGCACATGGTCATTCCGTTGTTCGTCGGTCGCGACAAGTCCATGCGTGCGCTGGAGCAGGCGATGGAAGGCGAGCGGCAGATCCTGCTCGTCGCGCAGAAGAGTCCCGACATCGACGATCCCGCCATCGCCGACCTGCATCAGGTCGGCACGCTGGCGGGTGTCCTGCAATTGCTGAAGCTGCCCGACGGCACCGTGAAGGTGCTGGTCGAGGGCCAGTCTCGCGTGCAGATCGACTCGTTCGAAGACGACGCCGGCATGATGAGCGGACGCGCGCGCGTCATCGAACCCATTTACAGCAGCAACGAGCGCGAACTCGACGTGGTGTCGCGCTCGCTCGTGTCGCTGTTCGAGCAACTGGTCAAGCAGAGCCGCAAACTGCCGCCGGAAATCCTCGCCACGCTCTCGGGCATCGAGGATCCGTCGCGCCTGGCCGACTCCATCGCGGCGCATCTGTCCGTGCGCATGGCCGACAAGCAGAAAGTGCTCGAGACGGCCGACGTCGGCGAGCGCCTCGAGCTGCTCATCGGCCTGGTCGACGGCGAGATGGATCTGCAGCAGGTGGAAAAGCGCATCCGCGGCCGCGTGAAGTCGCAGATGGAGAAGAGCCAGCGCGAGTACTACCTCAACGAACAGATGAAGGCCATCCAGAAGGAGCTGGGTGAAGGCGAAGATGGTGCCAACGAGCTCGAAGAGCTGCAGAAGAAGATCGAGGCCGCCGGCATGCCGAAGGCCGTCCTCGCGAAGGCCAAGCAGGAATTCAACAAGCTCAAGCAGATGTCGCCGATGTCGGCGGAAGCGACGGTCGTGCGCAACTACCTCGACTGGGTGGTCGGCGTGCCGTGGAAGAAGCGCAGCAAGGTTCGCAAGGATCTCGCGCTGGCGCAAGAAACGCTCGACGCCGATCACTTCGGCCTGGAGAGGGTGAAGGAGCGCATCCTCGAATACCTCGCCGTGCAGCAGCGCGTCGATCGCATGAAAGGCCCCATCCTTTGCCTCGTCGGCCCGCCAGGCGTGGGCAAGACCTCGCTCGGCCAGTCGATCGCCAAGGCCACCAATCGCAAGTTCGTTCGCATGAGCCTGGGCGGCGTGCGTGACGAAGCCGAGATCCGTGGTCACCGCCGTACCTACATCGGTTCGATGCCGGGACGCATCGTGCAGAACCTCAACAAGGTGGGTACGAAAAACCCGCTGTTCGTGCTCGACGAAATCGACAAGATGTCGATGGACTTCCGTGGCGACCCGTCGTCGGCGCTGCTCGAAGTGCTCGATCCCGAACAGAACAACGCCTTCAACGACCATTACCTCGAAGTGGACCTCGATCTGTCCGAAGTGATGTGGATCGCCACGGCCAATTCGCTCAACATCCCCGGTCCGCTGCTCGATCGCATGGAAGTGATCCGCATCCCGGGTTACACCGAAGACGAAAAGCTCAACATCGCGCAGAAGTACCTGCTGTCCAAGCAGCTGAAGGCCAACGGCCTGAAGGCGGGCGAGCTCACGGTGGCGGAAGACGCCCTGCGTGACATCGTGCGCTACTACACGCGTGAATCGGGCGTGCGCAACCTGGAGCGCGAGATCTCCAAGATCTGCCGTAAGGTGGTGAAGGAGCTTGCGTTGGGCACCGTGCCGGCCAATGCCAAGGCCAAGGTGAAGAAGGCGCCGGCGAAGGCCGCCAAGCCGGGCAAGGCGCTCGCGCCGGGTCAGGTGCGCGTGGACGCGTCCAACCTCGATCATTACCTTGGCGTACGCCGCTTCGATTTCGGTCGGGCCGAACAGCAGAACGAAGTCGGTCTCGTGACCGGCCTGGCGTGGACCCAGGTGGGCGGCGACCTGCTCAGCATCGAAGCTTCCGTGGTGCCCGGCAAGGGTCGACTGGTGCACACCGGTCAGCTCGGCGACGTGATGAAGGAGTCGATCCAGGCGGCATTGAGCGTCGTGCGAGCGCGCGCCGCGGGCCTGGGCATCGAGGCGGACTTCCACGAAAAACTCGACATCCACATCCATGTGCCGGAAGGCGCCACGCCGAAGGATGGCCCCAGCGCGGGTATCGCCATGTGCACGGCGCTGGTGTCGGCGCTCACCAAGGTGCCGGTGCGCTCCGAGGTGGCGATGACGGGCGAGATCACCTTGCGCGGACGCGTGCTGCCCATCGGTGGCCTCAAGGAGAAGTTGCTCGCGGCGCATCGCGGCGGCATCACCACCGTGATCATTCCGGAGGAAAACCGGAAGGATCTCGCCGACCTGCCGGAAAACATCACGTCCTCGCTGGACATCCATCCGGTGAAGTGGATCGACGAAGTGCTCGATCTCGCGCTCGAGCGCCCCCTCGGTCCCCAGAAAGCCGGCAGCGGCGGCGAGGGGGTAGCGGTGCCTCGCGCAAAGGGAAAGGGCAAGTCGAAAGAGTCGCCGTCGGTGACCCACTGACGCGATTTTATCGTTTCGATGCGTGAACGAGGGCGCACTCCGGTGCGCCCTTTTCGTCTTCGTCGTCCTGTTGTTGTGACCCTGCAATAATCGCATTTGTACTCGCGCGCAAGTCTCGTTTGACCATGCATATCCGCTGAAAGCCTTGGTATTGCTTGTATTGCGGTCGGGGGGAAGGCGCTGGTATAAAGGCGGCACCGCGATCACCCGTGCCGCAACGGCACCATCGATCACGGGGTCGCTTCCCAGGTCACCTGGCTTCCACGACCTATGCCTTTTCGTCCAGGATCGCCGTCCGGCGGTTCGAATCATCCTTAGGGAGTTACGTAATGAATAAATCCGAACTGATCGCCGCCATTGCCGAGAAGTCCGAGCTGTCGAAGGCCGATGCGGGCCGTGCGCTCGAAGCTTTCATCGATGCCGTCAAGGAAGGCCTCAAGGGCGGTGGTGACGTGGCGATCGTCGGCTTCGGCACGTTCAAGGTGCGCTCCCGCGCCGCTCGCACGGGCCGCAACCCGCGCACGAACGAAGAGATCAAGATCCCGGCCTCCAAGGTGCCCGCTTTCACCGCTGGCAAGGCGCTGAAGGATCACGTAAACTAATCGGTCTAACCGTTCGGGGTGCTTAGCTCAGCGGTAGAGCGTCGCCTTTACACGGCGCTGGTCGGGGGTTCGATCCCCTCAGCACCCACCAAACGGAACGTGGAGTGGTAGTTCAGTCGGTTAGAATGCTGGCCTGTCACGCCGGAGGTCGCGGGTTCGAGTCCCGTCCACTCCGCCATTCGTCCGCAAAGGCGCCCGCGTGGCGCCTTTGCTTTATCTAACGTCGGTTAGGATTTGCCGGCGCAACCGTTGCGAGTCGCATCATGCTGCAAGCCCTGCGTAACAAGATCCATGGTTGGCCCGCGGCCATCGTCCTCGGCGTATCCGTCTTCGCCGTCGCGTTCTTCGGCATCGAGTCGTACTTCGTCTCGCACGTCGACACCTACGTGGCGAAGGTGGGCGACCAGGAAATTTCGCAGCAAGACTGGCAGAACCGACTCAACGAGCTTCGCCAGCAGTTCGCCCAGAATCCCAATTCGCAGTTCACGGCGGCCGATCTCGAAAAGCCCGAACTGAAGCAGAAGGTACTCGACGGTCTCGTGAGCCAGGCGCTGCTGCAGCAGGCCAACACGAACCTCAAGCTCACCGTGTCCGACCTCGACGTGCGCCAGACCATCGGCAGCGATCCCAGCTTCCAGGTCAACGGCCAGTTCAGTCCCGAGGCCTACCGCGCCATCCTCAACATGCAGGGCATGTCGCCGGCGATGTACGAAGCGAAGGTTCGCGCCTCGCTCGCCACGCAGTTGTTGCCGCAGGCGATCTCCAGCACCACGCTCGTGAGCGAAGCCGACGTCGACGGCTTCTTCCGCCTGCGCCTGCAGAAGCGCGACCTGCGCTTCGTCGACCTGCCGCGCCCCTCGCTCACCGACGCCTCGGTGGCCGACGCGGACATCGAGGCGTTCTACAAGTCGCATGTCGCCGACTACACCACGCCCGAGCAGGTCTCGGTCGACTACCTCGAAGTGAAGCAGGCCGATCTCAAGGCCGAAGCGCCCACCGACGAGCAACTGCGTACGTATTACGACCAGAACAAGCAGCGCTATGCCCAGCCGCCGCAACGCGAAGCGGCGCACATCCTCATCAACGTGCCGAAGAACGCCACCCCCGACCAGCAGAAGGCCGCGCTCGAGAAGGCGAAGAAGATCGCCGCCGAAGCCACGCCCGAAAACTTCGCCAAGCTGGCGGCGGAGAACTCCGACGACCTGGGCTCCAAGCGTACCGGCGGTGACCTCGGCTGGCTGGAAAAGGGCGTGGCCAATGCCGCGTTCGATACCGCCCTGTTCGGCATGAAGAAGGGCGACATCACCCGGGAGCCCGTGCTCTCGCCGGAAGAGGGCTACCACATCATCTGGCTGCGCGACGCCCGCGATGGCGATGCCAAGCCGTTCGATCAGGTGCGTGCGCAGATCGCGGACGACTGGTCGAAGAACGAGGGCGAGCGCCTCTATAACGAGCGCGCGGGCAAGCTGGCGGATCTCGCCGAGCGCAACCCGGGTTCGCTCGAACCGGTGGCGAAGGAGCTCGGCCTCACGATCAAGACGTCGCCGCTCTTCGGTCGCCAGGGTGGTGAAGGCATCCCCACCGATCCGAAGTTCGTGCAGGCGGCGTTCGCCGACGACGTACTCAACCAGGGCAACAATTCGTCGCTGGTGCAGCTCGGCAAGGGCGATGCCGTGGTCATGCACCTCAGCAAGCACAACGCCGCCACGCCCAAGGCGCTGGCGGACGTGAAAGACGTGGTGCGCCAGCGCATCCTCGACGAGCGCGTGGACGCGCAGGCCAGGAAGCAGGCCGACGACATCGCCGCGCAGCTGACCAAGGGGGGCGACGTGGCCACGCTCGCCAAGGCGCCGGTGCATACGCTCTCCGACCTGGAGCGCGACAAGCTCGCCACGGTGAAGGACGTTCCGCAGGAAGTGCTCGTGCAGTCTTTCAGCCTGCCGCACCCGGTCGACGGCAAGCCGTCGTGGTCGGTGGTGCGTACCGGCGATGCGAGCTATGCGCTGGTGGCGGTCGACAAGGTGACCGACGGCGACCCGTCCAAGGTCGACAAGGCGCAGCGTGACGCACTTCGCGGCCAGATGATGGACGCCATGGCCCAGGCCACCACGCTGGACTACATCCAGGCCCTGAAGGCCAAGGCCGATATCAAGATCGCGCAGGATCGCATGTAAGCCGCCTCCCCGCGCCACCCGAAAGCCCCTCTCCGGAGGGGCTTTTTTATTGCCCGCCACCCGTGCACCGTGCGGAGGCGCATGGATGGCCGTCGCCATTACAATGGGCGCCTTGACGCGTCGAAGGAACTACCAGTGATCATCCAACCCAAGGTCCGCGGTTTCATCTGCACCACCGCCCACCCGACCGGCTGCGCGAAGAACGTCGAAGAGCAGATCGCCATCACCAAGGCCAGCGGTACGTTCGCCGCCGGCCCGAAGAACGTGCTCGTGATCGGCTCGTCCACCGGCTACGGTCTCGCCTCGCGCATCACCGCCGCCTTCGGCCACGGCGCCGCGACCCTGGGTGTGTTCTTCGAAAAGCCGTCCAGCGACACCAAGACCGGTACGGCCGGCTGGTACAACGCGCATGCCTTCGACCGGCTCGCCCGCGAGGCGGGCCTGTTCGCGAAATCGATCAACGGCGACGCGTTCGCCAACGAGACGCGCGCCAAGGCCGTCGAGATCATCAAGAACGAGATGGGCGGCAAGATCGACCTCGTCGTCTATTCGCTGGCGTCCCCCGTGCGCAAGCTGCCGGAAGGCACGACCATGGGTGAGCCGGGTACCGTGGTGCGTTCCGCGCTCAAGACCATGGGCGATACCTTCACCGCATCGTCGGTCGACACCAACAAGAACGAAGTGGTGCAGGCCACCGTCGAACCGGCCACCGAGCAGGAAGTGAAAGACACCGTCACCGTGATGGGCGGCGAAGACTGGGCGATGTGGATCGAAGCGCTGGCCGACGCCGGTGTGTTGGCCGATAACGCCACCACTATCGCGTACAGCTACGTCGGCACCTCGATCACCTGGCCGATCTACTGGCACGGCACGCTCGGTCAGGCCAAGCAGCATCTCGACCGTACGGCGAAGGAACTGGGTGAGCGTCACAAGGAGCTCGGCCTGCGTTCTTACGTGGGCGTGATGAAGTCGGTGGTCACCCAGGCCAGCTCGGCCATCCCGGTGATTCCGCTCTATGTGTCGATGGTCTTCAAGATCATGAAGGCCAAGGGTATCCACGAAGGCACGATCGAGCAGATCAACCGCCTGTTCCACGATCGGCTGTATCGCGCCGACGGGGCGAAGCCCGAGACCGATGCCGAAGGCCGCCTGCGCCTCGACGACTGGGAGCTTCGCGACGACGTGCAGGGCGAATGCAAGGCGTTGTGGCCGACCGTCACCACGGCGAACCTGTGGAGCGATACCGACTACGCCGGCTACAAGCACGACTTCATCAAGCTGTTCGGCTTCGAGGTGGAAGGCGTGGACTACGGCGCCGACGTGAGCGCCGACGTGCAGTGGGACGTGGTGCAGCTTTGAGCCGCTGTAGGGCGCATGGCGAAAACCATGCGTCTCGCCGTGGGCACCGGCCTGCGCCGGTGCCCACGGCGACCACGTTCGCTTATCGCGACGCCGTCAGCTTCAAAACCTGACCGGGCTTCACCGCCTTCGTCTGCAGGTCGTTCCACTTCACCAGCTGTTCCACGCTCACCTGGTGCAGGCGCGCGATCGACCACAGCGATTCGCCGTTGTTGACCTTGTGGATCACGAGCTGCGGCTCGTCCTTCTTCGCCGGCTTCTTCGCAGCGGCGACGGTTTTCTTCGACGCCTTACCCTTTCCATGCCTGGACGGCGCCGGCTTGGCGGCTTCGTCATCCATGGGCGCATCGGTCGACGCGTCCGCCACGTCATCCACCGGATCGACCGGTCCGAGCTTGTATTGGTCGGCGGCGCTCTTCGGCAGCAACAAGCTGGAGGTGACCATTCCCTTTTCGGTGCGATACGCCGGATTGAAATCGCGCAGGTCGTTCATCGACAAGCCCGACTGCTTCGCGGCCTGCGCGAGCGACTGCGGATTGGACACCTGCACCACCTGCAGCGCGTCGTCGAGGTCCTGCCGCGGCAACTGAACGTTGAACCGGGCCGGATCGCGCACGATGCACGCCATGGCCATCAGCTTTACCAGGTGCTCCTTCGTGGCGGCCTTCATGGGCACGTCGGGCAGGCCCTCGTCGTCCGACGGCCCGCCATGCTTGTCGATCGTGCGCTTGAGGCCGAACTCGCCCGCGTTATAAGCCACGTCGACCAGGCGCCAATCGCCCAGGTCGTCGTAGTAGCGGCGCATCATCGACATCACCGAATCGGTGGACTTGGCGATGTCCAGGCGCTCGTCGTAATTCTTCTCGACGCGCAGGCCGAGGGTGTGCGCGGTCTCGGGCATGATCTGCCACATGCCGGCAGGCCGGTTCTTCTTGCCGGGCACGTGGCGGTACTGGCTTTCCACCCAGGGCAGCAACGCGAACTCGCCCGCCACGCCATGCGTCATCGCCGACTTGTGCGCGTAGACGATAAGCGGCAGCACTTCGTTCACCTGCTGCTCGAAGCGATTCGGCATCTTCGTATAGGTGCGTGCCCAGGCCAGCACCTGGGGATCGGCCGCGCAGCCCTGCATGCCGAAGCTGTCGCGCATGCTCGCCCAGAAATCCGCGGGCGGGGCAGGGCGGATCATCTTCGGCACGAAGGTCACGTCATCCACCGGCGGTGCGATGGCTGGCGCCGCCGGGGTGGCCACCGGATGTTGCGGAACGGCCGCGCAGGCCGTCAGCAGAAGCGGAATGAGGGTGGGCAACAGCCGCCGGCTGAGAGCGATCATGCGTTGAAGGTGTCCTTGGCCTGGCGCAGCGCGGCGAAGCGCTGCGCACGCGTGGCGTGGTCCTTGCCCTGCGCCTCGACCCAGCGGGCGATGGCCTCGCTGTCGACGCGCAGGAAAGGATTGGTGGCGTACTCGTCGGCGAGGCGGCTGGGCACGGATGGACGGCCCTCCTCGCGCAAGCGCGCCACCTCGTCACGACGGAGGCGCAAGGGGCCGTTGTCCGGATCGACGCTGAGCGCGAAACGGATGTTGGCCGCGGTGTACTCGTGGGCGCAGCAGACCAGCGTGTCGCCGGGCAGGTCCGCGAAGCGGTCGAGCGAAGCGAGCATCTGTTCCGGCGTGCCTTCGAAAAGGCGACCGCAACCGACGCTGAAAAGGGTGTCGCCGCAGAACAGGAAGCCTTCGCCCACATAGGCGACGTGCGTCGTCGTGTGGCCGGGCACCGCGATTACCCGGAAGGTGGCGCGCGGCGATTCCAGCGTGATGACGTCGCCGTCTTCCACGAAATGGTTCTTCGGCTGGATGCGAGGATCGCCCGTGGCGTACACCTCGACGTCGTGGCGGGCCACGAGATCGGAGACGCCGCCGATGTGGTCGTTGTGATGATGGGTGAGCAGGATCGCGCGCAACGTCCAGCCGCGCTCGGCGAGAGCGGCTTCGACGGGGGCGGCTTCACCGGGATCCACGACGAAGGCGTTGCCCTCGTCGTCGGCGACCAGCCAGATGTAGTTGTCGCTCAAGGCCGCGACGGGTACCCAGTGCATCGGGCGGACTCCGTGACACGTCGATAGGGCGCGAACACCCAAGGAATGGCCGCCCGAAGGGGCGGGGCGGCCGGACTATATCAACGGGGTATGGGCTGCTTGTTGGAATTTCGTTAACGGTGCGGATGCCGTTCAACCTCACTACACTCGACACGCATGCCTCACCTGATCCCTGACATCTACGCCTCGCCCCAGATCGGCAAGCTGATGGCCGACGAGGATCGCGTGCTCGGACCCCTGCTGACCCGCTGCACCGGCGACCATGGCCTGCACCTGACGGCCTCGGCGCATGCCGGGGTGCCCGCCTTGCCCCTCCTGGGCCACTGGGCGACCGTGAAGGTGGCTGGCGCGGTCCTGGGTGGCGACGTGCACGCAAGTGGCCTGGAGGCCCTCCCGTTCGCCGACGACGCGTTCGGGGTGGTGCTGCTGCGCCACGCGCTGGAGACCACGGCCCGGCAGGACAACCTGCTCGACGAGGCCATTCGCGTACTGGCGCCCGGCGGCATGCTGGCGATCACCGGCATCCACCCCGTCGGCCTGTGGTCTCCCTGGCTGGCGAGACACAGCCAGGGCACGCGTCCGCGCCTCACTTGGCCGTGGTGGTGGAGCCAGCGACTGGTGCGCGATGATTTCGAACTCGCCATGCCGCGCCGCGTGGGTAGCCCCTGGCCGCGCGCGAGCGGTTCGCCGTTCGCCGAATCCCTGCTGGGCGGCGGATACCTGCTGCTGGCGCGCAAAAAACGTCCGGCGGCGGTACCCTTGCGCCCCCGCCCGGTGGCCGTGCCGGCGCCGATGTCCGGCTCGCTCGCCTCGGGCGCGCGTCGTAACGCCCGTCAAACCCTTTAGCCGATCCCCTACATGACCGACACCGTTGAACTCTTCACCGATGGCGCCTGCCTCGGCAATCCCGGCCCGGGTGGCTGGGCCGCGCTGCTGCGCGCCAAAGGCATCGAAAAGATGCTTTCCGGCGGCGAACCGGACACCACCAACAACCGCATGGAGCTGATGGGCGCCATCGCCGGCCTGGAGGCGCTCACGCGACGCTGCGAGGTGCACCTCATGACCGACTCCAAGTACGTGATGCAGGGCGTGCAGGAGTGGGTACCCAAGTGGCGTCGCAACGGTTGGATGACCGCCGACAAGAAGCCGGTGAAGAACCAGGACCTGTGGGTGCGCCTCGACGCGGCCGCCGCGGCGCACACGGTGACCTGGGAATGGGTGAAGGGCCATAGCGGCCATGACGAAAACGAGCGCGTGGACACCGCCGCGCGCGACCAGGCGTTGATCTACAAGGCGAAGGGCAAAGTGGCATGAGGCAGGTCGTTCTCGATACCGAAACCACGGGCCTGGAAGTGCAGCAGGGCCACCGCCTCGTCGAAATCGGCGCGGTGGAGATGATCGGCCGCCGCCCCACGGGCCGTCATTTCCACACCTACCTCAATCCCGAGCGCGCCATCGACGAAGAGGCGAGCAAGGTCACGGGCATCAAGGACGAAGACCTGATCGACAAACCGTTCTTCCGCGACAAGGTGGACGAGTTCCTGGAGTTCATCAAGGGCGCCGAGTTGATCATCCACAACGCGGCGTTCGACGTGGGCTTCCTCGATGCCGAGTTGCGCATGGCCGGCGCGCAGTACGGGCGCATCGCCGATCACGCCAGCGTGCTCGATACGCTGGTGATGGCGCGCACGATGTATCCCGGCCAGCGCAACAGCCTCGATGCGCTGTGCAAGCGACTGGGCGTGGACAACACCAAGCGCGATCTCCACGGCGGCCTGCTCGACGCGCAGTTGCTGGCGGATGTCTACGTCGCGATGACGTCCGGCCAGGTGGGTCTTGATTTCGTCTTCGACGCGGGTGCCGACAACAACGCATCGCGCGTGCTCGACAACATCGTCATCACCCGCCGTCCCATCGTGTTGCGCGCAAGTCCCGAAGAGGCCGAGTTGCACGACAAGCGTCTCGATGCCCTCGACAAGGCCGTGGGCGGCCAGAGCATCTGGCGCCGCCTGGAATCCGATACCCTGCATTGACGGCGCCCACCGAGCGGGCTGCGGCAGGCTGCGAGCTTTTGCTCAATCCGCCGCCCGCACCAGGATCGCGGTGACGTTATCCCGCCCCGTACCCGCCAGCGCCTTCAGGATCAACTGATCCACGGCTTCCTGCGCGGCGATATCCGACCGCGAGACGATCTCGGCGATCTTCGCATCGTCGACTTCGTCGGTCAGTCCGTCCGTGCAGAGCAGCAACCGTGCCCCCACCCGCAATTCGCCGCGCGCCAGCCCGATATGCAACTGGTCGGGCAGGGTGATGCCCAGTGCCTGGGTGAGCAGGCTGCGTTGCGGATGATTCCGCGCCTGGGCCTCGGTCAGTTCACCGGCCTCGACCAGCGCCTCCACGATGGAATGGTCGTGGGAAAGCCGCTCCAGGGAACCGTCCCATCGATAGATCCGGCTATCCCCCACCCAGGCCGCCTCGTACGACCGCCCGTCGATCCGCACGGCAGCGATGGTGGTACCCATCGGACGCGACTCGGTCAATCCGCTCGACCTGGCGATGAGCGCTTCGTTCACCCGCTGAATCGCGTCCACCAGCGACTGCCCCGCACCCACCTGCGCCACCACGCCATCGCGTGCGGTGGCCGACGCCACCTCGCCATGCCGGTGCCCGCCCATGCCGTCCACCACCAGGAACAGGCCGAGCGACGCGTCGGCGTAGTAGGTGTCCTCGTTGCGCAGGCGGCGAAGTCCCGTGTGCGTGCCGTGTCCGAACTCGATCATGTGGGCCTTGGGAGAGCGGGGAGGTGGGCGTCGAAGCGCCCGGAAAGCCGAGGCAGGATGCCCCATCAAAAGCCTGTTGTCACGGCACGGAAGACCCATTATCATTGCCGACTCGGCAGGGTCCCAACCCTGTTGACGACCGTTCCCGGAGAGGTGGCAGAGTGGTCGAATGTACCTGACTCGAAATCAGGCGTACGTGCAAGCGTACCGTGGGTTCGAATCCCACCCTCTCCGCCAGTTTCGCAAAAGGCCCGCTCACGCGGGCTTTTTTGTGGGCGGAGAAAAAGCCGTCGGGTCACAAACCGGGTCACACGAGGACCCGATGCGCCTGCCGAACTACCTGCACCTGTCACCGAGCGGCATCTGGCATTTTCGCCAGAGGGTACCCGCCGACCTCATCCCTGTTCTGGGAAAAAGGTTCTTCAAGCAGTCGTTGAAGACACGTCATGCGTTATCGGCACAACGCATCGCCCTGTCCCTGGCTGACCGATATGCTCGACTCATCGAACGGGCAAGGGGAATGCGGGTGTCGGACACGGATGGCCCAAGCGCTGATGATGTCGTCAAATTCCCAGGGAAAAAGATTCCCTATCGCCTCGTCCGTCATCCCGACGGCACGGTCGAGATTGAGGCCAAGGGACCTGCGGACCACGGCCTTGCCATGAATGCCGCCGAGCGCATCGGCATCATGGCGCTGGAGCCGACCGTCCAGCAGGCCATCCGCGACACGGCGGCACGGGAAGCAAAAGCATTGGAGGCGGCAACCAGGCCTTCCGTGCCTGTCTTGCCCATCGGGAAGGCCGTGGCCCAATGGCTGGCTGACATCAAGCCGAACACGCTGAGAAAAACCCACACAATCAAGGCGGCAGCGGTGGAAGGTTTCGCTAGGCACTACGGCGTGAAGAATCCCCTGCATGACGCCGGCCGGATTGATGTCGGGCAGTGGATTGAGTCGCTCCGTGCCTCGGGTCTCCAGACACCGACGATTGCCAACAAGGCGGGGTATCTCCGGGGATTTTTCGATTGGGCTAAGGCGCGCGGGTATTACCCGGCCTTTGCAAAAGACGACAATCCTGCCGCTGGCCAAATCCTCTACCGCACGCGGGAGAAGCGGGCGCGACGTGTCCTCGGGTTCAAAGCCTTTGGCATTGACCAGATTCGCATCCTGTTTTCCCCGGAGGCGCTCGACGGGTTGTCCGAGGCGGCACGGTGGGGTGCGTGGATTGGTCTCTACACGGGCGCCCGCGTTGCGGAAGTGGGGCAACTCGCGTTGGCCGACTTCATCATGGAAGACGGCATCCCGTGCATCCGCATCACCAACGAAGGCACCGGCCAGAGCGTCAAGAATGATGCCTCCCTCCGGACCATCCCGGTCCACCCTGCGCTCATCGAGCTTGGCTTGTTGGACCGGGTGGCAATGCTAAAAGCATCGGGGGAGACGCGGCTGTTCCCCAAGGTGAAGGTCGATGGTGTCAACGGTGCAGGAAACTGGTTGAGCAAGGCCTTCACCCGACATGTCGAGAAGAACCTGGTGCTCCCGGAAAAGGGCAAGTTTGGGTTCCACTCGTTGCGGAAGTCTGTGGTGCAGGGTTTGCAGACCGCTGGGGTCTCTTCCGAACACCGGGCAGCATACGTCGGGCATGAATTGGGGGACGAGCACCACGGGACTTACAGCCGGAAGCCGACGATGGGGGAGTTGGTCGGCAGCATCAGAAATCTTGCTTGGTAAATGAGTTGGGTGCTCTAGAAATGATGCGGAAACGGAGAAGGTGATTTGAAAAGAACAATTTTCAAAGAGGACTTGGATTATGCAACTGAGCAGGAGACCCTTGGTCGAGCTCAGCTTGTTGATAATGCGAAGAATGGTGATCTAGCGGCAGCTGCACAGCTCAGAAAGGAAGAAGAAGACCGTCGCCAAAATATCAAGTCAGGCATCTATAGTGAGGGTCGTAGGACACGTGCGGACGGAACCGAAGAGACATTTCTTGTTCTAGATTCGTACTATCGCGTTCGAGCACAGCGAAAAAATGATGTAAGGATATATGCACTTCTAGCTGCCGTGATTGGTGCAGTCATTTTTATCATCAGCGCCCTTATGTTTAAGAGCTATGAATCTGCAAAAGGCTGGATTGAGATGCTGGCAAACGGATTTATCGTTCTTGGAACTTATTTCACGGCCAAGGGCGTAATCCTTGGACGCGGGGTGCGTCGCTGGTTTGAGGAGCTTGTGGCTCAGCATTCTCTGGCTGTGAACGAGCAAATCCCCGCTCGAAAATCGGAGACTACGAGACAGCTGCGGAAGGTTTTGCTCGGATTGGAAAAGGACATAAGCGCCCAAATGCCCGTCGCGGGAGCGCTGGATAAGCAGGCCAAAGAACTCCTGAAAGTCCTTCAAAAAGAGACTTCAGGATTTCACCAAATTGCAATGCTCACTCAGCGGGATATAGCCACCGCTCTCCTCGATGCTTCGAGTGCTGCAAAATTGGGTGGTCTTTTCGTCATCGCTGGGACGTTAATACTTGCGTGGCTTTCGTTGCATTCCCACTAGTTAAGGTAATAAAAAGTATGGAGCCCATCGTTGCCAAGAAGCAAATCCCAGCCAAGCAGAGTTGACGGTTTGTCACAGTGACCTCCTAATAGTTGCGTTGATAATCCAAAGTACGAGGCAGTCGTGTTTTGTCAAGGCTGTTAGGTCAGAACCCAGAGCGCGTCTTAGTGTTCGGCTTTGCCCAACACGACACTAAAGCGTTGCAGGCCCCGCTCCGCTCCGTGACCCGCCCAGGAGCAGAATAAGCCTTCAAAGCAGGGGCGCCGTCGAACCGGCGCCCTTTCTTTGGGATGAAGGACATCCGCTCCGCGCTGGTCCCGTCAATTCATTTGGACGTCCAAACGCTTGACGAAACCTGATTCTCTGTTTTGATGGGGTGAGCCGGGCACCGCCCGCGCGACAAAATGCCCAGCCCATGACGGGCGCCCCTGCCAAGGAAGGCCATGACCCAGACCAGTACCCCCGCCCGCCACGCCCGCCCGCACTTGACGACCCACAACCGAGCCCAAGGCCATTCGGCCGTGGCCGGGGCGGCCTACCGCCTCGGGCTGAAGCTGACGGACGAGCGCACCGGCGAGACTCACGATTTCAGGAAACGGAAGGTCGGCGAGGAGATTGTCCATGCGGTCACCGTGGCACCCAAGGGCGCCCCGGTATGGGCCACCGACCCGCAGCAACTCTGGAACCGCGTCGAAGCGTCCGAGCATCGAAAAGACGCGCAAGTCGCCCGTGATTACAGAATCCCAATCCCTCGTGGCCTGACAGACAACCAGGCCGGCGACCTTGCCGTGGATCTCGCCGAAGTCATCCGCGACGCCCTGGGTGTCCCTGTCTCTGTTGGCCTGCACCGCGACGCCGACCGGGATGCCCTTGGGCAGGTGAAGCCGGACCATCTGCAAGGGTTTCACGCGCACCTGTATTTTCCGACCCGCCCGCTTGCGGCTGCGGCCGGGACAGGAGCCGAAGAAGGTACCGGGGATACCGGTCATGGGTTCGGGCCAAAGCTCGCGATGCTCTCCAACAAGAAGCAGTCGGCCGCCTGGGTTGATGCCTTCAACGAGAAATGGGCCGAGGTGTCAAACGAGTATTTGGCGGCGGCGGGATTGCCAGTAGTCATCGACCACCGGAGCTATAAGCGTCAGGGCCGGAGTGAAGTTCCCCAGCCCAAGATGGGCCAGGCCGCCACAGCCATGGAACGGAAAGGCATCAGCACCGCGCGGGGCGACGTGCTGCGCGAAGCCCTTGCCATGGCGGAGGTCCACCGTAAGGTCCGGACGGCGACCGCCACGGCAACCGCATCGTCGGCCGGCAGTCACCCGGCGGAGGTCGCCATGCCGGCTGGGGCGCGCGGTACGACGGAGCGCATCCCTGTTGCCGTGCCCGGCGTGGTCATGGGCGCGCGGCCCACCCTCCGTAGACCTTCAAAGCCTGGAGCGCCCAGGGACGTCGAACCGCGCAGGGTGCGAACCGGTGTCCGTGTCCGGATGGGCGGCGCGGCACCTGGCCTGAAAACCTCGCTGGCGCAACGGGTCGCGGCAGCCGGGGCGAGCCCGAAGACAGAGGCCGAACGGCTGGCGCTTGAGCGCGCAATCGAATTTGCGGCAATCCTGGACGCAGTACTCCAGACCTTCGCCGCCCAGTTGAAAGAGCACGACCACTTGGTTGAGCAGGCCCGCCGAGCCCAGCAGCATGCGCTTGAGCTGTCCCATAGGATTGAAGACAGCCGTCGTCGGCGTGAGCGGGCCCGTCAGGCTGCGCGGGACCTTGCCACCATGCATCCTGTCCGCATGCGCTTGTCGAATGCAGGGTTTCCGGTCAAGGACCCGCGCCTCGCCAAGCTGGCGCTTGCCCAAAAGCACGACCAGCATGTGCAGGAAGACAAGCGCGCACACCGAACCTTGAAGGTGCAGGAAGGCGTTTCCTGGGCGGCCGTCAAGGAAGCCAGAGCGGAGCTCGAACGTCGGAAAGTGGCATTGCAGGACGCTGTGGCCGACCTTGCCACCAAGGACATGCCGGCCCTCCAGCAGGTCATCGGGTTCCTGCCAGATGAGGTGTCAGGGTGGGTGCGTGAGGCCATGGAGGTGGCGCTGGCGGCGGTGAACGCGAAACCGGAGGAGACGGCGCCGGAACCCAGCGCAGCCATCCCCCGTACGGGACCGAGGCCGAGGCCGTCGACACCATAAGCTCCGAGGGGAGGAGGGGGAGTTTCACTGGTTGCCTACACATCGGTCGCCAACCTTCGGATGCCGGACGTTACGCCATCCCCCGACGCCCGGCCTTACCGCCGCCCCTGTCCATCAGCAGGGGCGGCTTTTTATTGGGTCCAGCCCGGCGTCAGAACGTCAGCTTCCCTTTGCGAGCCAGCTTTTGCAGGGCTCCAATATCGTCAGGCGAGAGGTCGAATGTCATTTCCTGCCCACAACCCCGGAAGACCGTCAGGCGCCTCCCTTCGAATGCCCGGGATGCTCCAACGTCGGTAAGGAGCGGGGCATCCCCTCGGGCAGCCAGAATCGCCCCGGAGTCTTCGACAACGAGATACCGTACGCCGTCGTGGCAGAAGCGGAAACACTCGACCACGGGCTTTCCCTGCCCGGTCCGCTGCCGTCGACACGTGGCCAGCCACACATCGCACTGCTGCCTCCACTGGGCCCGCAGGCCGTCGACATCCGGGCGCAGGACCTTGGCATGCCGCCGCAGCCAGCGCTCGAACGCCTCAGCCTCACCGGCCTTGAGGCTGGCAAGGAACACCTGCCGGGTCTGCGCCTTCGTGTCTTCCCCGCACCACCGTCGGTGGAGGGCTTCGGGCACATCAATGACGGACAGCGTCGCGCTGGTCAGGCCCGTGTAGTGGGTTTCGGACACCGTCTCCATCCAACCCTCTGAACCGTCATACGTCCGGCTCTCGAAGGCGCCCCCAGGGCCGATGCTTCCGAAGGTTCTGGCTGGCTCGCCCCCGTGATAAACCCGCCTTTCTCCAACGTAGGTCTGTACCTTGAAATCGAATGCGAGTCGGCCGAAGGGAATGGCATAAGTTTTAGCCTCCCCCCTCGGCATCACCCGCAGGCACTGCGCGTCGGTATCGAGCCATGCCTCGACCGTTTTGCCTTTAAAAGATGGGCGATTCGGAAGAGTGATGTGGGCACGCCAGACCACGGCGACCAGGAACAGGAAGACCACAGCGCCGCAAAGGGCGAGCTGGATAGACGTGATTGGCATGGCGAGGTCCGTTTGGCCGGGGAGGGAAGCGGCGAGCCGTTACTGGTGCTGGTAGCTCGAATAGCTGGTGTACCGGCCGGCTTTGTCAAAGTTGACGCCTGTGTACTCGACCGAAGACGTCGTGCCCTTACCGATGAGACCACCCACGATGGGAATCATGGATTTTCCGTCCGTCTGCACGGAGGAAAAGCTGTAGCCGAGGGTTGTGGTGCCGTCGGGATGTCGGCTTACCGATTGCGGCTGACCGAGGAGCCGCTCGGCATCATCAATGGTCGAGACACCAGGCTTGAGCTCGCCCAGTTTCATCGTGTCCATGTGCTGGCCCTGCGTCGCACAGGCCGACAGGAGCACGGTGGCGAGGAGGGCGGTGAGATGCCACCGGACGGGCTTTTGCATGGTTTGTTCTCCCTGTTTTGGCAAAGTCTATAACAAGTACGAATATTCGCAGTCGGAATAACCGAGGCAGGCATTTAGGGTCCCTTCACCAACAGGTGAGCCCATGCCCCCACGCGTCCCAATGCCGAAGTCGACCAGTAGCCCGGAACACGAGGCGTTCTGCGGCTGGCTGGTCGAAACGCGGCAGGGGAAAGGCACCACCCAGGTGGCGCTGGCCAAGGCCTTGGGCGTCTCGCAGCCCTACATCTCGCACGTCGAGAAGGGGGATGTCCGGGTCGACCCCGTACAGCTCTACCGCTGGCTCAGAGCCCTCGGCGTCGACCCGGTCCCGTGGCACACCGAGCTCTATACGAGGATGGACCGCGCTGGCAAAGCCGCCCGGCGCAAGCGTCAGAGCTGACCGCCCGACGGGGCAGTCCCAATATGCAGGGCCTGTCCCCGGCACACATTCCACGCCTTGATGTCCTGCGCGGGGTGGCCCTTGAACCGGACCCGGAAGTCGAAGACGCAAGCGGACGGCGGCATGGCAATCCGCGCCTGGCCACTCGTGCCCGCCTCAATGGGACCACCGCCCATCACGAACCACCGGTCACTGCCGGGCGGGGAATAGCTCACGGATGTCACGGTGGCGGCATCGTCGTTGACCACAGTCAGGACGTGGTCGGCGGCATGGACCGGGAGGGCCGAAAAGACAAGCGCGATGACGGGAATGGTTGAGCGCAGACGCATGAAAGGCCCCCTGTGGCCTCAGTCGGGTGTTGCGTCAGGCTAGGGCGAGGGCTTAGGGTCCTCATCCACAAAAGTGTGGATGACAAGGGACGTCGGATGCGGCAGCGGTGGAAAGAACAGGCGGGCGTGCGGGACGGACTGATTGCGGACCTGTACGAGTCGGTGTTTTCGCCGGCCGATGTGCCCGGTGTGATTGCCCGCATCAACCGCTATCTCGATTGCGATGGCGTCCACATGGTCGGCTGGGACGAGTCGAAAAACGAGGTGTTGATGAGCCTTGTCACCGGCAATCACATCCAGGGCGCCGAGGCCGCGTACCTGTCCCACTACCAGTTCATCGACCCGAGACGAAAGATGGGCCTGAAGTCGCCCACGGGTATTGTCGTCGCATGCCACGACGAACTCGACGACCGGTATGTGTCCGGCAGTGAGTTCTACCAGGACTTCCTCATTCCACATGGGCCCCGGTATGTGGCGGGCGGGAACATCTTTCGCGACCAGGGCCGGAACGTGCATATCGCGTTCAACCATCTCGTCGGGAGGAACCGGTTCGAGGGAGCCAAGCGGGATGCGCTCGGTGGCATGATGTTCCACCTTGCTCGGTGGATGCCGATGATGGTCCGCGCCGACTGGCTGCGGGAAGCCGCAGCCGGTAGCCAGGCGAGTATCGACATGCTCGACAGAGGCTTGGCCTTCCTCGATGACATGGGTCGGGTTCTCCACGCCAATCCCGCCGCCGTCCGTCTGCTCGGTGACCAACTGGGCCGGGTCAACCTTGGCCTGTCCGGGCCCATGGATGGGTCGACAGTGGACGTCCACATCCGGACCGTCATGCTGACAAGGCGTCCCCATACCCTGACCATCCACCGTGGGAGACAGCGCCTGGCGCTAACCTTGTCGCCGTTGCCCCGCACGCCCGGGAATGGGGCCCACGGCCTCGGCAAGCTCGTCGGCAGCCTTGGGGGTGGAGAAGGACTTCATCACCGGGCCAGCGTCGTCCTTACGGTCTGCGCGCCCGCCGGGACCAGCCGGGAAGCACTGGCCGGGCTCGCCAAGCAGTGGGGCCTGACGCCGGCTGAGGAGGCCCTGCTGCGGGCCCTGGCTGCCGGGACCAGCCCGGCTCAACATGCCGAAGGGCGAGGGGTCAAAATCAGCACCGTGCGAAGCCAGGTCCGGGCGCTTCTCGAAAAGTCGGCATGCGAGAACCTGAGAGCACTGCTTTCAACCATTGCGAGAATTAGTCATGCTTGAAAGAACAACAAAAATGCCGGGCAACTCCGAAACTGAAAAAGACTTGGCGGTATTGGCAGAACAAGTGTTCAAGGGGCTATGGTCATATCCTTCGATTCAGCGTGACACGGGTCTTTCTACTTCCGGTACGGGAAAAGAAGTAATCGATCTATTGTTGTACTTTGAAAACGATGTTGTGCTGTTCTCCGATAAGAAAATCGGTTTTCCAATCCACCCTGACATTGCCGTGGCTTGGCAGCGTTGGTATGGCAAGTCCGTTACCAAGTCTGTCGAGCAGCTTTGCGGGGCTGAGAAGTACATTCGTAAAAGCGGTGACCGCCTTTTCCTTGATGTGAAATGCCAAAACCCGTTTCACTTTGATTTGAGGAGGGATGGTCTAACGTTCCATCTTGTTGCCGTGACCTACAACACCGTCAACCCGTGCCGGACATACCAGTCAGCCGGCGGCGAACGAAGCGACGGCTCATTGGCATACAATTTCGGCGTCCATGATGAGCGTATGGTCTGCCGACCGTTCATAATTCCAAACTTGAATGCGACGGAGACGTTCGTCCATGTGCTGGACGAAATTTCACGACAGCGTATTTTTGAGGAGCTTCCAACTGCGACCGACTTCATTCACTATCTAGATGAGAAGGAAAAAGCAGTCCGCAGTGGGCGGCTCAATGGTGTGCATTGTGAGAGCGATATCCTTTCTAACTACCTTTCGAACAGAGTCAAGGATGATTTCAATATCAGCGATAATGTCCGCTATGTGGATGATTCAGTCACGGTTGGACGAGGTGACTGGCTCTCATACACCTCTTCAAAGGAATTCCTGACATGGAAGGAAAAGGCAAGGGATGCCCAACCGTGGAATGAATTGGTGCAGCGATTCTCAGGATTTCTGCTTGAGGCAACCATCTCTGCCGGCCGAGAACACGGCATGGCTCCGCACGAAAAGACCTTGAGGTACCTGGCCTCGGAGAGCATTTACTCGCGCGCCTATCTTTCAGATTTCATGGTAAATAAGCGCCATGAAATTGATGGATTTGATGCGACGAACCAGATGCAGGCTTTGGTGGCGGTCTCTCCCATGAAGAAAAGAAGGGCATACGTCTTCGTCTTTACTTCGAGCGAGAAGTGGGGTGGCGATTGCACTGAATACCGTAAAGAATCAGAAGGGTTGATGGGAGCGTGTTTCAGGTATCTGATGTTGAGCCGGCCTGATTACGATGAGGTCATAACTATTGCAATCGACCCCGTCGCGATGCCTCAGCGACCGCATACGATTATCGCCTTTGATGTTTTGGATGAACCCATTACAGAGAGAGAGCTTGAAGACGCAAGGCGATTGTGGAACAACGGAATTGCAGACCTCGTATGGTTCAGTTAGGGCATTTCGGAAGTTTCGATATGCGACTTGCGGGTTTATTGGAATTGGCTCGCGGAGCCACCGTAGATTCGAGCCGAAATGGACTTTCGTCACTTGGTTCCACCATCCGAACTCTCCTTTGCAGGCCGCCCCGCCCGCCGGTTAAGTGATTTACCCTCTTTCTTCAGTCGCTCGTCGTGCTGCTCCCTAGCCACACCGGCGCTGATGGCCTTTGCAAACTTCTCCGACTGGTACGGCCGGAACTGAAGGTAGGGCGTGTCCACGGCGTCCATCCCCTTTTTGATGGCAACCAGGGTGGCGCGGGCGGTATAGGTGTTGTCGTCGATGTCGGAGCCATCGGCATGTCCATTGACGGCCCGGATGACGCTGCGGGGCACGGAACTCAGGTCCGCATCCGTCGTCCACGTGTTGCGGGTCGAATGCAGGACCTTTCTCGGACTGCGGATGCCGAGTTTCCGGAGGGTCGGGTTAACGAAGTTCGACAAAGCCCGCCCAGGCCGCTTGTCGTTCCAGCTCAACCCGGGAAACAGGTGTTTGCCGCCGGCTTTGCGGACATCCTCGACATACCGCAGGAACCCGTCGTCGAGCAGGGCCTGCGGAATGGGGAGGCGACGCACGGAACAGCTGGATTTGACGTGCTGGTCCTCACCTTCCTCATTGATGTCGAAATAGTCGATGTGCTCGCGGATGCCCCCGTACCCTTTCCATTCCATGCGTCCGATATCGCAAAGTTCGAGTTGGCAGATTTCATTGCTGCGCATCCCGGTAAGGTCAGCGATGCGAAAGCCCCAATACTTGACAGGTTCTTTGCTCTTCATGCATTCGTCGAGAATGAGCTGGCGCTCTGGCTGGTCGAGGGTGTCCCGCTTTTGCCGCCGCTTTTTCCGATAGTGCTTCAGGACAATCCAGTCGCAAGGGCTGCCGGTCATGCCGGTGCCGTTGACGGCCTTGCAGGCGTTGAAAAACGTGATGAGTGTTTTGAGGTGCTTGATGAACGTGTCGGTGTCGATGGTCTTCAGCTTCTGCTTGCGCGCTGCCTTGATGACGCCAAGGCGGGAGAGCATGGCAAAGTCCTTCCGCCGTCCCACATTCTTTGGCATCTTCTGGAACAGGTCGACCACTCGGCGGATGTCGTCCTCCGTCACTTCAGCCACGGGCTTGTTACCGAGGATGTCGATGACGATGTCGGTGACCAGCTCTTGCTCAATGAGGGTGGAGGAGGGCTTTCGTGCTGCCTTCATCGAGGCTCGCTGCATCAGCGCCCGATGGTGGATGCGGTGGCGCTGTGCGCTGTCCGCCTGACCCACGGGATGCTCACGCGGACGCGGGGGCCTTTTCTTCTCTCCTCCGGTGACGGCGCCCTTCTCACCATCCTCGGTGTCCATCCCCTCGGTCTCATGCGCCACTGGGGCAGCTTCGGTGGGACTGGTGGACTCTATCCGCGCGGACTCCATGGACGTGGACTCCATCGGGATGCCGGATGGCTGCACTGAAGAAGCAGCCGCCGGAACGATGGCCGGCATGGACGGGGGAGGGGAGACGGATTTCACTGGTGCGGCAGGTGCCGGGACCACCTGGGCCGGGTAGCTCGCCGGCACGGGCTGAGCCCCCGTCATCACCACGGGGGTTGGGCGGGCATGGATGCGGTCACCCCAACCTTCCCGCATGGCCTCCCGAACGAATTCCATGGCCCGGGCGTGGTCTTCGGGCCCACTGGCTTCCACGGCGATGGCATCGCGGGTAAACATGGTGCGGTAATGAGCGCCATTGCTGGCAGCGCCCAGCAATTGCTCGATGGATGGGGGGAACATAACCAGGCTCCTTTGATTAAGACCGGTCGAATTGCAACCGGGCAGGGAGCGCTGTCATACCTGAAAAAAGAGGCCTGTCAAGGCGAAAAATGGCCCGATCAAATTGCCGATTACGCGCATGTCAAAATCCGCGAATTCAGTCACATGCGCAGCTTTTTACGAGCGCGCGGGATCGCCAAACGGCGGGGGTGTCGGGGTCTGGAGAAACAGGGAAGACCGGGTGGCCGTCGGTAGCCGGGCAAGGCCGGGTCTTCATGCGCCGATGAAGGGGCGGCGGGTTGACAAAACACGATTCGTTGGCAGATTGGGTTTATGAGCCGACTTCCCGCCATTTCTTCGATTTTTCTTTTTCAAATCAAGCCCGGCAGGGGATAACCGGAAATCATACGGTCCGAATGGTTATGTAAAAGATTTCAATAACCCTTTGAATCGTCTATCCACGCCCGCCAAGGACTCCATCATGGAACCGGCAGGCATAACCAACGACGGAAAAGGACTTCATCTTGCAAACTCCAACCACCCCAGCCCTCGCCCGCTACTTCTCAAAAATCAGCCTTACTCTCAATTCCGCCTCCAATTTCGACAAGCAGGGGCGGCGCCACC